>JAKABO010000011.1 GCA_021796835.1 Pseudomonadota bacterium | reverse complement strand
GTTTTTGTTGCGGGCTTGCGTTCCAGAGGTGGGCCTTCGCGTGAGGTGTTACGTCGGGCGCTGACCGGCAACCTGCAAGCTTTGTTCGGCAATGCGTTGTGGCTGGAATACCAGGATTTGTTGGGGCGACCAGTTTGGGGCGAAACGACGACGCCTGTTGAACGAATACAAGTGCTGGCAGCGTTAGCAAAGCAAGGGCGATGGGTCACGGTGTACTACGGATGGCGCCCCAATCTACCGGACGAGGCGGACAACCACTTGATCGAACTTGCGTTGGCAGGAAGCGCCTTGGCGATGATTACTCATAATGTGCGTGATCTACGCGGAGGCGAATTGAGGCTTGGAAATCTGCGCGTTCTGACACCCGCGCAATGTCTGGAGGAATGGCAATGAGCACCTTGACAATTAGACTGCCAGATAACACGAGTGAACGGTTGAAATCACTGGCAAGGAGTCGCGGTCTGAGCATGAACAAACTGGTGGAAGAATTGAGTGCTCAGGCACTGGCGGCCTGGGATACCGAAAACCATTTCCGAGCCTTGGCTGCCACCGGTGACACGATCCAGGCACTTGCCATTCTGAACAGGTTGGATGAC
Organism: Pseudomonadota bacterium; assembly: GCA_021796835.1. Classification (GTDB taxonomy): domain Bacteria; phylum Pseudomonadota; class Gammaproteobacteria; order Burkholderiales; family Ferrovaceae; genus Ferrovum. Next base: position 81,569 of record JAKABO010000011.1, on the reverse strand, counting down.
GAAGACAGAAGTACACCCGGCTGAACGGATTGCGTCTTTAAAGGCAACCTGCTTTGAAATCCGCGTCCTTTTGAGCACAAGCGGAACGAGTGATAATAGGTGGTAAATGTGTGAATAAAAATGCCCCGCCGAAGCGGGGCAAAGATACAACCGGTTGCCCCCCAGTAAAGCGGGGGCGATGATATTTTAGCGCAGTGACTGCACGTAGGCGGCCATGGCGCGTTTTTGTTGGTCGGTCAAAGCACTGGCCACCATTTCCATCACACCACCAGTGGGCCGCTCAAGCGCGGAATCCGGCACGTTTTCCTTGCCATCCGCCGTCTTGGCATCGCGGTTGTACACATTCAACTGCTTGTACACGTAGTCGGCGTGTTGTCCGGCCAGGCGTGGGATTACCCCATTGCCTTCGGCATTGGAACCATGACAGCCCATACAGGCAGGCACGCCCTTGTCCAGCAACCCTTCGCTGAAAATCTTCTGGCCTTCGGCGATCAAGGCAGAATTGCCGTGAGCGGGGTTGGGCAGAGGTTTCTGGTTGGAGTAGAACGTAGCCAACTCATCGATCTGCTTGGGCGTGAAGTTGCGGGCAATCCCCCACATCATCTGCTGAGCAGCAGGATCCTTGCGGGACTTGTCGTGGAACGCCGTCATCTGAGCGACCAGGTAATCCTTCTGCTGACCCGCCAGATTCGGGAAGGTCGGGTTGACGGAGTTACCGTTGACCGAGTTTCCAATGTTGCCATGACAGATCGAACACACCTGCTGAGCCAGCGTATTGCCGGACACGTTCGGGTTCCCCAGATTCCGACTCTTGGTGATGCCGGTGGAACATGCCCCCAGCGCCAGTGACAAGGCGGAAAGGGTCAGAATGGTCTTAACATTTTTCATATTCATCCCCTATTAATAAATGAACCCGACGTACAGCATGGAGGTATTGAAGTTCGCTGGACTGAACTTGCCACCGTTCATAACGAGGCTATTTCCACTGTTCACCCCACCCATCTGCGTATAGTAGGTGTACATGTACCCGATCCGCAGGTTTTGGTACGGTTGCCAGAAGATATTCGGCGTCCAGGAGGTCCAGTTGGGACTTCCCGTCGGAGACCCTGCTCCATTGACCGCCATGCCATACAGACCCGTATCGCTGGACCCCGTTGCACTGGCATAACTCAACTGTACCCCGTACTTGGCTTCATAGACGTAAGTTGCATCCAAGTAGGTTTCGGTCAGGTTGTCGGTCGCATTTTGAGCAATCAACCCCGCATAATTCGCCATCCCAGGAGTGTTGTTCATCAATTCGCGGGTCACACGGGCATGGGCGGCAAAGTAATGCGGATCGAGCACGTACTGGTACTGGGCATCCAAACCGACGTCATGATAAGCACTGACCGGACCGCCGACCTGAGAGGCCTGTACGCCGTAGAGCGGGGTACCATACACGTAAGACATCATCCCGTGAACCCCAGCCTCGAAGCTGTTGGCGCCCCATTCCTTGTTGTAGGCAAAGCGGAAGTACGGAGAAGGCTCCAACAGTGACGTCGCTCCACCACTCCCGACCGAGGTAGCACCTGCGGTCAGCACCGAGAAGGGGCCATGGGTGGGTGACTTGTAGATGGCCAGTTCACCGTACCAGGTCTTGTCCTTGAAGAAATACCCCCCCACCCCCACGGCGGCATGCTGGGACGATTCGCCCATCAGGTAAGTGGTCGGTGCTTGGGCATTCCCGGCGTTGAAGTAATTGATCCAGCCGGATTCCCAGGCGCCAAAGTTGTTCCAGACATCGGACATCATGGCACGGTTGTTGATGTAGGCTCCCAGAATCAGGTCGCTGTTGGGGGTTACCGTACGATCGGCATAACGGAATTCCGTATTGTCGATTGCCGCAGCACCATAACCTGCCTGCGTTCCATCGGCTTGCATGTTGGAGTATTTCTGCCCCGTCCATTGGATGAAGGCCCCGAAGTTGTCGGTGATCTTGCCGCCAGCGAACAAACTCACCACCTGCAGATCGGCTGCCGATGAAGGCGCATTTCCATTGTTACCATGTGCCGTGTTGTTGTAGTACTGCTTCGCACCCTGCACCATGACGGCGACGGGCGGATAGTCGTTCTGAACTTCCAGACCATCCAGGTTGGGACGGTTACCCAGAGTGTAACCGGTCAACTTGAACATACGACCGAGTGAAGTGAGTTGCGGGAACATGCCCCCAACGTGGCAAGCCACGCACTTAAAGCCGGTTTGCCGAGCAAAGACCGGAATGGCATTGGCGTCCATGGATACCACCACGGATGCCGTGCCCAGCAGCAACAGGGCTGAGCCCTTTGCCTTTCCAAGCAGGTTGGATACCTTCATTCTGAAACCCCCTATGTTTTTCTGTAGGAACCGAATTGGTGCATCCCGTCCCAAGATGGGGCGATTTGCGCCAGGTCAAAAATTAACACCCGCTTAATGAACCTGTAAATAGTTTTGTAACAATTAGTAAAAAAAAAATTCCGGTGTTGTTAAACTACAACAACCTGTTCGGAATTGAAATAAAAATGGCCTTCCCCCTTGCGAGGGAAGGCCATTTTTTGAGCGTTACGTTCGGTTTAGAGAACGCCCCTGACCGTGGCGGCCACCTTGTCGGCGGTCAGACCAAAGTGCTTGAACAGGGCCCCGGCGGGAGCGGATTCCCCGAAGGTGTCGATCCCCACCACGGCACTACAGCCGTACTTCCACCACAGTGCCGTGCTGCCTGCTTCCACGGCCACCTTGGGCACGTGTCTGGGCAGAACGGTGGCGCGGTACTCTGCATCCTGACGGTCGAAAACCGAGGTGGAGGGCATGGATACCACACGCACGGCAATGCCTTCCGCCGCCAGAAGTTTTTGCGCTTCCACAGCCAACCCCACTTCCGAACCGGTGGCGATGAGAATGGCCTGTGCCGCCCCATCGGCTTCCTTCAGGACATAGCCCCCCTTGCTGATCTCGATGATCTGCTCGGGCGTACGGGTCTGGAAGGGCAGGTTTTGACGGCTGAAAATCAGGGAACTGGGGCCATCCTTGCGACGGATGGCTGCATCCCAGGAAACCGCCGTTTCCGTGGTATCACAGGGACGCCAGACGTCCATGTGCGGGATCAGGCGCAAACTGGACACATGTTCGATGGACTGGTGCGTCGGGCCGTCTTCTCCCAGGCCAATGGAATCGTGGGTGAACACGAAGATACTGCGAATCCGCATCAAAGACGCCATGCGCAGGGCATTGCGACTGTAATCCGAGAAGGTCAGGAAGGTCCCGCCATAGGGAATGAACCCGCCATGCAGGGCTACCCCATTGAGGATGGCGCTCATGCCGAACTCCCGCACCCCGTAACTCAGATAATTTCCGGGGGTGGTGGCATTCATCGGCTTGCTGCCACTCCAGTTGGTCAGGTTGGATCCCGTCAGGTCCGCCGATCCCCCAAAAAACTCGGGCAGGGCGGGACTCAGGGCTTCCAGGGTATTCTGACTGGCCTTGCGGGTGGCAATGCTTTCTGACTTGTCCCGACACTTGGCCACGAATTCCAGGGCGGCCCGTTCAAAATTGGCGGGCAAATCCCCCTTCATGCGGCGGGTGAACTCGGCCGCCTCGCTGGGGTAGGCAGCCTGGTAGGCCGCGAAACGCCGGTTCCACTCGGCCTCCCGGGCCTGCCCACGCGCCTTGGCGTCCCAGGCCGCATAAACTTCTGCAGGGATTTCGAAGGGGCCATAATTCCAGCCGATCATCTTTCTGGTCGCCGCAATTTCCTCATTGCCCAAGGCAGCGCCATGCACATCGTGGGTCCCCTGCTTGTTGGGGCTGCCCTTGCCGATGATGGTCTTGCAGCAGATCAGGGTGGGCCTGGTACTGGTTTTGGCGGCCTCGATGGCCTTCGATACCGCCTCCACATCATGTCCATCGATGGGTCGAACCACATTCCAGCCATAGGCTTCGAATCGTCCGGGCACATCTTCCGAAAACCAGGGTTCCACGTGACCGTCGATGGAGATACCGTTGTCATCCCAGAAGGCGATGAGTTTATTCAGCCCCAGGGTCCCTGCCAGAGAGCATGCTTCGTGACTGATCCCTTCCATCAGGCAGCCATCGCCCATGAACACGTAGGTATGGTGATCCACGATCATATGCCCGGGCTTGTTGAACTGTTCACCCAGCAGGCGCTCTGCCAGAGCGAAACCCACCGCATTGGTGATCCCTTGCCCCAGGGGGCCGGTGGTGGTTTCCACGCCCACGGTGAGGCCATACTCCGGATGCCCGGGAGTCTTGCTGTGCAACTGGCGGAACGCCTTGAGTTCCTCCATGGGCAGATCGTAGCCCGTGAGGTGCAACAGGGCATAGAGCAGCATGGAAGCATGACCATTGGACAGGACGAAACGGTCGCGGTCCGCCCAGTGCGGGTTGGTGGGATTGTGTCTCAAATGTCGGTCCCACAGGGCCACGGACATTTCTGCCATGCCCATGGGCGCGCCGGGGTGGCCGGAATTGGCTTTTTGAACCGCATCCATCGCCAGTGCGCGAATGGCATTGGCCATCGTTGCCGTGGAGGTTGTACCTTGCGTCATGATGAAATCTCTTGTCGATAAGTTTGGGATGAAAAAAAGTTCTGGCGCTCCGGGATCCTAGCGCACCTGGGGTTTGAGTTCACCCTTGGCATAGCGGTCCCCCATGACTTCCAGGGAGATCGGCTTGATCTTGCTGGCCTGTCCGGCGCTGCCGAAAGCCTCGAAGCGGGCCTTGCAGATCCCCGTGGCGGCCTTGCGGGCCTCGGCCAGAAACTTGCGCGGGTCGAATTCTTCGGGTTTCTTGAACATGAGTTGACGCATGGCCCCGGTCATGGCCAAACGGATATCGGTGTCGATGTTGACCTTGCGCACGCCATACTTGATGGCTTCGACGATTTCTTCCACGGGCACGCCATAGGTTTCCTTGATGTTTCCGCCATTGGCACGGATGATTTCGAGCCAGTCCTGAGGCACGGAGGAAGAGCCGTGCATGACCAGATGGGTATTAGGAATACGGGCATGGATTTCCTTCACGCGCCAGATCGCCAAGGTATCACCGGTGGGCGCCTTGGTAAATTTGTAGGCCCCATGACTGGTCCCGATGGCAATGGCCAGGGCATCGACTTCCGTTTGACGAACGAAGTCTGCCGCCTGTTCGGGATCCGTCAACAACTGGTCATGGCTCAACTTGTCATCGGACCCGTGTCCATCCTCTTCCCCCATCATGCCGGATTCCAGGGAACCCAGACAGCCCAGTTCGCCCTCCACCGAGACGCCCACGGCGTGGGCCATTTCCACCACACGGCGTGTCGTATTGACGTTGTACTCGAAACTGGAAGGAGTCTTCATGTCTTCCATCAGGGATCCATCCATCATCACGCTGGAAAAACCGGAGCGGATGGAACGCTGGCACACGACAGGGCTGGCCCCATGGTCCTGATGCATACAGACGGGAATATCGGGATACATTTCCACAGCGCCTTCGATCAACTTGCGCAGGAAAGGCTCGCCGGCATATTTACGGGCACCGGCTGAACCTTGCATGATGACGGGACTGTTGGTGGCTGCTGCGGCTTCCATGATGGCCTGGATCTGTTCCAGGTTGTTCACGTTGAAGGCAGGCAAACCGTAACCGTGTTCGGCGGCGTGATCGAGCAACTGACGCAGGGAAATGAGAGCCATGATGTATCCTCGGAATGTGGATGGAGTTAGAAGGAAAATGAAGCCAGTGGGGGTTCTACCCCCAACCGTTGAAGCAGTTCCGGAAAACTGTCCAGCACGCGGTCAGGATTGGCCGCAGCAATGGGTTCCCCGTGATTATACCCATGGTTGAACGCCCAGACTGTTACACCGGCACGGCGCGCGGCCTGGATGTCGTTGCTGGAGTCCCCCACAAAAAGAGCGTCCTGCGCGCCCAACCCTGCATCGACCAGGGCCTTCTGGAGCGGCTGGGGGCTGGGTTTTCCTTCCGGGGTATCTCCGCCCCCCACCAGAATGTCGATGGCCTGGGCCAGGCCCTGACTGTCCAGCAAACGTTGGGACAAGTCCCGATCCTTGTTGGTCACGACGGCCAGTTGGCAGCCCGCCGAACGCAGGGCTTCCAGGGCCTCGGGCGCACCGGGATAAGGCCGACTGTGAATTCCGGTCAGGTCATGATAGACCTGCAGAAAGCGCGGGTAGTACCGGTCATACAATTGTGCCGCCCGTTCCTCATCCTGCCCCGTCACCCGTTGCAACACGGTGGCAAACAACCAGGCGGTGCCCTTGCCGATCCACTCCCGGATCAACGCCGCAGGCAAAGGGTCAAAACCCGCCTCGTCCAGGGTTTGATTCACGGAGCAGGCAATCTCAAGGGCGGTATCCACCAAGGTACCGTCCAGGTCAAACATGATCAGGCGCGGCAGGGGAGCAACCTGTCCCATCAGCAAGCAGCCTTGCGCTTGTAATCCATCATCTTGAGAATCATGGGCGTAAAGATCAATTGCATGGCCAGGCCCATCTTGCCACCAGGAACCACCAGCGTATTGGGACGGGTCATCATGGCATCGTGCAACATGGACAGCAGATAAGGGAAATCGATACCGTGCGGATCAGAAAAACGGATCACCACCATGCTTTCATCCGGACTGGGAATGTCATTGGCGATGAAGGGGTTGGAGGTATCCACGGTGGGCACGCGCTGAAAGTTGACGTGGGTGCGCGAAAACTGGGGACAGATGTGGTTGACGTAATCGGGCATGCGGCGCAGGATCACGTCCATGACGGCTTCCTGAGAATAGCCCCGCAATTTCTGATCCCGGTGGAGTTTCTGGATCCACTCCAGATTGATGATGGGAACCACGCCCACCAACAGATCCACCTGGGCCGCCACATTGACCTTGTCGTCGGCATAGCCGCCATGCAGCCCTTCGTAGAACATCAGGTCGGTCCCCGACTCGATGTCCTGCCAGGGGATGAAGGTCCCCGGTTCCTGCTTGTAGGGAGCGGCTTCACCGGCATCGTGCAGATATTTGCGGACTTTACCCATCCCGGTCGCACCATAGGTCTTGAACAGGTTCTCCAATTCTTCAAGGAGATTGGCCTCGGGACCGAAGTGGCTGAAATTGCGATTGCCCTTGTCTTCCCGTTCCTTCATCTGCGCTTTCATTTCTGCGCGATTGTAACGGTGAAAGGAATCGCCCTCCACCAACTGGGCGGTGATCTTTTCACGGCGAAAAATATGTTTGAAACTGTTCATCACGGTGGTGGTACCAGCACCGGAAGAGCCCGTCACGGCAATGATAGGGTGTTTGCGGGACATGATCGATGACCTCTTTTATGCAATTATTTTACTAAGTTTCTCAGGCCCGGAACAGGCCACGCTCGCTGAACAGCGGGGAAGAAAAGGGTTCTCCCTTTCCTTCGTCGTGCTCCTGGTGATACTGGACCACCCGGGCCACCTCGTGACGGGACCCCAGAATGACCGCAATGCGCTGATGGATCTGGGTGGGCACCACTTCCATGATACGTTCCCGGCCCGTGCTGGAAAGCCCGCCCGCCTGCTCCACGATCATGCTCATGGGGTTGGCTTCGTACAGGAGCCGCAGACGCCCGGGCTTCACAGGTTCCTTGGTATCCCGTGGGTACAGGAAGATCCCGCCGCGAATCAGGATACGGTGCACTTCCGCCACCATGGAAGCAATCCAGCGCATGTTGAAATCGCGCTCGCGCACGCCCGTCTTGCCCGCCTTGCATTCGCTGATGTAACGGGTGACCGGGGGCTCCCAGAAACGCTCGTTGGAGGTGTTGATGGCAAATTCGTTGGTATCCGCCGGAATCTGGATATCCGGATGGGTCAGGATGAAGTTGCCCACTTCCCGGTCCAGGGTAAAGCCATGGGTTCCCTTGCCCACCGTGATGACCAGCAGAGTTGCCGGGCCATACAGGGCATACCCGGCCGCCACCTGTTCGGTCCCGGGCTTGAGATAATCCTGCACCTCGGGCTCTCTCCCTTCAGGCGCACGCAGGATCGAAAAAATGGAACCCACCGAGACATTCCCATCGATATTGGATGAGCCATCCAGCGGATCAAAAATCGCCAGAAAGGGGCCGCGCTTATGGGGTGCGCGCACGGGGAAGGGATCATCCATCTCTTCCGAGGCGACTCCCGCCACCAGTCCGCCCAATTCGAAGGTGTTCACGAACGCCGTGTTGGACAGGACATCCAGTTTCTTCTGGGTCTCGCCCTGCACATTGGTGGTATCCATGCTGCCCGTCGCACCGCCCAACGCACCCTTCGAACTCAGGGCGGAAATGGCTTTCACTGCAGCGGCCACATCCACCAGCAGGGCAGCCAGATCGGCCCCATCCTTGGTGCCACTGACATTTTCGATCAAATACTTGGATAAGGTCTTGCGCCCCAGATGCATGGTATGTTTTCTCCGTCAATCAAGCGTTGCCGCATTATTTTGGCCCCCGGAAGATTCCAAAGACACAGGACTTCCCCCCAGGGATTTATGGTTATCTGTCGATGATATCCTGAATCCAGTATAAGCAACCCTAAGTATTTTTTATCCGGATCATAAGGAAAAATTACCAGGCAGGATTCATCGTCTCATACCCGTAGTATGACGCAACTTTATCGCGTTGCACAACTGCAACGCACTCCCATAAACGAGAGAGCCGGGATTTCCCGGCTCTCTCGTTCTTTCGGTTCCCCTCACCGGGGGACAGGAGCAAAAGTTATTTATGCCACACCGCATTGTCCAGCATGAAAATGAGAACGGCTGGCCCTACGATTCCAATGATTTCCATCCAAGTAACGCTCATCACACCCCCCTCATCTCGTTGTCTGCGCCCTGATGGTACCGCTCCCCTGAGCATGTCCGGCGCATGGTTCAAAGATACAAAAGAAATCGTGATTTACCTTTGATTCAAATCAATTTTTATGCGTTTTCGGCGTCCTGGGAAAGGATTTTTCCTTCCACTGGGGCAGGCAGGCCGTCAGCACCGCGGAAAACAGGATCACGGCCCAGGACAGATGAATCCATGCCAGAAAAATGGGGAAGGCGGCAAAAGCGCCGTAGATCAGGGTATAACTGGAGAGGTGGGCGACAAACCAGGTGAAGCCATTTTTCATGATTTCAAACAGCAAGGCACCCAATACGCCGCCAAACAGGGCATGCCGACGCCGCACTGGGTGATCGGGCACCTTGTAGAAGGCCAGTGCCAACCCTGCCGCCATGACCAGAAAAGACAGCCACTTGAGCACCAGATGAGTCAGGTGTGCGCCCTTCCCGGCCCACCCGATGGACGTCTGCACCAGGAGCGTCATCCCCCATAGCCCCAACCCGAAAAGCAGGGGCCCCAGAAGGATCAACCCCCCATAGATCGCCAAACGGGTGTGCAGGGGACGACGAGGAGCCGTTCCCCAGATGGCATTGAAGGTGTGATCCACCGTCAGGATCAGGGAAAACACCGTCCCCATCAGCATACCCAGCCCCAGATAGGTCAATTGGGCAGCGTGCCCGGAGAACTGGGTTGCATAAACCGCGACCAGTCGGGCCGCCACATCAGGCAGGAGATTGGCCAGCAGAAACCCTCGCACGACCTTCCCGAAATGCCCAAATTCCGGGAAAAGAGAATAGATGTCGATACTGAAGGTGATCAGTGGCACCAGCGCGAAAAGCGTGGTGGTGGTGAGGCTGGATGCCGATTGCATGCAGCGGTCCTGTTGAAACTTTCGCCCCACCATGAGCATGAACTGCCACAGGGCCCGTCCCATGATCTTCACACTTGCGGATTGACCCGTTCCGTGCGCACCTGCAGTTTGTTCAAGGCATTCAGATAGGCACGCGCAGAGGCCACCACGATGTCCGTGTCCGCCCCCAGCCCGTTGACGATGCGCCCATCCAGAGCCAGCCGGACGGTCACTTCCCCCTGGGATTCGGTGCCGCTGGTAATGTTGTTGACCGAATAGAGTTGCAACTCGGCACCACTTTGCGCCACCTGCTCGATGGCCTTGAAAGAAGCATCCACCGGGCCGCTCCCCTCCGCCTCCGTGGTCCGTTCGTCTCCTCCCAGGGTCAAAACCAGGCGGGCCCGGGGGGGCTCCCCCGTTTCGCTATGCGCCATCAGGGAAACCAGTCCGTAGTGATCATTCTGGCCTTCTCCGACTTCTTCCCCCACCAGGGCCTGAAGATCTTCATCGAAAATCTCATGCTTCTTGTCGGCCAGCACCTTGAAACGCTGGAAGGCGGCATTGAGCGCGGCCTCCGAATCCAGCACGATGCCCAACTCCTGCAAGCGGGTACGAAAGGCGTTGCGTCCCGAATGTTTGCCCAGCACCAACTTGTTGGCTTTCCAACCCACTTCCTCGGCACTCATGATCTCGTAGGTTTCCCGATGCTTGAGGACCCCGTCCTGATGAATCCCGGATTCATGCGCAAAGGCATTGGCCCCCACCACAGCCTTGTTGGGTTGCACCGGAAAACCGGTGATGGTGGAGACCAGACGACTGGCCGGGACGATCTGGGTGGTATCGATGCGCGTGGTCAAGCCGAATACATCCCGGCGCGTGCGCAACGCCATGACGATCTCTTCCAGGGCGGCATTCCCGGCGCGCTCCCCCAGTCCGTTGATCGTACATTCCACCTGCCGGGCCCCCGCCAGCACGGCAGCCAGCGAATTGGCGACGGCCAAACCGAGATCGTTGTGACAATGCACCGAAAAAACCGCCTGATCGGCATTGGGAACACGGTTCATCAAGTCGGCAATGAGCGCCCCATACTGAAAGGGAATGGCATAGCCCACGGTATCCGGGATATTGATGGTGCGGGCACCCGCCCGGATCGTCGCCTCGATCACCCGACACAGGAAGTCCGGTTCGGAACGGACCGCATCCTCGCAGGAAAACTCCACATCATCCGTGAACTGTCGGGCCAGCGTCACGGCCGACACCGCATGCCCAAGCACCTGCGCCGGGGTCATGCGCAACTTGCGTTCCATGTGCACGGGAGAGGTGGCGATAAAGGTATGAATGCGTTTTGAAGGAGCGGGGGCCAGGGCTTCTGCCGCGCTGCGGATATCCTTTTCCTGGGCACGGGCCAATCCGCAGACAGTGCTTTCCCGAATCGCGCCGGCCACCGCCTTGACGGCCTCGAAGTCGCCGGGACTGGCCGCAGGAAAGCCCGCCTCGATCACGTCCACGCGCAAGCGCTCCAACTGGCGAGCAATGCGGACCTTTTCTTCACGGGTCATGGAGGCGCCGGGGCTTTGTTCGCCATCGCGCAGGGTCGTATCAAAAATTTTTACAGTATTCATGGTCTCGTCCTTGAAAGTCCAGAGACTTTCATTCATGGCGGAGGACCCCTCAGGGGAGGGGGATCGATACACAACGATGGAAATATGGAAGAAGAAGGATTTTAGCGCGCAAGGCGCAGCAGCAGGAGGGATCCTGTGCAGAAAAGAAGAGCGGAAGTGAAATTTGAGTTCATGGGATGATTCTACGAAAAAGCCAGAACCCCTGTCAAGGAAACCATCCGATCCAGAAAAAACTTTTCCTATCTCCGGTCGAGCTGTGCGGACACCAGCGCTACGACGGTTTCGGCAGAGACCAGGCGGGCACTGGTTTCGAGCCGACCCTGAACTTCCACACACCCATTTTTCAGGTTGCGTTCGCCGACCACGATGCGCCAGGGAATCCCCATCAATTCCTGGTCGGCGAGCATCACGCCCAGGCGTTCGTCGCGATCGTCAAAGAGCACCTCCACCCCCGCCGCCCGCAAGTCGGCATAGAGGCGTTCTGCCATGTCCCGCACCAGGGGGCTCTTGCTCAGCCCCAGGGCAATCAGGCTGATCTGGAAAGGGGCCAGCGCCGGGGGAAAACAAATCCCCCGCGCGTCATGATGTTGCTCGATAGCTGCCGCCACGATGCGACTGACCCCGATGCCGTAACACCCCATTTCCACTACCCGGGAACGGCCTTCTTCGTCCAGATAGTTGACCCCCATGGCCTCGCTGTACCGGGCCCCCAACTGGAAAACGTGCCCGACTTCGATCCCCCGCGCCAATTCGAGGAAGCCCCGGCCATCGGGGGAGGGGTCGCCAGCAACCACGTTACGCAGGTCCACTACCCGCTCCGGTTCAGGCAAGTCCCGACCGAAATTGACCTGGATGAAGTGGGCGTCGGGCTGGTTGGCGCCACAGGCAAAGTCGGCCAGAACAGGCACAGCCCGATCCGCCCACAGGGTGATGCCGGCGGGCAGACCGACGGGACCGACAAAACCTTTGACGGGGCCCAGCCACTGGATGATTTCAGAGTCCGAGGCCAAACGGAACGAACCCAGGAGTTTTTCGGTTTTGACTTCGTTGAGGATATGATCCCCGCGCAGAAGCAGCAGGTGCGGGTGTTGTTCGTCATCCATGACCAGCAGGGATTTCACGATCCGGTCGAGAGGCAGATTCAGGGCCTTCGCCACGGCCTCACAAGTCGTGATGCCGGGGGTGGACACCGTGGTCAGAGGCGCGGAGGGCGCGGGACGAGGAGTCGTGGGAGCCAGCGCCTCGGCCAGTTCCACGTTGGCCGCGTAATCGGAATGGGGGCAGAAGGCCAGAGCATCTTCACCGGAATCCGCCAGGACATGGAACTCCTGGGAGGCATACCCCCCAATGGCTCCAGTGTCGGCAGAGACCGCACGAAATTCCAGGCCCAGACGGGTGAAGATCCGTTGATAGGTCTGAACCATGAGGACATACGTGGATTCCAGGCTGGCGCGATCGGCATGAAAGGAATAGGCATCCTTCATGACGAATTCGCGGGCACGCATGACCCCGAAACGGGGGCGAATCTCGTCGCGAAACTTGGTCTGGATCTGGTAGAAATTCACGGGAAGTTGCCGATAACTGCGAATCTCCCGGCGTGCAATGTCACTGATGACTTCTTCGTGGGTGGGACCGAAACAGAAATCCCGCTCGTGACGATCCTTCATTTTCAGCATCTGGGGGCCAAACTTGTCCCAGCGGCCCGTTTCCTGCCATAACTCGGCAGGGATAATGGCAGGCATCAACACTTCCTGGGCGCCGCTCCGGTCCATTTCTTCCCGCACCACCGCCTCCACCCGGCGCAACACGCGCAACCCCAGGGGCATCCAGGTATAGAGCCCGCTGCCCAGGCGCCGGATCAGACCCGCCCGCAACATCAGTTGGTGACTGATCAGTTCGGCTTCGGCAGGGGCTTCCTTGAGGGTAGGGATAAACAGTTGGCTGGCGCGCATGACAGGAGGTTCCGACAAATAGAAAAAATTGGTGCCCATTCTAACGCAGTTGGGGGGTAATCCGTACGCCATAATGGCCCGGACATGATCGGCGGGAGAGATAAACGATGCGTCTGGCAGCGGTGATACAGGGGGCGTTCATGCTTGTCATGGCAGGCTGCGCGGAAACGCCGGGGCCCGTGGCGGAGATACCCGATCATGGCGAGGAAATTCGCTGGCTCCGCGCTTGCGCGCATAAAATGCCGGAAACCCTGTACCTGACGGTGGACCAACTGCGCGGAACCGGGCAAATGACCTGGATTACCCACCATAAGACGCTGCCCGTGAAATTGAACGATGACTTGGTGGTGTCCTGCCGGCAGCCACAGGGTGAGCATACGCTGGTGGATTCGCCCTGGCTGTTTGCGGGGTATGGACGATGGATCCCGGCCCTGGGCATCGATGATTTCGGCGCTCAGGACCTGACGGGAAAAACCATCATCCTGGTGGCCGGAAATTCCCGTTTGCCCGACGATGTCCTGGTGGACTCGGCGCAGGCCCTGGCTTTGGCAGGTCAATCTCTGGACCCGAAAGAGGCGGACCGGATCGATCATGCCCTGGCCCGGGGAGCATCCCTGGTCCTGGTGGTAACCGGACCGGAACAATTTGCGCGGCATCAACGCTTCCCGGAACTCGTGCTGCATCCCCCCGAGTCCGCTCGACCCTTTCCGCGCAGCGGGATGGTAGGCTGGACCACGTCCCAGGCATGGGGACAGTGGCTGCAAAAAGCCGGAGAACACCCGGACCTGCTTGTCTTGCGGGCGCGGCGCCCGGATTTCCAGCCGGTACCCTTACCCTTGCAGACGGCGGGCGTCCTGTCCTGCAGGGCGCAGTCCGTGGAACTGGAAATCCCGGCCTCCCAGGCAACCCCGGTTGCATCGATGCCGGACCGGAGTTCCCCTTCTCTGCCCCTTGCGACGCCGTAATGCGCCCAGACGTTATTTGATGCCTCGACTGGCGTGGACATTCATCAGGTTGGCCGCATGGAAGGGGCCATATACATATATGTTATGAGCGATAGCCAGGTGCAGCATCACCCCCCCTCGTCGCTCATTTCACGCAGCAACTCAGCACTGGATTTGCGCCAGCGTGGCATGCGACTGCGAAACCCGGCGAGTGACTTGACAGCATGCTTGGGCTTCTCGACCGGTAAGATACGCGCCACAGGTTGTCCGCGGCGTGTGATCACCACTTCCTCCCCCGCTTCCACTTGGTCCAGGAGGTAACTTAGATGAGCCTTGGCTTCTGCTAATGTAATGGCACTCATACGCCTCTCCAGTTGGTCATCATAATGGTAGCGCAAGATCAGGGTAAATTGGCGGCAACTGAATTGTCGGTATGGACGAACGATTCAGCCCGTCATGTACCCGAAGGCAGGAAAGGATCCGCATGAATCTCCGCCATGGATGCCCCGCCCAGAAAAATCTTGAGGCGCGCCTCCTTGACCATGTCCGGATGACCGCAAAGAAAGACACGGTGGCGCGTAAATCCCCGGTGATCACTCACGGCGGCTTCAAGCACGGTCCCCACCCGGGCATTCAACGACTGTGCTTCCGGGCTGGCACGATCCACGCAGGGAACATAATGGAAATTGGGAAACTGCTCGGCCAGGCGCTGCAAGGCAGCCTGATGATAGAGGCCCTCCACCGTAAAACTGCCGTGGTAGAGCCAGATCGGCCCAAGATGCCCCTGGGCAAGGGCGTCGCGCACGATCCCATAAAGGGGGGCCAGGCCGGACCCCGTCCCGAGCAGCAGCAAGGTCTGTCCTTCCTGTCCGGCGGTATAAAAACACTGTCCCAGTGAATCCCCGATTTCGATCTGCGCACCCACCTGGAGCTGATCGTGTACCCAGGTACTGACCCGCCCCTCCGGAATCCGGCGAACGTGCAATTCCAGCCAGTCATCGAGTTCGGGAACGCTGGCCAGGGAATAACAGCGCGACAGGTCCGCCTGACGGTATAAACGCAGATATTGCCCGGCCCGATAGTCCAGAGGGCGTTCCGGTTTGAGGCGCAGCGCCACGATATCCTGATTCAGGGACTCCACGGCAAGGACCCGTGCTTTCTGACGCAAGCCCTCCGCGTCGGCCAGCGCCACCGTCAGGTCCGATGAAGGACGAGCCCGGCAGGCCAGGAAATACTTCTGCGCCACCAAAGCGGGTTTCAAGCCTTCCTGGGCCCCGGCGGGGACCTCTCCCTCCAGACACCGCATCAGACAGGATTGGCAAACACCGGCCCGACAACCCGAGGGAATTTCCACCCCGTGTTCGGCCAAACTTTCCAGCACCGTCCGGGGTGCCTCGTACACGAAATCCTGCCCCTGAAACCGAATGATCGTCATGCTCGCCTCGCATAAAAAAGCCCCGTGGAAATGGCTCTCCACGGGGACAAAACTCACCGACCGGAACGAAAAGGAAAAAAGTTATTTCCCCAGCACATCGTTGCGCGTGGTTTCAGCCACTGCCGCCACCTGTGCGATCAAGGCGTCGGACACCCCCAATTCCTTGAGGGTAGCGCCCAAATCCTCCACCACTGCGTCGAAATGGCTGTCGTTCAACCCCTGCGCCACCAGATGGGCATGCCCCCGACGCATATCCGCGCCCGTGTAATTGTTGGGTCCTCCAAACGCCATGGTCAGGAAAGCCTTCTGCTTGGCTGCCTGTTTTTCCATGTCCACTCCGCTGAAGAAACGGTTGATGCGCTCATCCTGCAGAACCTTGCGGTAAAAAATATCCACGGCAGCATTGACCGCCGCCTCGCCACCCAGTTGCTGGTATAAACTCATGATTGATCCTCATGTTGTCGTTCGTTAAAGAAAACCCCGGGTCCGCCCTTCTCAGGGCTCGCGCGACCACGGGGTCATAATCGCAGAAATGGCGCCATGATGTATGACAATGATTGGGTAGTCGACGGAAACATTCTACCTCCTAAGAGGTATTCCCTCCCTGGGAAATAAACCGGAAAATGCAGTGAATCATTTGGTTGGAATAACCTTTACGATGCGTTAAAATTACCCATGAACCTGTTTTCCCGCTCTCTGTCCTTTCTTCCTGCACGTCCCTGGAGCCTCCCGGGTTTGCGTCGCCGGGTGGGCCTGGGGTCGCTGCGCCAGCGTCTGGCTCTTTCCCTGGCGCTACTCTTCCTTCTGGTCCTGCTCGGCGTCCTCAGCGCCTGGCGCATGACGATCCACAGCAGCGGTGAAGCACGCCTCCTCAATCACACCGCCGAACTGCGCATGCTGGTCTGGCGCCTGGAGGTGGCACATCTCACGGGCAACCACGCAGTTCAGGAGGAGAAAACGAGGGAATGCGACGTTCGGCTCAAGCCCCTGCCCCAACTGGCGGAGGACGGATTCCTTCCCGCCGAGAGCCCGTGGCCGGGCTTGCTGCTTCAGGCATGGCCGGACCTGCGCGCTCATCTCGAGGCCCCCCCCGATCCGGTCAACCAGCGCTGGCTGGATCAGGCACTTCCGGCCTTCACCCACCTGATCGATCAGGTGACCAACGGACTGGAACAGGACCTGGAATCCCGCATCCAGACCCTGCGCTGGGTTCAGGGGGCCACCCTGTTGGGCGCATTGCTGCTGACCCTGTCCATCGTCCTTCATCTCCAGCGGGATTTCTTCATCCCCCTCAAGGTCCTCCTGCGTTCTGCCCAGGCCGTCCAGAACGGACAGTTTTCGGTACGCGTCTCGCCCCAGCCCAACAATGAACTGGGCGAAGTCGGCACAGCGTTCAATGCCATGGTGGAGAGACTCTCGGTCTTGTATGAGGGGCTCGAACAGCGGGTCGCAGAAAAAACCCGTGAACTGCAACACAGCAACCATCTTCTGCAACTGCTCTATCGCACGGCAACCCGCCTGGCCGAACAGGACCTGACCCAGGAAATCCTTCTGGAGATGCTCGTCGATGTGGAGCGAGCCCTGGAACTGGGACCGGGCATCGTCTGCGTGCGCCGTGAAGAGGACAGCCGCGCTTACCCCCTCGCCACCACCTTACCCGAAATCGAGCGGGCCGCACTGTGTGAATCCCTGGGCTGTTCCATCTGTTTCGGCGCCGGTCGCCCTCCCACGGCCGTCAGCGAACATCACGTGGGTACGATCCATCTGGTCAGTATTCCTCTGACAGGCGGCGGACAATGGCAGGGGGTCATGCCTTTCCAGATCCGGGAGGGAAACACCCTGAAAACCTGGCAGGCCCAGATCCTGCAGACTCTGGCCGGCCATGTCGCCACAGCCCTGGCCAACGCGCGACGCACCGAAGAACGCCATCGTTTGGCCGTATACGAGGAACGGGCCGTCATCGCCCGTGAACTACATGATTCCCTGGCCCAGTCGCTCTCCTACCTGAAAATCCAGGTTTCGCTCCTGCAAACCCATCTGGAACCGAAGGCCTCGCCCGAACTGCAGGCCACCGTGGAGGAACTCAAGACCGGCCTCAACAGTGCCTATCGGGAATTACGCGAACTTCTGACCACCTTCCGCCTCACGCCAGGTCAAACGCCCTTCACCGAAGAACTGACCAGTGTCGTTCAGGAAGCCAAACGGCGCTGTGGTTTCGAGATCCTTCTGGAGCAGCGCATGAACAATCTGGAATTGGGGGCCAACGAGGAAATTCACCTGATGCGGTTGATCCGCGAGGCCCTCATCAACATTGAACGGCACGCCAAGGCCACCTGGGCGCGGGTCACGCTGGAAGCCAACAGCCTGCGTCAGGTGGAACTCTGCATCGAAGACAATGGTCAGGGATGGCCGTCAACGGCCCCTTCCGGAGGACATTTCGGCCTGACGATCATGCGCGAACGCGCTGCCTTCCTGAACGGGGTGCTGACCTTCGATAGCCGCCCTGACGACGGCGCGCGCATTACCCTGACCTTCATTGCCCAAACCCCTTACACCGCCCGCTGAGGTTCTCTTGCCACCGCCCCTCCCCCCGCACGAGATTCGCGTTCTGGTCATCGACGACCATCCACTGTTTCGCCGCGGGGTCCTCCAGTTGCTGGCCAGCACCCCTCATTTCAAGACCGTGGGCGAAGCCGATACCGGCGACGATGGCATCGTTCAGGCCCTGGAACTGAAACCGGATCTGATCCTGCTGGATCTCAACATGAAGAAAGGATTGGACGGCATCGCGACACTCCAGCATCTGCAAGGGGCCGAGTTGGACACCAAGATCGTCATTCTCACGGTATCTGACGACCCCCAGGATCTGGTGACCGCCATTCGGGCCGGCGCAGAGGGGTACCTGCTGAAGGACACGGATCCCGAACAGATGATCGGACACCTGAATGAAGTCATGTTCGGCCGTACCGTCATCAGCGATACGTTGACCCATTGCCTGGCCATTGCCTTGCGCGATGATTCGATGAAAACATTGCGCCAACCGTCTGCCCTGACCGAACGGGAGGACAGCATCGTCCAGTGTTTGGCACAGGGCCTGTCCAACAAGTTGATCGCCCGCGAGTTGGGCATCATGGAAAGCACGGTCAAAGTCCATATTCGCAACCTCCTCAAGAAACTCAACTTCCATTCACGCCTTGAAGCGGCCGTCTGGGCAGTCACCCAAGGACAACG
Organism: Pseudomonadota bacterium; assembly: GCA_021796835.1. Taxonomy (GTDB): domain Bacteria; phylum Pseudomonadota; class Gammaproteobacteria; order Burkholderiales; family Ferrovaceae; genus Ferrovum. The sequence continues at coordinate 62,686 of JAKABO010000011.1, read as the reverse complement.
CTAGCCCCTTCTTCATGTTCAAAATTTCCGGTTATTCGCGGTTCCTCACCCCCGCCCAGTTCGTCCTGTTCAACCTCGCCCTGGGCATCGGGCACTTTCTGGTCCTGCTCAATACGGGCGCGTATTTACCCATGCTGCCCTATGTCACCGGTTCGATGGACGAAGGACTACCCTACGTGGTATGGGGACAGAGTGATTACTTTACCGCGCTGGGATGCGCCTTCCTCTTCGCGCGCCCATTGATGAAACGATTCGGTCCCAAGGTCACCGTCATCGCGTCCTTTCTCCTGTTTTCCTTTGCCAGCCTGGGGGCCTTGTTCGTCGTCCACAATCTGATCCTGTTCACCAGTTTCCGGGTCGTTCAGGGCTTTGCCGCCGGGCTGGGCATCATTCCTTCCTTCTTTCTGCTCCTGGAATATTACAAGACCGAACGCCAGCCCACCGCCACCGCTCTCTGGGGATTGGCGGTATTCATCCCTTTTTCCGTCGGACCTGCGCTGGGCGGCTGGTTCGCTTACGTACTGGGAGATTGGCGGTTGCTGTTCTTCGCCTCCTTCCTGATTTCGCTCCTGATCGCCGGAATTCTCTGGGGGTTGCTGGCCGACTGGGAAGATGTGATCGACCGATCCTATCCCATCCTCGACCAGAGTCTGACCTTTGGGTTGTTTTTCGCCTCTGCCCTGATGTTGCAGGAGTTCTTCGATGTCGGTCTGCTGAGCGATCTTTCCAGCCGTTTTCAGGAGTTATGGGGAATGCTGTTCCTCACACTCACCGGTTTCGCCTTGTTCCAGATTCGGAATGCCCGCAGCAAGAATCCCCTGTTCTCCTTTTCTCTTTTTTCCCATCGCAACTTTGGGTCAGGCACTCTCCTGTTCTGTCTCTCCTTCATGCTCCTGCAGGGGGGCATCGTCCAGTACATCATCCGGTTCCAGTTGGTGGAGGGCTATACCGCCTGGCACGTGGGACTGTTGTTTATGCCTCTATTCATTTTTTCCAAACCCTTCAGCCTGCTGACCCAGAACCGCATCCAGAACGGCTGGGACCCAAGAATTCCAGCCAGTCTGTCCCTTCTGGCCATGGCCTTGAATTTTTGGTGGATTTCCAGTTATCTGCGCCCTGCAACCTGGGAATTGCTGCTTCTCCCCCAACTTTTCCTGGGCGCCGCGATCGGCCCCTTCTTTTCGTCCATGACGACCCTCGCCCTGGGCCATGTACCGAAGAGCCAGCAATTGAACGCGCTCGATCTGCTCAATGGGGCAAGAAACATCGCTGCCGGTTTGGCCATCACGTTCTCGGATATCGGTTGGGATCGCCTGCAAGCCCATCAATGGAATCTTTTCACCACCCCGGATCCTTCCAATTCCTTGCGTTTTTTGTCGTTTTCGCCGATCGACTCCCATACGGCGCACACCGAACTGGAGAGAGTGGCAGGCCTTTTGACCTTCAACGACTTTTTTCAGTTACTGGCGTGGGGCACCCTGCTCTTTTCCTGTCTCGTCTGGTTCCTGACGCCGCCCCGGACACACCTCCCCGATCCGGACCTGATCATTCTCGAAAATCTTGGAGAAGAGCCATGAGACGTCTGTCGTTCCTACTTGCCTGTTCGTTGGCGGGTTGCGTCCCCGCCGTCAGCCCGAGCGTCCCCGTCCTGGGCGGGGTCTCCGTCCCCACCGCGCTCACGAAAGCCAATGCCGCCGTGCAGCCCCAGGAAAATGTCGCACTTCCGGACAAATGGTGGGAATCCTTCCACAACCCTGCGCTCGACCGGCTGGTGGCGCAAGCGCTGGCGCATAATCCCGGCCTGGACGAAGCGCGCAATCGCCTCCTGGAAGCCCAGGCCCTGGTATTCAAATCCAAGTCGTTGCTTTACCCCCACGTCAATTCCGGGGGGGCCATCATCCATACGCGCATCTCGCGCAACGGTCCCACCGAACCGTACAGCGGGGTCACCGCCAATCTGGCGACCCTGTTTCCCCTCATGGTCAACTACGACCTGGATTTATGGGGCCGGGATGACGCTCTGATCCAGGCTTCCGAAGCCTCGGAAGAAATCACCCGGGCCAGGTACCGGGAAAGCGCCCTGATGCTGAGTTCCGCCGTCATCAAAACCTATTTTGCCCTGCACAGCGCCAAGGAACTGGTCGAACGACAAACCCGCATCGTCCAGTTGAGCGAAGAAAGGATGAAACTTCTCGACACCTCTTTTCAGACGGGCATCGGACCCAGACCGCCCGTGCTGACCAGTCAGACCCAATGGCATGAAGCCCGGAACGAACTGGAAAAGTTGCAGCGTCAACTTTCCTCCCTGAATTATGCACTCTATGAATTGATCGGAAAAAGCCCTGAAGACACCCTGACGCCAACCGTCCCGTCGAGGCCGGACCAATTCCCTCTTCCAGCCCGGGTGGATCTGAACCTCGTTTCCCAGCGCCCGGATGTGCAGGCCGCCCTATGGAACATCAGACGCAACCAACATCTGGAAAAAGCAGCACGGGCCGCCTTTTACCCCAATATCAATCTGGTTGGTCTGATGGGGTTCAACAGTATCGGCATTTCCGATCTGGTGACCCCGGCCGGAGGAACCTATGCCTACGGTCCGGCCTTTGACTTGCCCATCTTTGAGGGAGGGGCTCTGGAGGGACAATTGCACGCGACGGAAGCGGCCCGAAACAGTGCCATCGATGCCTACAACCATGCCTTGCTCGTGGCCGTACGCGAAATTGCCGATGGTCTGTCGACCATGAAGCATCGCCGTGAACGTCTTGAAGAAATTTCTGCTGCGGTCACTGCCAGCACCGCAGAAACGGAGATCGACCAGGAAAAATTCGGCTCAGGAATTTCAGGGAAATTACCCTATCTCGATGCCTTGATCCGTTTGGAGAGTGAACAAATGAAAAAAACCGAAGAGAGTCTGGATTGGCTGAACAGTATCACGGACACAGCCACGGCCCTTGGGGGAGGATTCGGAGGGTGGGCGTCATGAAAACGGGTCCGGTCAAACACGCCCGAATCCGCCATCATCGACTGCGCGGCGTAGGAATACTCAGCGGCATCGCCCTGTTCTCCCTGCTGTCTTACTGGTACCTGTTTTTGCGCCCCGTGGTGGAAAGCGATGATGCCTATGTCACCGGCAACATCATTCCGGTGCAGGCCCTGACCACCGGCATCGTTTCCGATGTCCTGGTGGAGGATACCCTGCCGGTTCACCGGGGACAGTTACTGATCAAGGAAGAACACAATCTGTCTCAACTCCGTCTACTGAAGGCTGAATCGTCTTTGGCACAGGCCGTCCGTTCCACCAGCGGCCTGTTTCACCAGGTCGAAATGGAACGGGCCGAAATCGCTGCCTTGCAAGCCAAACAGGAGCGCTTGACCCATGATCTCGCCCGCTACCGCAGCGCCGAGCCCTCCGGGGCCGTATCCGCCCAACTGGTTTCGGATACTCAGGACGAACTGGATGAATTGAACCGGACTCTCGACAAGGCGGCGGCCCAATTACTCAAGGCTCAGGCTCTGGTGACGGGCACCTCGAGACTGGATAACCCTTTCGTGGCCAAGGCCAAGGCCGAGTTCATGGAGGCCCACATCGAGAATCAACGCGCCAATATTTACTCACCGGTGGAGGGTTACATCAGCAACCGGCAGGTTCAGGCCGGGGAGCAGATCAGGACCGGACAGAAACTCATGGCGATCGTTCCGCTGGATGACCTGTGGATCACCGCCAACATCAAGGAAACCAGGCTCGCCGATGTGCGAACCGGAGAAACCGTCGAGATCGTCTCCCATACCTACGGCAAGGAGCATACCTACCACGGAAAAGTCCTCGGCCTGGACCCTTCGGGAGGCAGCACGTTCAGCCTTTTTCCCCCCAATAATGCAACGGGCAACTACATCCATATCGTCGAACGGATTCCTGTCCGAATCAGTCTGTCCAGGTCCGAACTGACCGGACATCCCTTACGACCCGGGATGTCCGTCAAGGTCAAAATCGACACGAGTCGCCATGACGAATTTCAACCGCTGACCACCGAGGTCGTCCTCACGGACCCCAGTTATGCCACCACGCTTTATGGAAAAGAAGTGGAACATGCCCAGAAAGCCGCCGATAAAATCATCCGGGGGAATCTGTAATCCAGTGTGTGCTTCACTCCGTCTGGAACTTGATTGGCTATTGAGCGAGCGAATGTCTCGGTCACCGAACTTGAACGCGCGTACGGAATGAAAGAAATACCGTTACCGGAAACAAAAATATTCATCAGGAATATCATAGGCCCCTGAAGAACATGGGCCATGGAAGAAGGTAATTGAGGAAGGTGGTAAGGAAAAAATGGTCAGGCGGCGGCTTTCTTTCTCCGGTAGATATAGCTTATCAGGAAAAGGCTGGGCCCGAAGAGAACGAGCGTGGGGGGTTCGGGGATGCTTGAAACAGGTGATGTCCCATCACAACTGGTGCCACTTGTCACGCATCCTCCGGTCACAGAGAGAGCCACCGACTGCCCATTAGCAAGCGAAGAGAGCATGACCGGATCGTCCTGAAGGTTCAAGACCAAGTTTTCCGTCCCTCCCCCCGTACAGTAGTAGGGATACCGCGTCATGCAACCCATAGCGACCTCGATGGCTAAAGAGATCGCCCCGTTTGAAGCCTGGCTGAGGGTTTCCGTAGAGTTGGTACCTTGCCTTATACCAAGAGCGGACAGGCTGGAGTCGGCAAATAAAATAGAACTGTCCCACCAGGAATAACGGGCCCCATAAGCCGTGGTCATTGACGAAAGAGTCCAATCGTTGGCATTATGATCATAAGCCAGATAGGCTCCGTTGCTGGGGCCGTTTCCTGGTTCGTCAAAAATGTAATAACTTTGCCCAAGAGAATCATTTCCGTACACATACCCGCCCCATTCCAACCCGTTGTAGCCGGTGGCTAAATTAGCGTAACTCGTTACGGAAAAGGATCCCGTCCCCGGCCCAAAGGTAAGCGGATTGGCATAAAGAGGATTCGCATAAACAAGAGCCAGGCATAAAAAGCGACGACCGTTGGCCCATATTTCATCCCATTGTTTTTTCTTACTCATGATTTTTCCTTTCGTAATGACCTTGACTCAACTTTAGAGATTCGGCCCTCATCCTTGCGTCACCGGAGCAGTGGCACAATCGAGACTGAAACGATACAAACCCATGCTGTTGATGCTGGTAGCGGTGCTACACCCGTAATCTGGGGTCGCCGCGCTGTTCTGGGAAGGTGAATATCGATGACTTCCGGTTGAAACCGTCCCGAAACGCAAGTCCGGTAAATTCCATGCGCAGCCATTGCGCTATCAATCCGGCGGTCAGTGGTTGCGTGTTGCGCCACGGAGCAACGAAGGAATATCTGATGTACTTCATTTCGTCTCCTTTCCACCCATGTGCCGGGGGTCGGACTTGGTTCCCGGCTATCCCACAACTCAGAGAGCGGCGGCGACTGCCTTTGCAGCCGCAGCGATTGCCGGCGCGTTCGCTATAGCCCAATTCAAGATTTCACCCGGGACGGTATATTGTGGATCGTAGAAATTTACAACAGCCACAGAATAAAGTTCACACAACTTCTCGGCAGGAACGGTGGCAGACCAAGGGTTCTCGTTGGTCTGCCCCCCCTCGACACCGAAGGGCCCGGCCGGAAATGTGTCGAGCAAATTGCCGAAAGTGTCGTACAGACAGACCACCGTAGCCCCGTGGAAGCCTGTAAACGGCCCCCAACCACTCGTATCCCAAACTTTTGTGTTCGCGGTCAAGTTTCCGGCTTGGTCGATTGTGACCGTAGTGTCCATAAAACCATTGCCGGTTTTTCCTATCTGGGTTTGACCGCTATCTATGTTCAAAGGCCATCTGACTGCAGAGCAGAGCGCCAACTCTACTGTGTTGGATGTAAGGCCATTGCTATTTGTTACGCTCACGGAAGCGGTTGTACCGGGTGTTACCTGATAACTCGATTGTCCTTTAACCGGAACGAGGAAACCGATCTGCATGTCGCTCCAATTTTGGATACTAAACGGGGCCACATCCCCTGGTTGTCCCCAGTTCACTCCGTTGTCGGCAAAAAGCACATAACCGGTCCCCTGTTGGGCACCGAAATTTTTCCCGTTAAGAACAATGAGATTTCCCGGACTTGCCTCCGAGGGATTTATGGAGTCAATGACTGGGGCCTGCGGAGCCACGGAGACGGGGGCACCCGAAACTATTTTCCAGAGTTGGTCGTCATACCCGCTCTGCTTCTGTGGCCAGGAAACCAGATCTGCCCCAGGTGCTGTGGACATCCCCGCAATGCTGATAACATTTCCGTTCAGTTTGGTCTTAATGAAAAAGTACCCCGAACCCAAGGGATCTGGAACAAATTGCCAGAGTTGATCGTCATACCCGCTCTGCTTCTGTGGCCAGGAAACCAGATCTGCCCCAGGCGCTGTAGACATTCCAGCAATGCTGATCGCGTTCCCATCAAGCAAAGTTTCGATGAAGAAGTATCCAGAACCTGCAGGATCCGGGACATACCCCCAGAGTTGGTCATTGTTCCCGGTCTGCTTTTGTGGCCAGGAAAGCAAAGTCGCGCCGGCTGCCGAGGACATACCCGCAATGCTGATTGTGTCCCCGCTGAGCTTATTCATGAGAAAGAAATAACTGGTCATGGCAATTCTCCTTTTCAACTAAGCCGGGTTCAAAAAACCAAGTAATTTCAAAATCCTGGTGCAACTTCTCAAGGTATGAGTTCGCCGGGTTTTTCTTTCGCATGTCAGGAATTCTATGTCTTTGACATGATAGATAACAATTAGACGAAAGGTGGGTCTTGGGGGGAAGTTTTATTAGAATGAGATCATTTTTCCGGACAGCAAGAAAGCATCCGGGATATCCGTGGGCAAAGAAAGCGTTTCAAGTTATGAATCGGAAAGGATTATTGAGATCAGTTCGCTTCGGCGGCGGACCTTCACTTTCTCGAAAATATTCCGCAGGTGCTCCTTGATAGTTTGTTCCGACACCGACAAGGCCATGGCAATTTCCCGATTTGATGCGCCCCTGATGACTTTCAGAACGATTTCTGCCTGACGATCAGTAAAATCCCACCGGCACAGTCGCTGGAACAATGTTTCCGTATAGGGCAGAGGCTCAAAAAGAAGGATATGCTCCGATCCCTGATTGCTGCTTGTCGTCCGGATCCGGTAACGGCTTTTGGATGGTTCTGAAATCAAGGCATCCGACTTTTTAAAAAGATTGGGGTAAAACGGTCCGGGGTTCTCGAGAGAAATTTTTCGAGCGGCCTCGTTCATCGTGACCTCTCCGTCCGCCTGCATTCTCACAATTCCGGTTTCGGAAGAAAATCCTCCGGCATTGAGTCGCTCAAGCAGTTGGAGACAATTGATCGCGCGTGCCATGTGCGGTGCCAGGTAGTTGATGATCTGAACTTCCCGGTCGGAAAAATCCCTATCTATTTTCTGGCGGTGAAGACAGAGGGCCCCCACGCGATCGCCCTGGGCTCCCATGATCACGCCGAGTTCGTAAAAACAGGGGGTCAACGGGAGAAAATCTCCCCCATATTCAGTATCCTGTAGGCGGTATGCGGGAACAAAATCGGTAATCCGGGCCGTCTCGTTTGTGTGCCGGATCCATCCGGTCAGAGTGAAAGGATGAACGGTCGCATAGTAGTTTGTGAATGCCGACAATGCTTTCGGGGGGATGGCCACAGAGAAATGACCATCTGGACTGAACAGACCGGACGCCTCCATCGCAATAAAGATTGCACTTGAGAAGGGCACCAGTTTCCCGAGTTCTTCGATCACGGCACGGATGATCGTCTCCTGGTCTGGAAGGGTATAAAGTTGACCAATTAGGGTCAGGAGAGACCGGTAATCTTTGGCGGAAATGTACGTTCTCATCCTCAATCTCCGTAAAACGCAAAGGAAAAATGAAACCTGATTGGCGTTATATGCGTCCCAGGTACGATCTTCCAATGTATACGGTCATACCCGACAAGTTGCTAAGATCGGGTCAACCCGGCATAGAGCAGCGGCAGTTTCTCCGGAAGGCGGGCCACATGGTCCACCACCAGATAGTTGCGCGCCCCGAAAATCGTTGAGACATACTGGTCTGCACGGGGGTCCAGAGTCAGGCAATAAACCTGCACGCCTTCCCGAACGGCATCTTCCACTGCCTTGCGGGTATCGTAACGCAAATATTTACGATCTCGCACATCCACGTCGGCGGGCTCCCCATCGGTCAGCAGCATCAGCAACTTGCGCCCCTTCTTCTGCCATTCCAGGTGAGTCGTGGCATGCCGGATGGCGGCCCCCATACGCGTCGATAATTGCCCCTGCATCCCTGCCAGGCGGGCTTTGGCCAACTGGTCGTAGGGCTGGTCGAAGTTCTTGAAACAGTAATAACTGACATTGTGCCGACTGTCCGAACAGAATCCATGGATGGCAAAGGGATCGCCCACCTTGCCGATGGCATCGGCCAGCAGCACGCATGCCTGTTGGGTCAGGTGCAGCACGCTGTGGCTCTGGCCAGGAACCTTTTCATTGGTGGAACGGGACAGGTCGAGCAATACCAGCACGGCGATATCCCGTTCCTGACGAAGAGTGCGCATCATGATGCGGGTATCGGGAGGAATGCCCATTCGTATGTCACAGTAAGCCCGAATGGCTGCATTGAGGTCCATCTCATCCCCTTCCTCCAACTTGCGCAAACGCTGGTTTTCGGCGGGCTGGAGGGCGTCCAGCACGAAGCGCATGCGCGAGATCAGGGGCTTGTGCTCGGCAATGATCTCATCCACCCATTGGGCATCCCCGCTTTTGGGCAACTTCTCCAGGATGCGAACCCAGGAAGGGCGTTCGATTTGCCCCTTATAGTCCCATTCCGGGTAACGATACACGCCCAGGGCATCGGTATCCTTGTCCTCGACGGAAACACCGATATCCAGTTTGAAATTGAAAAGTGCCGCGAGCAGGGAAAACTGTTTGGCCGATGGATTATCGGACTCGTCCACCACCCTGAAATTGAGCCCAAAAAGTTTGAATCGGCGATTCCTGACCACTTTTTTTGGCGCGAATTCCGAGGCCTTTCCTCCCTTGAGAGGGGCGATCCAACATTGGCGGTTATCGTCCCGATACGTCAGAAAAATCTGGCCGCTCTGGACCTTGACGGGAATTTTTTTGGTCCGGAAGGACTGCGCCAGCGCACGACCCACCCGTACAGAAAAATCTTCCTGATCGAGGGGCATCGAACCGAACAGAGCCCTTCCTTGTCGAATCCACTCATCCTCGTCTGCATAGGTCGGATCCAGCAGGGCGCGCGCCAGACGTTCCAGATAGTGGCCCGCCGAATTCCGTGCGGCCGGGGTAATGGTGTGCAACCCCTGCCACAGCCGCAACAACCCGGGCCAGGTGTGCAGGGCCAGCGCTTCGACGCGGGCATCTTCCACCGTTTCCACCACGCGTCGGGTCCAGGCATCCAGGCCACCCTGCACCAGAGGAATGCCATATTTCAGATGACAGAGGGCATGAGCCAGGGCAGCACGATAGACTTCGGCGCCGGGCACCGCCCCCTGCGACTCGAAGGTTTCCGGCAGGTAAAGAACCCCCTCTTGCCAATGAGGACGTCGTCCCTCCCGTTCACTCCAGGCATGACCCGTAGATGCCAGGCGCACCTCGACATCCCAGAAGGATCGCCCGTAAAAGTAAAGGCGACGGCGCACCGACCCGAAGGGAACCCCCTTGAGCGGGCGCAAATGATCCTGGTCGAGACGACCCGAGCCCAGATAGCGAATAAAAAAATCGGCCCAGGTGGACTTTTCAGGTCCGGAAAAATCGCTCATGGTCTGACTTGAGGAAAAGACGCGGTTTCCAGCATCTGCAAGTGTTTCTGGTTCAGACGCACGCATTGCTGCCAGGTATCCCGCTGGGGGTTGGTGGGGTCCTGCTCCAGAGAACAGGCACAGGTACACGCGGCTGCCTGATAACAGGCCGCCAGATGATCGCCTCGGCATTGGGCCTGCAGGGGCGCGCAACGGGGCTGACAGTGGCGGGAAATCGCCTGCAGCCGCACCTGATCCGCCTCTATCTTCCGGAAGTCCACCGTCTTCTGGGTCCAGGCTCCCCAACCCATGAGCGCGCAGCCCCCCAGAAACAGAAAACCCGCGCCACTGCGCAGCAATGTCAGACGCAACCCGGAACGTCGCCGTGCCACTTCGGGCGCGGAGGAACGGGTGGAGAAATCCAGCAGACCCACTGTCCCCTCCTTGAGATGCAAGCGGTCACAGGCATCGATACATTCTCCGCAATCGATGCAGATGTCATGTTGTTGAATACGGTTGGGTTCGATCCGGGTCGGGCAGACGGTTGCGCAATAATGGCATTTCTCGCAGTCCGCCTCCCTGGCCCCGTCATACTCGATATGAAGGGCCGCCCGGGTCTGGAACAGACGCTGCCCCATGCGGTAGAAACACGCATAGTCGCAGAGAAAATAACGGACCACCGCGAGATCGATGAACACAAAAAAAACGACGAATGCCAGCATGATGGCAAAATTGGCCTGACGGGGCGTGGTCCCCCACAGAAACCCCCAGACGTCCTGCGCCGGGTAATACAACTTGAGCACGACCAAACCGAGAAAGAAGGAGGCAACCAGCAAGGTGGCACCCAGTTTGAACCAGTTCAACCAGCGATTCTTGGCTGGCGCCACCACCAGACCCTGGCCGTCCACCCGCACGTCGGCACGTTTCCCCAACCATTTGAAGGTCAGGGCATCGGCCCATTCGGTCAGAAGGTTCTGCGGACAGGCCCAGCCGCACCACAGGGAACCGATGGTGACATAGGTCAGCAGGGGCGCACTGAGGATCGCCAACACCATTCCGCTCAGAAACCGGTAATTGTCCCACCAGACCGGACGCCCAAAAAACACGAAACTGGCCGAAGCCAGATCGATTCTGAATACGCCCAGGATGGGGATCGCACACAACAGGATCAGAACCGCCACCTGGACGACCCGACGCTTGGCATGGTAGGGCTTCACCGCCGAGTCCTCCGAACTTTACCCCCCTCCGACATTCTTCTCCCCATCCCCTTCATGACGCTTGCATTACACCCAAGGTTCAGTCATTCTATAGTATCATGGCGACTAGACACGGAGCCCTCATGTTCAGTTCCTTCAACGTTCTCTTTGCGGTCTTCGCCATCCTGGCACTGAACCTGACGGTTTTTGCCCTTGCCGTTCAGATGGACCTGTTGACCATCGATTCCGATACCGCCAAAGTCATCTCCTGGGCTTGTGCCGCTGGCATGTGGCATATGGCCTGGCGTTTCCGGCACCCGCGCCACTGAGAGATCTTCCATGAATTCACCACGTCACTATCCGGAACACGAACACCTCGATGCGGGCCTGACCCACATTCAGCAGGCCCTCGATCAGGGGCACCTGGCCAGTGGAGCGGCCAAGGGATTATTGTATGGTCTGACGGAAACCCTGGGGGTTCTGCTCGGCGACCCCGCCTTGCCCGATCAACTGCGTGATGGTTATCAGGGCCTGTTGGACAATGCCCGAGCCTTGCAGCAGCGACTTTGAGTGAACACGGCTCAGGCGCGCTGAACCGAAGTAATGGGGACATGCCCTGTGGCCACGTGTTGACGCGCCGAGTCGCAATGGGTCGTCTGGTCGTCAAAGAAGATGTCCGCGCCGAAGGCCTTGAGTACCGGGCCTTTTTCCACCCCCCCCAGAAACACGGCCTCGTCGATCCGCACGCCCCAGGCGCGCAGGGTATGGATCACGCGCTTGTGGGTCGGCGCATTGCGTGCCGTCACCAGAGCAGTACGAATGGGGCTGTCCTGCGGGTTGCTGTCCCGTTGAATGCGATGCAACGCCTCCAGGAAGGGGCGAAAAGGGCCGCTGGCCAAAGGGGTATTGGCCTTTGATCGCTCATGCTCGATGAACGCTTCCAGACCGCGCGTCTTGTAGATCAATTCCGCTTCATCAGAAAACACCACAGCGTCCCCGTCAAAAGCAATTCGTAACTGGGAAGATGGGTTATCTCCCACCGTGGAGGGCAAAATGGTCGCGGCAGCAATCCCCGCCTGCAGGGCAAGTCGCACATCGCCCGCATCTGCCGACAAAAACAGATGGACACCCAGCGCTTCGGCATACTTCCAGGGCGTTTCCCCTCGCGAAAAAACGGCCCGCGTGATGTTCAACCCATGTTGCTCGATGGCATTGAAAATGCGCAACCCCGTATCGGCACTGTTCCGGGACAATAAAATGACCTCCACGCTGGCTTCCTCGTGCTGATTCCTGAGGGCCAGCAATTTCTTCACCAGTCCAAACGCCACCCCTTCGCCCAGGGGTTCGTTTTCATGGGCAATCTGGTAATTGCTGTATTCCTCTACCCCTCGCTTTTCAAACAAGGAATGGCTTTCGCCCAGTTCAAACAATGCCCGCGATGAAATTCCCACCCTCAATTTTCCCGCCAGATCCACTGCCATCATGGTCTCCCTGAATGAAAGAACGGGGCTGCACAAACCTTTCCCCGACAGATCAGAACCAGTTGTTCGGCTTGCCCCTCGAGTTTTGCCCATGCCTCACCCGGCAGATCTCTAGGGGCAGAAGCAATGACCAACCCGTCCGCAAAGCAAGGTGGGGGCGTGACAATGGCTGGTCGGTCGAAATGCTCACTGTCGATGAGTGCCACCACGGACAGGCCTGCCGAGGTCCAGTTCAGAGTATAAACGGGATGGGGACCCGCCAGCACTTCGATCTGAGTCGCCATGCGCGCGTAATTGTCCCCGCGCACCCGCTGTTGATAGAGGGGGTACCCCACCGCCGAAACACCGAGTCCGAGCAGGGCCAGCCCCACCACCCAGCGTTCCGGGCTCAGGATTCCGCTCCGGAACAGAACCGGCTCGTGGATCAGGTAATAGGTTGCCACCAGCACCACCAGGCCATATTCGGGCAAAACGTAGCGGAGAGCACTGTGCGGCGCAACCCAGTAGGGGAGAAAATTGAGCAGCGCCATGCCGGACAGCAACTTGACCGGCATGGGCCAGGGGATGCCCTGACGATGCTGGGCGGCCATCCCCCAAAGCGCCCACAGGGAAGAAGGCAGAAGCCCCGCCAGGATGGAAAGGGGAAATTCGCCCAATTTCAGGAACCAGGCACCCAAATCATCGAAGGACAGCAACTTGTTGCTCACATCGTCCAGTTGTCCGGTCACCTGCAAGGTATCCTGATGTCCCACGACTCCGAGCCAGAGCCCCATGGGCATCAGGCCCAGAACATAGATGCCCAGAGCCCGACGGGACCACAGAAACTCCCGGCCGGAGCGCTGGCTCGACAGGACCAGCCAGACGCCGCCATAATAGGCATAGGCCGTCATCACCTTGGTCAGATAGGACGCAAAGATCACCCATAACGACAGAACAAGCCAGAACAGGTTGCGCCGTTGAACCGCGCTCCATAGCAAATAAGCCGACAGCACCATGAAAAAGGCGAAAAGTGGGTCCGCATAGGCCAGCCAGCCTCGATAAAACAGGACATCAGCCGTCACCAGATAGAGCAGCCCAGCCAACTTTCCTGCCCCCACGCCCGGCCAAAGGCTGCGTGCCCACCAGCCCAGGGTCAGAGCAGTGCCCAAGGTTGCCCCCAGGGTCACCAGGCGGGCTGCCAGCAACACCTGGGCCCAACCCACCAGACGCGCCACGGGAATCATCAACCAGTTGTACAGCGGGGGTCGCCCGCCCACCCCCCCGAGCGCCACCACACTGCGGAAAATCTGGCGCTGCCACATTTCCATGGACATGATGGTGTAGTTGGCCTCCTCGCCCACATAGGCATGAAACAGGGAAAACACGTAGATCGCCAGGACCCCCCCCAGAATTCCCCAGTAATATCGGCGCAGAAACGACATTCATTCTCCCAGATAGGCCGCGCGCAACGCGGGACTGGCCAGACAGACCGCTGCATGGTCGGAAAACACCACGCGCCCCGACTCCAGGATCAGAGCGCGGTCGCACAGTTCCAGGGCCCGTCGGGCATTCTGTTCTACCAGCAGCAAGGTTACCCCGGTCTGCACCATTTCCGAGATGACCTCGAAAACCTCATCCACCCGTTGGGGGGCCAACCCCATACTGGGTTCATCCAGCATCAGGAGACGGGGCCGGGTCAGCAGGGCACGCCCCAGAGCCAGCAACTGCTGCTCCCCCCCGGAGAGCGTGCCCGCGGCTTGGGCCCGTCGCTCGTAGAGACGAGGAAAACGGGCGTAAACCTTCTCCATTGCCGCCGGATCGGGGCGCCCCATCTGTCCCATCTGCAGGTTTTCTGCAATGGACAAACGAGGAAAAACCCCCCGCCCTTCGGGCACCAGAATCAAGCCGGCACGCGCCCGTTGCCAGGCCGGTCGGCGGGTCCAATCCTCGCCGTCAAAACTCAGGCTACCCTGTGCAAAAGGTACCACCCCGGCCAAAGCCTTCAGGGTACTGCTCTTGCCCGCGCCATTGGCGCCGATCAAAGCCACCTTTTCTCCCTCTTCGAGGCGCAGGGACAAATCGCAGACGGCCTCGATTCCCCCATAGTGCACCGCCAAATGACGTACCTCCAGAAGCGGTTCAGCCATGGGACGAGTGCCCCAGATAGGCTTCGATGACGCGCGGGTTGGCCTGAATTTCGGCGGGCGTTCCCTCGGCCAGGCGTTGCCCATAGTCCAGGACGGTGATGCGTTCGCACAATTGCGCGATCCAGCGCACATCATGCTCGATGACCAGCAAGGCAATCCCCGCGGCACGAATGCGCAGGATCAACTCGGTCATGTGCCCCCGTTCCGTTCCATTCATCCCGGCCACCGGTTCATCCAGCGCCAGCAGGCGGGGTCCCGTAGCCAGGGCACGGGCAATTTCCAGGCGGCGTTGCGCCCCATAGGACAAGGTACTGGCCACCCGTTGCGCCATTGACTGCAACCCCACCCATTCCAACAGTTCCTGTGCCCCCTCCAGAATCTCCCGCTCTTCGCGCCGCACGGCCGGGCCCTTGAACCAGGCCCCCAGCAGTCCGCAGTGCGTCCGCCCATGGAATCCCACCATGACGTTTTCCAGGACGCTCATCTGAGGGAATACCCGAATATTCTGGAAAGTACGCACCAGGCCCGCCCGGGCAACCCGGTGGGGCTGACCTGCGGGCAGGGGCAGCCCGGCAAAGGTCAGCGTCCCCGCATCAGGCACATAAACCCCGGTCAACACGTTAAAAAAGGTGGTCTTTCCGGCGCCATTCGGGCCGATCAGGCCCACGATGCTGGCTGGCTCGACCGTCAGGGAAACGTCGTGCAAGGCCTGAACCCCTCCAAAGCGTTTGCTGATCCCCTTTGCTTCCAGCAACGTGTTCATGACGTATGCCATTCCCGTGCCCGTGCCCGGGACGGCAACAACCCTTCAGGGCGCCAGCGCATCAGAATGACCAGAGCGATCCCGAAGAGGAGCAGGCGCAAGGTGGACGGATCGATCAGGACGTGATGAAACCAGTGCTGCTGCCAATCCCCCAGGGGGCGCAGCACCTCGGGCAGGAAAGCGAGCAGGAGGGCGCCCACCACGACCCCGCGCAGGTTACCCATTCCGCCCAGCACCACCATGCACAGGATCATGACCGATTCCTGCAAGGTAAAACTCTCCGGGCTGACAAACCCCTGAAACCCCGCGAACAGGCCACCCGACACACCGCCAAAAGCGGCGCCCAGGGCATAGGCCAGCAGTTTGAGGCGACGCGTGTCCAGCCCCATGCTGGCCGCCGCAATCTCATCTTCGCGAATGGCCATCCAGGCCCGGCCGATCCGGGAATATTCCAACCGTCTGGACAGAAAAAGCGCCAGCAGGACGAACAGGAGAAACAGATAGAAGGTCCCCACCAGGGCGGGCAACGGGATGCCCCACACCCGATGAGGGCGGGCAAAGGACCAGCCTCCCAGATGAAGTGCGTCGATCATCGTAATCCCCTGAGGGCCGTTGGTGATGTTGATCGGCGCGGTCAGGTTATTGAGAAAGACCCGAATGATCTCGCCGAACCCCATGGTCACGATGGCCAGATAATCCCCCCGCAGCCCCAGGGTCGGCCAACCCAGCGCCACCCCGAAACTGGCCGCCACCAGGACGCCGGTGGGCAGAATGGCCCAGAGAGGCCAGTGCACCCCGAATTGGGGCGAGGCCAGCAGGGCATAGGCATACGCCCCCACCCCGAAGAAAGCGATGAACCCCAGGTCCAGAAGCCCGGCATAGCCCACCACGATGTTCAGGCCAATGGCCAGCAAAACGGACAGCAAGGCAAAGTCCAGGATACGTACCCAACCCCGTCCCAGCAGTCCTTCGACCGCCCAGGGCAGGATCAGGATGCCCAGAAGCATCCACAAACGTTTGAAACGGGCAAGACCGGCGATCATACCTTTTCCGGCGCATGGCGCCCCAACAGACCGGAGGGGTGGAACACCAGAACCAGGATCAGGGTGGCAAAGGAAAAGACATCCTTATAATTGCTGCCAAACAGGTTCCCCGTCCAGTCCCCCAGATATCCGGCCCCCAGGGCTTCCAGCAAACCCAGCAGGATCCCGCCCAGCACCGCGCCGGACAGGTTGCCGATCCCACCCAGCACGGCAGCCGTAAAGGCCTTGAGCCCCAGCATGAACCCCATGGTGTAGTGGGCCACCTGATAGTAAGCGCCCACCATCAATCCGGCAACGGCTGCCAGTGCGGCCCCAACCACAAAAGCCAGGGTAATCACCCGTTCCGTATCCACCCCCAGCAACTGGGCGGCCACGGGGTTTTGCGCCGTTGCCCGCATGGCTCGCCCGAGCGCCGAACGCTGCACGAGCCAAAGCAGACCGCCCAACAGACAGAGGCTCCCCAGCACGATCACCCCCTGGAGGGGACTGATGACCACCCCCCCCCAACTCAGGGCATGGGTCAACCCCAAATCCGGGAAGGAGTGATAGCCACGCCCCCAGAGCAGGGCCGACCCCTGCTCCAGCACCATCGACATCCCGATGGCCGTGATCAGGGGAGCCAGTTTGGGGGCGTGGCGCAGGGGGCGATAAGCCAACCGTTCCAGAGCCACCCCCACCAGGACACAGACCCCGATGGCCCCGGCCAGGCCCCCCGCCAGGGCCACGGAAAGAGGCGCCCCCCAACCCAGCAGGGCACGCACCAGAGAAAGGGAAACCAGTGCACCGATCATGACCAGATCCCCATGGGCAAAGTTGATCAGTTCCAGAATCCCGTACACCAGGGTGTACCCCAGGGCAACCAGGGCATAGATGCACCCCAGGGTCAGACCGTTGAGCACTTGCTGCAGGAACGTCACCATGTGAGGCAAAAACGTCCTGACCTCACAACCAGTCCCGACCGTTGATGAATTCTTCCAGGAGCGCGGCTTCCGGCGATCCTGCTTCGGGATGCCAGTCGTAACGCCAGCGCACGATCGGCGGCAGGGACATCAGGATCGATTCGGTCCGCCCCCCGGACTGGAGGCCGAACAACGTGCCCCGATCATAGACCAGATTGAATTCCACATAACGTCCCCGCCGATAGGCCTGAAAATCCCTTTCCCGTTCACCGTAGGGCAGGGAACGACGGCGTTCGACGATCGGCAGGTAAGCCGCCAGAAAGTGATCGCCCACACTGCGCCAGAGGGCCTCGGCCTGGGGCAGGGGCAACTCGTTGAAGTCATCAAAGAAAATCCCCCCCACCCCACGCGGTTCCTGCCGGTGCTTGAGAAAGAAATACTCGTCACACCAACGTTTGAAGCGGGGATAGTAATCGGCCCCGAAGGGAGCCAGGGCAGCATGACAGGTTTGATGGAAATGGCGGGCATCTTCCTCGAAACCATAATAAGGCGTGAGGTCCATGCCTCCCCCGAACCACCAGACCGGCGCGGCATCCTCGGCAAAGGCCGCAAAAAACCGGATGTTCATATGAACGGTGGGAACATGGGGATTGCGGGGGTGCAGTACCAGAGAGACCCCCATGGCCTCGAAGCGTCGTCCGGCCAACTCGGGACGATGGGCGCTGGCCGAAGGCGGCAAACCGGGGCCCATGACATGGGAGAAGTTCACCCCTCCCCGTTCGAAGAGGGCCCCTTCTTCCACGAGCGCGCTGACTCCGCCACCGCCTTCCGGACGGGTCCAGGCATCGCGTCGAAAGGAATGACCATCGGCTTTTTCCAGAGCCGTGACAATGCGCTCCTGCAGGTCCATCAGATAGGCTTTCAAACGTACGGGATCGAAAGAAGGGTGGGAGAGGGTCTGTTCTGCCATAATGTCATCCATGAGTGAAGAAAAACGCCCCCATCTGGTGCTGGTGGACGGGTCATCGTACCTTTACCGCGCCTTTCATGCCCTGCCCGACCTGCGCAACCGCCATGGAGAACCCACCGGCGCATTGTACGGCGTACTGAACATGCTGGCCCGGCTGAGAGAGGATTATAAGCCGGATCATGTGGCCTGCGTGTTCGATGCCCCCGGCCCCACCTTCCGCCATCAGGCCTTTCCGGACTACAAGGCACAGCGCCCCGCCATGCCGGCCGATCTGGTCGCCCAGATCGATCCCCTGCATCAGGCCATCCGTGCCCTGGGCTGGCCCCTCCTCCAGGAATCCGGCGTAGAGGCGGACGATGTCATTGCAACCCTCACCCACCAGGCCCGGGCACTGGGCTGGAAGGTCACCATCTCCAGCGGCGACAAGGATTTGATCCAGTTACTGGCGGAAGGGGTCACCCTGGTCAATACCCTCTCCAACGAGCGCCTGGATGTGGCCCGAGCCACAGAGAAGTATGGCGTGACGCCCACCCAGTTCGTGGATTACCTGACCCTGGTGGGCGACACGGCAGACAATGTCCCCGGCGTTCCCAAAGTCGGCCCCAAAACCGCAGTCAAATGGATCCAGCAGTTCGGCACACTGGACGACCTGATGGCCCACGCCGACGAAATCGGCGGGGTTGTCGGCAATCACCTGCGCCAAAGCCTCGACTGGTTACCCCAGGCCCGCTTCCTGATCACCCTCGACACCGCCGTCCAACTGTCCGAATCCCCGAAAACCCTGGTCTGGCAAACGCCCGATGACGCCGCGCTGGCGGCCCTGGCAGAGCGCTATGACCTCAGGCGCTGGAAAAACCCGCCCCAGACCAGTTCCGCCTCCCCTGCTCCGCTCCCCCCGCCTGCGCCAGCCCCGGAAGCGCGCCCGGACGTGCATTACGAAACCCTGCTGACTCCCGCGCAACTGACGCATTGGCTGGCTCAACTGGAACAGGCCGAACTGACCGCCTTCGATACGGAAACCACGGGACTCGACCCGCTCCAGGACACTCTGGTGGGGCTCTCCTTCTGCTGCGATGGCCTTCATGCCGCCTACCTGCCTCTGGCCCACCGGACATTGGGCACCTCTCCACAGCTTCCTTTCGAAGAAACCCTCCAGCGTCTGCGTCCCTGGCTTGAAAACCCGGCCGCGGCCAAGGTAGGGCAACACCTCAAGTACGACACCCACATTCTGGCCAATCACGGCATCACCCTGCGCGGGATCCGCCACGATACCCTGCTTCAGTCCTATGTACTCGAGGCGCACCAACCCCATGGCCTGGAAAGTTTGGCACGTCGCCACCTGGGACGGGAAACCCTGTCTTACGAAACGGTGACCGGCAAAGGAGCCAACGCCATCGGCTTCGAACAGGTCGCGCTGGATCAGGCCACGATCTATGCCGCCGAAGATGCGGAAGTCACGCTGGCGGTACACGGAGTCCTGTATCCCCAACTCTGTGCCGAACCCCGTCTCCTCGAGTTGTATGAAACCCTGGAGCTGCCGATCCAGCAAGTCCTGTGGCGCATGGAGCGGTACGGGGTGCTGCTGGACGCGGCCGTTTTGACCCAGCAGAGTGCCGAACTCTCCGGACAACTCATCGCACTCGAAAGCCAGGCTCATCTCCTGGCAGGACAACCCTTCAATCTCAACTCACCCAAACAGGTTCAAACCCTGTTGTTCGAGACTCTCGGTCTGCCTGTTCTCAAGAAAACCCCCGGCGGGCAGCCCTCCACCGACGAAAGCGTGCTGGAACAACTGGCGCTCGATTTCCCTCTCCCCAAGTTGCTTCTGGACTACCGAACCCTGGCCAAACTCAAATCCACCTACACCGATGCCCTGCCCAAACGGATCAACCCCCGAACGGGGCGGGTACATACCCATTTCGCCCAGGCAGTGGCTGTCACCGGACGCCTCTCCAGCAGCGACCCCAATCTGCAAAACATCCCCATTCGCACGGCCGCCGGGCGACGCATCCGTGCCGCTTTCATCGCCCCGCCCGGGCATGTGCTCATGGCGGCCGACTATTCCCAGATCGAATTGCGTCTCATGGCTCACCTGTCCGGGGACCCCGGACTGCTGAACGCCTTTGCCCTGGGTCAGGACGTGCATCGCTCGACGGCCGCCGAACTCTTTGCCGTGGCCGTGGATCAGGTCAGCACGGACCAGCGTCGCGCGGCCAAGGCGATCAACTTCGGACTGATCTACGGGATGTCGGCCTTTGGCCTGGCCCGGCAACTCAATCTTACCCGTTCCGCTGCCCAGCACTACATGGAACGCTATTTTCAACGCTACCCCGGGGTGGCCCGCTACATGGAAGAAACGCGCCAGCAGGCACGGGAAAAAGGGTATGTGGAAACCCTTTTCGGACGGCGCCTGTTCCTGCCCGAACTCAGGAACTCAGGAACCGGACGGCGCCAGGCCGCAGAACGCGCAGCCATCAATGCCCCCCTTCAGGGGACAGCCGCCGACCTGATCAAGCGCGCCATGCTGGCGGTACAGGACTGGCTGGATGAAACCCGGAGTCAGAGCCACCTGATCCTGCAAGTCCACGACGAACTGATTCTGGAAGTCCCCGAAGAGGAAGTTTCCCGGTTGCGCCCCCAACTCGCCCGCCTCATGGAAGGGGTCGCCTCCCTGCGGGTACCCTTGAGCGTGGAAGTGGGGACAGGAAAGAACTGGGACGAAGCCCACTAAAACCATGGCGGGGGTATAATGGCGGCTTTCCCATCCCCATCGAACCCGTGTGATGCAGATCGGACCTTACCGGCTCAAAAATGCCCTCGTGGTCGCCCCTATGGCAGGCGTGACCGACCGTCCATTCCGCCAGTTGTGCAAGCGAATGGGCGCCGGTCTGGCCGTATCGGAAATGGTTTCTTCCAACTCCCTGCTCTGGGGTTCTGAAAAAACCCGCCGCCGCGCCAATCACGAAGGAGAAGTGGAACCGCGCACCGTACAGATCGCCGGAGCCGACCCGCGCATGATGGCGGAGGCGGCGCGCTACAACGTCGATCAGGGCGCTCAGATCATCGACATCAACATGGGGTGCCCCGCCAAAAAGGTGTGCAACGTCATGGCGGGTTCGGCGCTGCTGCAGGACGAACCTCTGGTGTCGCGCATCCTCGAAGCCGTGGTCGCCGCCGTGTCGGTACCGGTCACCCTCAAGATCCGTACGGGTTGGGACCGTGAACACCGCAACGCCCTGAGTGTGGCACGACTGGCTCAAAATGCCGGAATCCAGTCGCTGGCCATTCATGGCCGGACGCGGGCCTGCGGTTACTCCGGGGATGCCGAATACGACACCATTCGCGCCGTAAAGTCCGCCGTGACGATTCCCGTCCTCGCCAATGGCGACATCACCAGCCCCCAAAAAGCCCAGGCCGTGCTCCGTCAGACCGGCGCCGATGGCGTCATGATCGGGCGGGCAGCCCAGGGGCGGCCCTGGATCTTCCGGGAAATCCAGCATTACCTCGACACCGGAACCCTGCTGCCGCCTCCGGGCGTCCTCGAAATCCATCAGGTTCTGCTGATGCACCTGGAAGATCTCTATCATTTTTATGGAACTGAACTGGGCATGCGCGTCGCACGCAAGCATATCAGTTGGTATACCCGGGGACTGGCGAACTCCGCCCATTTCCGGCACACCATGAACCGTCTCCAGAGCGTCGAAGCGCAGCGTCAGGCCGTCACCGCGTTCTTTGAAGGGCAAGCCATCCATAACCCCACCCTGTGCTATGAAGAAAATACGGCGCTCAAGGATCTCGCGGCATGAAGCCCGTGGAAACCGAATTGTCTGCCTGCATCCGGCGCATGGTCGAAATGTACTTCCAGCACCTGGAGGGGGAGCGGTGCTCCGCGCTCCATGACCTGGTCATTCACAGCGTCGAAAAGCCCCTGCTCGAAGTCGTTCTGGCGCATTGCGCCCAGAACCAGACCCGCGCCGCCGAATTGCTCGGCCTCAACCGAACGACCCTCCGAAAAAAAATGCAACGATATCAACTCCTATGACTCTTCAACGCGCCCTCCTCAGTGTTTCTGACAAAACCGGCCTGATCGAATTGGCCCAGGCCTTGCATCGCCTCGACATCGAATTGCTGTCCACGGGCGGAACGGCGCAGGTTCTGCGCGAGGCCAAAATCCCCGTGCGGGACGTTTCCAACTTTACCGGCTTTCCGGAAATGCTCGATGGGCGGGTCAAAACCCTGCACCCCAAGATTCATGGCGGTTTGCTGGGCAATCGGGATATTCCCAGCCATCAGGAAGCCATGGCCCGGCACGGGATCGACCCCATCGACCTGGTGGTGGTCAATTTATACCCCTTTCGGGAGACCATCGCCCAGCCCGGCGTCACGCTGGAAGAAGCCATCGAGAACATCGACATCGGCGGTCCCGCCATGGTCCGCTCCGCAGCCAAGAACCATGCCCATGTCGCCGTCGTCACGGACCCTGCCGATTACCCGCGCCTGCTCGACGAACTGGAAAAGAACCGGGGATCCCTCAGTGCCGCCACCCGCTTCGATCTGGCCGTCAAGGCCTTCTCCCACACCGCAGAATACGATGGCGCCATCGCCACCTACCTGTCCGGCTTGAACACCGAGTCCCAGGCCGATGGTTACCCGGAACGACTGCACCTGTCCTTCGTCAAGCATCAATCGCTGCGCTACGGCGAAAACCCGCATCAGGGAGCCGCGTTCTACCGCGATCCCGACGCTCCTTCCGGGGTGTTGTCCCATTACCGTCAACTGCAGGGCAAACCCCTGTCCTACAACAATATCGCGGATGCAGACACCGCCTGGGATTGCGTTCGTTTCCTCGACGCGCCCGCCTGCGTCATCGTGAAACATGCCAACCCCTGTGGGGTGGCACTGGGCGACCAGGCACTGGATGCCTACCAGCGCGCCTACGCCACCGACCCCACCTCGGCCTATGGCGGCATCATCGCCTTCAACCGAACAGTGGACGAAACCACGGTGGAAGCCCTGCAACGTCAGTTCGTGGAAGTGCTGATCGCCCCCGAATTCACCTCTGCCGCCCTGCAACGCCTCGCCCAGAAAGCCAATGTACGCGTCCTGCAACTGCCCCAGGACAAAGGGCTGAACCGGTGGGACATGAAACGCGTCGGGGGCGGACTGCTGGTTCAAACCCCCGACTCCGGCGGATTGGACGAAGACGCCCTCAAGGTGGTCACGCAAGCCGCCCCCACCGGGGAACAATGGACTGATCTGCGTCTGGCCTTTCATGTCGCCCATTACGTCAAATCCAATGCCGTGGTGTTCTGCGGTCAGGGTCGGACTCTGGGGATTGGCGCCGGGCAAATGAGCCGTGTGGACAGCACCCGCATTGCCCAACGGAAAGCCGAGGATGCGGGACTCTCCCTGCAAGGCAGCGTGGCGGCCTCCGATGCTTTCTTTCCCTTTCGGGATGGCCTCGATGTCCTGGCACGCGCAGGCGCTCGTGCCGTCATCCAGCCCGGCGGCAGCCTGCGCGACAGCGAAGTCATCGCCGCTGCGGACGAGCAAGGGGTCGCCATGGTACTGACAGGCATTCGTCATTTTCGTCATTGAGCAAACTGAATCATGAAGATTTTGGTCATCGGTAGCGGGGGACGGGAACATGCGCTGGCATGGCGTCTGGCCCAGTCCCCCCGGGTTTCCCACGTATTTTTATCCCCGGGCAATGACGGCGCGGCCCAGGAAGAAGGCGTCCATTGCGTCCCCGTACAAGGGATCGACGCCTGGTTGGACCTGGCGCGCCGGGAGCAGGTGGCGTTTACCGTGGTCGGCCCCGAAGCCCCTGTGGCAGCAGGGATCGTGAACCGGTTCCGGGATGCCGGGCAAGCCATTTTTGGCCCCACCCTGGAAGCCGCCGAACTGGAAATCTCCAAGGATTATGCCAAACGCTTCATGCACCGGCATGGTATCCCCACCGCGCATTTTTCCACCTTCGAAGACCCGGCACTGGCCCATGCCCACCTCGAACAGGTGGGGGCTCCCATCGTCATCAAAGCCGATGGGCTGGCGGCTGGCAAGGGAGTCGTGGTCGCCCAGACCCTGGAAGAAGCCCATCACGCGGTCGATGCCATGCTGGGCGGGGGTTTGGGGGAGGCAGGACGGCGAGTGGTGATCGAAGAGTTCCTGACGGGGGAAGAAGCCAGTTTCATCGTCATGGCGGAGGGCGAACAGGTGTTGCCTCTGGCCACCAGCCAGGATCACAAGCGTCTGCGCGACCATGATGAAGGCCCCAATACCGGGGGCATGGGGGCCTATTCCCCGGCGCCCGTCATCACCCCCACCCTGCACGGACGCATCATGCGCGAAATCATCCAACCGACACTGCAGGGCATGCTTCAGGAAGGGCGCCCCTACACGGGATTTTTATATGCCGGCCTGATGATCTCTCCCCAGGGAACGATCAAGGTCCTGGAATATAACTGTCGCCTGGGAGACCCGGAAACCCAACCCCTTCTCATGCGTCTGAAAACCGACCTGGTGGATCTGATCGAAGCCGCCCTGGAAGGTCGATTGCGGAATGTCGTGGCCGACTGGGACCGTCGTCCCGCGCTTGGCGTGGTACTGGCTGCCCCAGGTTACCCCGAGCATCCGGTGGCGGGCTCTCCCATCACGGGCCTGGATACGTCTTTGCCGGACACGCATCTCTTTCATGCCGGAACACGCCGGGAGGGGAAACAATGGGTGACCCAGGGAGGGCGGGTATTGTGTGTCACCGCCCTCGGCGATACCCTGAAAGCCGCCCGTCATCAGGCTTATGAACAAATCCAGCTCCTGCACTTCGACGGCATGCAATACCGACAGGATATCGGCTGGCGCGCGCTGAAACCCCACGCCCCCTCTAAACCCGAGTAATCCGGCCCGTCATCAGATCAGCGACCGTAGAAGGACGGGCATTGGCCTGGCAGCGTCCTTCGATGACCCTTACCCGGGGACCAAAAGCCAGGCGGCAGGCTCGTGCCGTTTTCAAGGGTTTCCCCCCACTGCGATTGGCGCTGGTGGAGACGAGCGCCCTGTTGAGGCGTCGGCATAACCGGACCAGAGGCCCATAGTCATCCTGACGCAGGGCAATGCGCGGTCGAAAATCCCCCCCGAACCCCCGCCGACGCCCCCTCAGCCAGGTCGTCAGAGGCCGACGGGCAGGAACCAGCCAGGTGTGGGCGCCGGGCCACCGGGCCTGCAGACGCGCTTCTTCCGCCGCGCTCAAGGGCGCATGGAAACGGCGCAGAAGGTCGCGGCTCGCCGCAACCACGATCAAACCCTTATCAACCGGACGAGACTTGAGCCGCAACAGGGCGCGCAAGGCACGGTGATTTTCTGGGGCGCAGCCCAGGCCGTAAACGGCCCGGGTGGGATAGGCAATGAGCCCCCCCCTGTCAAGAAAAGTGCGCAATCCGCGCGTGCGTGCATCCATGCCGATCGATCGGGTCCTGTCCGGTTGAACAGAGGACAGGATATACCAAGCGCCCAACACCTGTTAGAATTCACCCATGACTTCCTTCTTTCGCCTGCTGGTTTTGATTGGGCTCCTGGTTCTGGGTGCGCAGGGATCCTTCGCCGAAGACCCTCTGCCCCCTTTGGGGACCGATGCGCCTTTGCCCCCCACTCTGGACAATTCTCCCGCCGACGGGCCGGAACCCCCTCCCTCCCGGGAGGTTCCACCCGGCCCCGTTCAGGCGGCTCCTTCGCCGCCTCCGCCCCAGGAACCGCACCCCCAGAGCGGTTCGGCCGAAGCCAATGATGTCAATGCTCAAGTCACCATCGTGGAACGGAACAGCGCAACCTTCGAGGAATACCGGATTCGCGGGCGTCTGTACAAGATAAAAGTCACCCCCAAAGTCGGCCCCCCCTACTACCTGATCGATGAAGATGGCAGCGGAATCTGGCACCAGCGCGATGTGATCGAAGACTACGTTCAGCCCCCCCAGTGGGTCATTTTCGAATTTTAAGCACGGATATCACCGCTTCATGGCTGTCTTTACCACGGTTTCTCCAGAGGAACTCTCGCTATGGCTCGAACACTATCCGGTGGGGACGCTGCAGGATCTCGTGCCCATTGCTGCGGGCATTGAAAATACCAATTACTTTGTCCGCACCACCACGGGGCATTACGTCCTGACGATTTTCGAAAAACTCCAGGCCCGGGAATTGCCCTACTATCTGGGCCTGATGAATCATCTGGCTGCCCAGGGTCTGCCTTGCCCCGCCCCTATTCCGAACCGGCAACATCAATTCCACGCCCTGCTCAAAGGCAAACCCACCAGTCTGGTGACGCGGTTGAGCGGGCAGTCCCAGACCCAGCCCACCGTCCACCACTGCGCCGCCCTGGGGCATATGGTGGCCCGCATGCATCAGGCCGCCCACACTTTTGAAGGGACACAGGGCAATCCCAGGGGCCAGGACTGGCGCATCCGGACCGCTCAGGAGGTCCGGACTTTTCTGACGGCCGCCCAACAGACCCTGCTGGACCATGCCCTGGCACAAGCCGTGTCGTTCGACGCCACTCTCCCCCAGGGTCCCGTTCATGCAGACCTGTTCCGGGACAATGTCCTGTTCGAGGGAGAGCGTATCAGCGGCCTCATCGATTTCTACTTTGCCGGGACCGACAACTGGGCCTACGATCTGGCCATCGTCGCCAATGACTGGTGCATGACTCCGCAGGCACGCCTCGATCCCCTCCGGCTCTCTGCCCTGCTGGGCGCCTATCATGAGAAGCGTGCCCTCACTGCGGCGGAAATCGGGCTCTGGCCCCGAATGCTGGGGACGGCCGCTTTACGCTTCTGGCTTTCGCGCCTGCACGACCAATTTCAGCCCCGTCCCGGTTCACTCCTCAATCCCCATGACCCCGCCTGGTTCGAGCAGATCCTCAGCCATCACCTCGAGCAGCCCTGCCCATGGCCTCTCTGACCCCCCCTCGTCAGGTGCCGCTGTGGCATGGTGCCCTGTGGATTCGTCAGGGGGCCAGCACGGTCCTGCACAGCCCCGTCGGCTGGACGACCTGTCTGGCGCTGTGGTTCGCCTTCATCCTGATCTGCAGCCTGTTCCCCATGCTGGGCCCTGTCTTTTTTTCCCTGTCACTCCCGGCCTTGTTTGCCGGCATGATGGCTGGCTGCGCAGCCGTCGAACAAGGCCGCTCCCTCAGGATCCCGCATCTGCTCAGCGGATTCAAAAACAGTTCCAGACGGTTATTTCAGTTGGGGATGGTCAATATTGCGGGCGAAACCTTGCTGACTCTGGTATTGGTCCTGTGGGGAGGACAAAAGATGATCGACCTGCAGAATTTGTCCCTGGATGGTTCAGGGAATCTGGAACAATTACGGGAAGCCCTGTTCTCCCTGACCCCCCTGTTCATCACCCTCGTGCTTCTTCAGTTGGCCCTGCTCATGATGGGCTGGTTTGCTCCGGCGCTCCTGCGCTTTACTGCCATGTCCACGCTGGAGGCACTGACCCTCAGTACCCAGGGCTGTCTGCTCAATCTGCCGGCCTTCCTGCTGTTCACCCTGATCATGGGAAGCCTCCTGGCCATCGCCACTTTCCTCAGTTTTGCGCTCCCCTGGATCAGCGGCTTGATCGGTTTTTTCATCGTGGCCCTCATCATCGCCAGCGTCTATGCGTCTTACCGCGATGTCTTTCATGAAACCCCGCTTCCCCCCATCACCCCCTGACTTTCACCCATCCCTTCTTTGCGTTGCCGCCCTCTTTTCATCCCAACGGGAGTGGGATAAACTGAAACCTCCACGGAACGGATTCACCCGTTCGGTTCTTTTGGGGAGAAGTCCTATGGTCAGTTTGAGTTCCAAAGCATTGGGGGGACTGCTACTCGTCCTTTCCCTCGCCAGCGCGGCTTCCCCTTCCAGACCCACCCAGGCGCAGGACTGCCCTGACTGCCCGGGGATGACCCTGATTCCAGCGGGAAGTTTCGTTCTCAACGGCGGGGGAAAAGTTACTTTTTCCAAACCCTTCATGATGAGCACCACCCTGATCACCCAGGGGCAATGGCGCGCACTCATGCACCGCAATCCCAGTTCCTTTCCCCTCTGTGGCGACAACTGTCCCGTGGACCGCGTCAGTTGGGAGGATGCCCAGGTGTATATCCTGCGCCTCAACGCCAGGACCGGACGGCATTACCGCTTGCCCTCCGAAAGCGAATGGGGATATGCCTGTCGAGCCGGGCTCACCACCCCCTATTGCGGGGGCAATACCCTCGATCCCATCGCCTGGTATGGGGAGAACAGCGCCAATCACCCCCATCCCGTGGCCACCAAGGCCCCCAATGCCTGGGGACTGTATGACATGAGCGGTAATCTGTGGGAGTGGATGGAAGATTGCTATCAGAGTACCCGGTTCATCAACCAGGATGATCGGCGCAGCGTTCCAGACAACGGGGCGGCCTGGGAAGGCGATGCGGCCGAGCAGGATGGGGAATGCCTGTCACGGGTCGTGCGAGGGGGGTCATGGAACAACAACGCCCACGATCTCGCCTTGAGTCGGCGCACAGCCGATGCCCCCACCGTGCGGGTCGATACCATTGGATTCCG
Source organism: Pseudomonadota bacterium (assembly GCA_021796835.1). GTDB lineage: Bacteria > Pseudomonadota > Gammaproteobacteria > Burkholderiales > Ferrovaceae > Ferrovum. The sequence goes on along the minus strand of JAKABO010000011.1, from coordinate 33,817 downwards.
TGTGGTTCGAGATCAATGAGGACAGGCAGCCGATCCTCTCCATCCGTCATTTTTCTGTTCGGCGCGGCACTCCTCGTGTTGGGGGGGCTGGGGTTCTTCTTCTGGCACCAACCCGCCCCGCCCCAGGGATTGGGGGACCGGACGCAGTGGCTGGCTCGGGGGCCCTCCTTGCCCCCCTTCTCCCTGCCTTCCACCCAGGGCATCCTGACCCAGGAATCCCTGACGGGACGCTGGACCTATCTGCTCTTCGGCTATACCCACTGTCCTGATGTCTGCCCCACCGATCTGGCCCTGTTGGCCTCGGTCTCCCGATCCTTCAAAAAGGGAGGGCACCCCGCACCTCAGGTCATATTCGTTTCCGTGGACCCCGGGCGCGATTCCCTGTCCGTTCTGGGGCAGTATGTCCCCGCCTTCGACCCCTCTTTCATCGGTGCCCAGGCCACCGCTGCCCAACTCAAGCCCTTCACCCAGAGTTTGGGGGTTTATGCCGTCCTGCATGACCAGGAGCGGGATGGGCGGGGAAACTATCCGGTGGATCACAGCAGCACGATCTTCCTGTTCAACCCCGCAGGCCGCCTCCAGGCATCCTTTCAGATGCCTCAGACCCCGGACGGTTTGTTCCGCGATACCCAGGCCATTCTGGCGAGCGAATAAAATGTTTGCCAAGAACCCAAGTCTTTTGTTACCATCCCAGTGTCATGTCTGCTGGATCTTGACGTCGTCCACTTAAAATTTTAACGGGGGGAGAGAAATATGGAAATTATGGATAAAGGTTACATGATCATTCCCGTGATCCTGTTCGTTGGCGGTATTCTGGTGTCCCTGTCCCTTGGTGGCCTGGGCGTCGACATCCTGGCCAATGATCAAAAGAAAGGCAAATAATCCGGATTGATCCCTGGGTCCTTGCTGGCCGGAGGGAAATTCTTCAAACACCCGGTGTCTACTCACCGGGTGCTTTGTTTTTAGGCCTCCCTTTTTCGGACTCTATTTATACAGGTTGGCGCATGCATTCGCTCTCAGACCTTCGCCGTTTAGTCAAATTCTTCATCGTTTCTGCCACTTCCCTCTTCATCGGAGCCATGCACGGAATGCTCCAGGTGTTCCCCCCCATCCGGGCCTGGCTCGATTCCATCGGGAGCCCCTACGGCGGTCCGGGACACATGATCGACCCCCTGGCCCATGCCCACATGAATCTGGTGGGCGGCGTGGTCACCCTGGCCATGGGCACCACCTATTACCTGCTTCCGCGTTTGAGCGGCAAACGCATCTATTCCCAGCGTCTGGTTCAGCATTCCTTCTGGTGGTTGTTCCTCGGCGTCTACGGGTTTTATGCCACCCAAATGGTCTTTGGCATCTGGGAGGGGTACCTGATGCTCCATGACCGCGCGGCCATGACCCATGCACACCATTTCTACGGCCCTATCGTGGCCGTTGCCGGCACCTGCATGGCGGTGGGGTTCATGGTCTACTTCTCCAATATCGTCCTGACCCTGATGGGTCCGGTGGAAAGCACCCGCGCCGAAGACTAGGTTTGCCGGAACCCTAGTCGGGAACGTGAAGCGGGAAAAACAGAACGCTGTCCTTCTGCGCCTCATCCGCGCAGTTCAGACGAACCTGAACCGTGCGCCGTTCCCCTGGTTCGACCAGCGCGGCCCGCCGATACACCCCTACCCGTCCATCCTGGATCGCCTGCTTCCAGGGATCGGCCTGGGCCGTCCGGATATCCACCAGGCAGCGGGAACCGGGACGACCATTGGCCCCGGTGACCATGACCAGAAATTCATTCATTCCATCCCGAGGGGGGCTGGGACGGGATTCCACGCGCACGGTCCACTCATTCCAGGTTTGAGACGTCGTATCCGGCAGGGATGGTTCCGTTTTTCCGCAGGCAGACAGGAGCAGCACGGCGCTCACGCCAATCAGACACCAATCAACGTACTTCATCGGTGGTTTTTTGAGGTTGGGTTTCGGCAGGATCCTTTCCGTTCTGAGAAACCGCCTCCGATGGCCCGGGATGGGCAGCCCCGTACATCCGGACCATGAAGTACACAAAGGTTCCAGCGCCCGCGATGTATACCAGCGCCAATAAAAACCCCCAGTCCAACCAGTGCTTCTGGTGTCCGGAACGCGTTCCCCAAAAAGGAAAGGCGAGCCCGACCGCCACCAGCAAAACCACCACGATCACGGCAAAAAACCAGTACGGCACGGGTTTCTGGGATAAAGGAACACTCTCCAACAACTCCCAGTCCTCCAATCCTCGCTTGGCCTTTCGTTCCTCATCGGACGCATAGCCGAAATGTTCCTTGTCTCGTTGCCCCCATTCTGGTTGAATCTCGCTCAGGGGTGGCGCGGGTTCACGGGTTTGATTCATGGAGTCCTCCCTTTGGGGGCTTCTGAAAAATGCTGGATGGCAAACTGGTCGGTCCAATTCTCCTGAACGGCACGGGCCAGAATTCTGAAGGAATGCACGCCATGGGGCAGGGCCGGCGAGATGGACAAGATCGCGGACAGCCGCCCTGCCGCAGGAATCGTCAGTTGCGTCCGGGACAAATGATACTCGCCCGGCTTCAACCCCTGCACCGACAATTCCACCGTTTCAGGACGGTAACGTTTATTGGCGATTTCGATGCGGTAATCCAGATCGTTCGCAGCATCCTGCACCTCGGCCCGGTATGCGGCCAGATGAAGAGGTTCCCAGGTCCACAATCCCCAGGCAAAAAAACTCAGCCCCAGGATCATGACGACAGCCATCCAACTGGTGCGCGAAGTCAGGCCGACCGCGTTGTTGCGAAAGTGAATCCGCGCCTCCCGTTTGGTTTTATGTTCGCCGAATTCAAAACTCAGCAATCCCGGATTCCCTTTCTTCGCCTGAAGGCGGTTACAGGCATCGATACACTCGCCGCAATTGATGCAACTGTCATAGACGTCCGTCTTGCGCGGATCGATCTCGATGAAGCAGGAGGTCACACAATAGTTACATTTCTCGCAGGCACTGGCACGGCTGGCGTCATAACGCACATGAAGGGTTTCACGGGTCCGGAAACTGTGCTGCCAAACCCGGTACACGCAGGCAAAACGGCACCAGAAGTGGCGGATCACCGCAATATCCACCAGAATGATCAAAACAAAAACCGCATAAATCCAATGCAGGGAACTGGCCAGCGCAGGGTCCGACCGCCAGAGAAGAAAAGCCAGGATCGTGGAAGGGTCATAAAAATAGAACAGGGGAATCACGCCCAGGAACATGGACGCCAGCAGGAAGGAGAGGCCCAGCAACACCCAGTTCCACACCCGATTCTTGGCCGGGGCGATGACCGGCGCCTGGCCGTCCAGACTGACTTCGGCCCGTTTGCCCAACAGCCGATGGGTCATGTAATTGGCCCATTCGGAAAAAATGTTCTGCGGACATACCCACCCGCAAAATACGGTGCCCGCCGTGGAATAGAGCATCACCAGGAGACTGAGCAGGATGATCCACAGTCCGGCGATCAGAAAGAAGTCGGCGAACCAGATCTGACGATCCAGCACGACCAGGGCACCGGCGCGCGGATCGATGCGAAACAGCCCCAGGGCCGGCACCAGAATGACCAACAGGAGGGTAGTTCCCTGGACCATGCGACGGTGCAGATGAAAACGCGAGACCTGTGCCAATGCCCCATTCATTTAGCCCTGTGCCTCCCTAAAATTTACTGAAAACTTTCATTCTTCGCCATTCCGGCTTCCCGGTCAAGGGGCGCTTCCTGCAACAGGTTCAGACGGGTCTTTTCGGCTTCTGCGTATTCATGGCGCTCCCTTTGTATTTTCCAAAGCGCTCTTTGCACCTCCACATGCCAGGGAAAACGAAGCGCCAGTTTGTTGAGCACCGTTTCCTTCTGGGCATCGGGCAGCGGTGCACGGGCCAGTTGGGCCAGAACCTCATCGGCCAGCGCATAACCCACCCAGCGATCCCGCGGATTGGCCTCGAACGCCAGGCGAACCAGACGTTCGGCTTCACCGTCGCGCCCCGTCATGCGATCCTGCCAACTTTGTACCAGATATTGGGTGGCATGCCAGGCGGCAGCAAATTCCGGATTCTGGCGTTCGGGCAGATTCAGATCCCGTGCCGCCTGCTCCAGGGAAGGCCGTTGATGCCACAGGGTCGCCAACATCACATCCAGGGTGCCACCGCTATATTTCAGTCGGGGCAGGGAAAAATCGATCACCGGTGCCCACTCTTTCTGGACGGGACCCGGCGTATCGGGAATTTTACCCCAGTAGCGCCCCATCCAGGTCATCACCCCCTCGCCGCCCGTGGCTTCAAACCGTTGATCCGGGCTGAGGCGATCCTGACCTGCCACCACCGTGGGCCAACCCGCCCAGGGTTGACGAAACCCCACCAACGCCAGATGCATCCCATCCAGAAACAGGCAGGCATCGGGAAATACGCGCCGGAAGGTTCTCAACTCCACCTGGAGAGCGGCAGGATCGAATTGGTTCAAGGCCAACCATTGAACGAACACCCCATGGGCCGACAAATGATTCCGTACCCGCGCAAACTGTTCCAGGGAGAGCAAAGCGCCCACGCCAGCCAGGTCAGGATGGTAGAGATCGCCCACAATGACATCATAATGGACTTCCGTGGAATTCATGAAATGCCGGGCATCATCCTGAATCAGTTCGGTTTCGCTCAGGATCGGACCATCCACGGGCGCAAAGTAACGGCGTGCCGCTTCGATGGACCCCTGCGACAATTCCACAGCGACCCGCCGCACGCCGGGATATGCCGAACTTCCAGCCAGGGACAACCCGGTACCCAGTCCCAAAAACAGCACCCGTTGGGGATGGCCCTGCAGCAACAGGGCCAGACGTCCCTGATTTCGTTGCACGAAAGCCGCGGTGGGGTCCGAGGAGGCATCGTGACGTTGCAGGTCAGTGAGGAGGATCCGCTGCCCATCGGGTTGTTCCACCACTTGGGTCATGGCCACGGCATCTTCATAACGATAGATATCCCGACTTCCAGCCAGCGTTTCCGGCAGTAATTTCTGTGCCGGCGGAAAGGCCCAGAGTCCCGCCCCCAACCCCACAAAACCCACCATCATCCCCCCTTGCAGCAACGTCCAGGGACGGGTCCAGGTCAGACTGGCGCCCAGAATCAGCAGCGCACTCCAGACCAGGGTTCCGGTGGTTCCCAGCCAGGGGATCCAGACAAAACCCGTCAGCAACGCGCCCAAGGCGCCTCCCAACGAATTGGCTCCGTACAGTTCCACCCCGGTCCGAAGACTGCCCTGCTCTTCGCTCAGAAGAGGAAGCCATAACCCCAGGACGAAAGTCACCGGAAAAGTGAGCACGGTCAGGATCAGCCCCTGCAGCAGAAGCGCCTGCGTCAGGGTCTGACCCAGCGGATGTTCGACCCACCCCGCCACTATGGGCAACACGGCCAGTCCTGCCAGGACACCGCCAGCCGCCAGCCATGGAAATGCCGCCCTGAATCGTCGGAGCGTGGAATGCCAGCGGGTCGCCACCAGGCTGCCCAACCCGATTCCCACCAGAAAGGAAGCCAGAATCAAGGCCAGAACATACTCGGTACGCAGAAACAACAGTCCGAAGAGCCGGGTCCAGGCCACTTCCAGGGAAAGGCTGGCCATCCCCAGGATTCCATAAAAAAACAGAAGCATCGAACCGGTTCTTTCGGATCGATCCGTGGTCACCCACGCCCCCCGGTCCTGAACGAACGCAGAGGAGCCCCCTTCGAGACGATCCAGCACCCACCACCCGACTCCCAGCAAAGCACCCAGCAGAGCGATTCCACGCAACGCCTGGACCCAGCCAAACATCGGCAGCAGAACCAGGGGAAGCAAGGCGCCCAGCACGGCGCCCAGCGTATTGACCCCGTACAGCAGTCCCAGGCGTCCGGAGACCTGTTGGCCGAGCGACAGGACCAGAGGAAAACCGGCCCCCAGGGCCACGGCGGGCAGGGTCAGCAGGAGAAAAGAGATCAGGGCCAGTCCCAAATGCCAACCCAGCGCACCTTGATGAGAAAACCCCGCCCAAAGCGCATGTTCTTCAAGGGGGGCCAAGAAAGGCAAAAGGGCGGAGAAGAGGGCCACGCTCGCCTCCAGGAGGGCGAGCAGGCACAAAGGGCGTCGAACGATGCGGCCGGACAATGCCAAGGCGCCCAACCCCAGTCCCGCCATGAATGCGGCCACCGTAATGACCACGCCAAAGACACTCAGACCAAACTGGAGGGTCACCATGCGGACCCACAGAACTTCATAGGCCAGTCCCACCAGGCCCGACAAACCGTACAGGGCCGGAATCAGGAAGGTGTTCAAAAGGGAAAGAACCAGGCCACCCCCACGATGGCGTGGACCAGGGCCAGGGTCATGGTCAATCCCGCCATGATCATGTGGGGAACGAACCAGGGTTTGCCATAGATGCCCATGCCGATGCCCAGAACCCCCGTCACCAGAACCATCAGGATGAGCGGGACCCCCATGATGAACATGATGATTTTTTTCTTGTGGTCATCCACCGGCGTCACCCCATCGTCCTTGTCCCCTTGCTGTTTCTGAAATGCCTCCATCATCTGGACGGCATTGGGGTTTTGCGGGGCATCCGACGCGGCCAGTGCCGGTCGAAAGAACGCCAGTCCCAGGATGAGCATCACCCCGGCCAATAGATGTCCCGTCCAACGATATCCCAAAAGACCAGGAAAGTTCATGGATGATCCTCTGGAGAAGCGGGCGGATGGGGCGGCGCCGGTTTCTTTTTGAAGGAAAAATACCAGGCCAGCACGCCCATCAGGATGAACGGGGCGAATATACCTATCAGCAGGAAGAGAAAAATGTTCCAGGGGGTATCCACGGTCACATGCAAGTAACGATAACTGTCCACGGCATGGGCGCTGGAAATCCATAGGCACTGCGCCAGCAAGGCTGGAATACGAAGTTGACGCAACATGGGTCAATACTCAGTGAGAGGAAGGAAGGGAACTGGCACAGCGAAATCCATAGAAATCGGAAGTCATGTTGGCAAAAGCATTATCGCGGTGAAAAAGAGAGGTGGAAAAGGGATCGCTTTTCCAGGACCCCCCACGAAGCACCTTGTAACTGCGCTTGATCAGTTTTTGATCGGAAATCCCCAGGTTACGATCCTGGGAAGATTCCTGGACCGCCACCTTGCCCTGGAACACGATGGTCGGTGCAATGGATCCGGGATAAGGTGCAAAATCGCTGCTTGTCCATTCGTCCACGTTACCGGACAAATCAAAAACCCCGTAAGAACTGGCCCCCTGGGGATAATCGGTCACAGGCGACGGGGAATTGCGGTTGTAATAAGTGTTCAATCTGGTCGGATCCATGGTATTCCCCCAGGGCCAACGGCGCCCATCCGTACCTCGCCCGGCCTTTTCAAACTCGGCTTCCGTGGGCAGTCGCTTATGGGCCCATTTGGCATAGGCATTGGCGTCGTACCAGGTCACCAGGGTCACGGGCAGCAGCGCCGCCCCCGGCGGAATCCGCCCATCCTTCCAGTTGAGCGGAGGACGATGTCCGGTGGCCGCCACAAAACGGGCATATTGCGCGTTGGTGACAGGATATTTATCGATGGCGTAAGCCGGAAGATCCACCTTATGTTCCGGCTTGTCGGGTGGATCGCCACGATCAAGATTGGTCCCCATCAAAAAAGGTCCCGCCGGAATGGTCACCATCGTGTTCAGATTTTCCCATTGCTCGCGATTCAACAGGCGGTCGGCCTCTTCCACCGTATAACTGCCCTTGACCTGTCCACTCTCGTGCTGCGCATGTAACTGAATGTCCTCACCCGCTGCACGAATATGGCTGTCGGAGTCCTTGATGTTGTAGGACACCAGATGACGCATATCCTCCATGCGCCCTTGCCCCAACTTGATGACATGCAACGAACTGCCGATCATGACGATACCAATACAGGTCACCAGGGTGGCGGACAGGATTTTTTTACGTTTGAGCCGTTCTTCCGGAGTGGACGGTATTTTAGGGGAAAGTGCCACCGTTTACTCCTTGGGTTCTTGCGCGCGCCGACGCTGGCGTTGACGTTCTTCTCGGGCCAGACGCTCCTGATAGACCATCTCGACGGTCTTGCGTCCGTAATAACGTTTGATCATGGCTTCACCAAGCACCGCTCCCACCATGCCGGTTTCCATGGCCAGAATGATGAAGAATCCCCACCACCCCAAAGGAATCAGATGGCCATACTCCGGTACTCCGGTAATTTCCGCCACATTGAAATAACTGATGCCCCGGACGATCAAGGGAGTGGCATAGCACAACCATTTACTTCCCTTGCCAAAAATCAACGCCAGGAAAAAGTTCGCCACCATGGGGACCAGAAAAACATCCAGCATCCACCGAAAAGAAAAATAATCCAGCGCGCTTGTAAAAACTTCGATGGTGACACCCAGCAGACGGTCCCCAAAGTGATTGATGGCAGAGGCGACGCCCAACCCGATCAGCGCCCGCCCCCACTTACCCGTATCTTTTTCCTGTGGGACTGCTTCCGTCATTTTTTGTAGTCATCCTTCCCCGTGAGTTTTTCATATTCACTCTTTTTGATGTCATCCAGATACCAGTCCTTGACATGCAGGCTGGCCAGATAATGGGCCAGTGTCCTTCTTTCCTGTTCGGGCAGCGAGGCAAAGGAGGGCATCCGATACTCGGGCTTGAGGCGGCTGGGTAAAATAGCCTGGGGGTGTGGGGAGGAGAGATACTGGTAAAGCCAGGCCTCACTCCGTAAATCGCCCATGCCATCCAGTGAAGGGGAAGGAACCGACTGCATGACATTGCGAACGGACCAAAGCGAATGGCACTGACGGCAGTCATTCTGCCGGATCAAATCCGACCCTTCCCGTGCCAGTTCCGGTGTGGCCGTCGTATAAAAAGGCAGGCCACGATCGACGTCCTGGGCACCTTTTTCATGATGGATGATATTTTGCACGACACCCGCCAGCGCCAGCGCCCCAATCAGGCCCAGCACGACCCATTCACCCCGTTTCATGTCGTCTTGGTTGTCCTGGCTGCTGCATGTTCTGCCAATACTTCAGCCCGCCGGGCTTCCTGTTTTGCCAGCACCTCGCGACTTTTGGCATATTCCTCCGGACTCATCTTGTCCTTGTCGCTTTCCTTGAACACCAGATACTTGATGTCTTCGTCGAATTGTTCGTTTTTGGAACCCCAGCGTATGCCATAAATACTCACGGCGATGATGAGCCCTCCCGCCACGAGCCACAGGTAGATCGTCCACCCATCGGGTAAGGTATCAAGGTAATTGCCCATGCCAGACTCCTGTATAAAGGTCATTGGTCATTCTAACACTCTCTTGCCAGAATTGGAGTTGTCCTTCCTGCAAAGGTTCAAAATACTCGGGCCGTTCAGCCCCATTAAAACAGATAACCGGTCAACAATTGTGTGGCGCCAAATCCGGTGGCCACCACCACGCCCAGAATGATGGCGATGAACATCAGACGCTCCCCCAGGCGCATTTTGGTAGGCGCATATTTTCCTTTCAACAGGGAATAAATGATTCCGGAAAAAACCGCAATTCCGATCATCAGAAAAACAAAAATATACACGCTGAACCGTTGACTTCTCATTCCTTCGATACTCATATCGATTTTGCCAGAGGTCGTTGCGGTCACGAGAAGAAGGATTTCATTGATCATGAGGGGGAGAATATCGTCAAGAAGGAATCAAAAAAAAGTGCCATACCGTCAGGTATGGCACCAGGAGTCATTTAAACGCTTATGGTTTCATCTTGCCATCAAAACCCATTATTTCTTGTCGAAGTTATCTACAAAGAAACTATAGAGAAACGGACAAATAAAGGCGATACTGATGGGCAGAGCAATGGCCAGGGGGCCGTAATCCAGATCGATCATGATCTCATCTCCTCAATATAGGCTGGTTCAGTGATCATGCTTGGGTTGCCACGTGGTGGGGGGCAACCGCTTGATCATGGTAAATACTGACAAAAAGAAGTAACTCAGATAGAAAATATCGATGGTGTACCCCTTGTCCCACCAGGGTTGCTGGCGAATACGGGATCCATCCGGACGATAATTCCCTTCGAAGTTGGCCGTGACCACCTGATCGCCCACCACTTCAAAATCATGCATGTGTGCACCCTTGGCTTCCAGGGCCTTGATTTGTGGGGCAATCATGCGCAGATCATCCATGGTCAGGGGATGCCGTTCCAGCAAGGCATCATTCGGCGTCCCCTTGTTCATTTCCACGATCTTGGCCATGGCTTCCTTGTCATCCTTGGCAGCCAGAACTTCGGGCTTGTCCATGGAATTGACGTAAGGCTCATACAAAGCCGCCGTCGGACGTTGTCCCCAGAGTGGGAAGGTAATGGCAAACGCAGTCACCACCGTCAAAGCAACCAACCAGACCACAGGCGCGGGAACCGGGTTGTTGTCTTCATGCACGCCACCCAGGTTGTCATCCTCCCACAGTTTCTCATCTCTGCGGACTTTTTCCTCATCAGAAAGGGTGCGCAGGGGTGAATCAAAGGACCAATTACTCATAGAGACCTCCACTTATTATCGACTGCCCCATACCCGTCAAAGATAAAAGGGCAGTCTGTTTGGTATCAGATAATTACTTGAGCGACAGAACGAAGTCGATCAACGCGCGGGCATCGGAATTGCTGGCATACATGGGAACTTCCGGCGGAGTGACCCGCTTTCCGTCCACATACTCGTTGTATTCGGCACGCCACTTGTCAAAATCAATCTTCTGACCCTTGTCATCAACCGGTCCCCACAGATAATCGAAACGGGGCATGATGGAATGAGGCTGGACCAGACGGGGATTGAAGAAGTGCAGCATCATCCATTCCCGTGACGAATTGCGTGACCCGACATGCAGAATATCCGGTGCCTTGCGGTCAGAACCAAAGGCGGTGGGGGATTCTCCATTGAAGTCGCCTAACATGGGAGGGGCACCAAACACTTGCCAATCCTGGGTTTCTTCCGGCAGCAGGGTATGACACCACCAGCAGCCTTCACGCACGAAAATGCTCTTTCCATAAGAAGCATGGTAAGTATTTTCATCTCCAGCCGCTTTCATGACTTCTTCGGGATTCCAGCCCTTGGTGGCCGAAGCATTTTCGATGTAAAACTGCTTGGAACCATCTCCTTGAGGCTCGGAACTCAGCAAGAACACGGCACCTTGCGATTTGGTCGCCTCACCGATCCGACCCTTGTCCCGGCTCAATTGCTCCACGATGTTCCCGAGGTTATCGGGGTGGTCCACGCCATTGGGAAGGGGCGTTCCTGCGGGATAAACATAGGCGACCGTGGGCGCCATGGGTTGCCCCGTTTTCGGGTCCACCTTCAAGGTCACGCGGACTGGTCGATGTTCTCCTGTCAGGAAAGGATCATCCAGACTGAAACCGGACTCGTGACCGGCCCACAGTTGCTTGTCCAGCGCCATCTCCGTGGCATTCACATTACGCAAGTCGAAACTTGGCATAAACAAGGTGATCGTCATCGAACCACCCAGGGCAAGACCGAAAAACCGCGCTCCGATCTTGTACTCTCTAAAATTGACCATTTGATATTCTCCTCCAGTTCTGCGATCAGTGGCCGATTAACGTTCGTAGGCCAGTTCGTGGGCCATGCGTCCCTCTGGAATCACCGTCCCAGCGCGTGCGGTCATCCACATGTTGTAGAGCCAGAAGCAGTTTCCTGTGAACACCAGGGAACCACCGATCCAGCGCGCAATCATGTAGGGATGCTCAGCCATGACCACATCGATGTACGGGACTTCGTAAATCTTTCCAGCCCCCTGAATCAATCCGGCAATGGTCATGGACACCCAGTAGGTGGTGAATCCGATCAGCAGGAACCAGAAATGCAGATTCCCCAGGGTCAGAGAGTACAGTTTACGCTTCATCAGGGTTTGCAAACCCAGGTAGACTGCGGCAGCTTCCAGGAAGGTCGAGAAACCCAGGAGAGCCAGGTGGGCATGGGCCACGATCCAGCCCGTCCCGTGAATGTACCAGTTGATGGCACGGGTTTGCTGGAAGCCCCCTTGCATGTTCAGCGGAATGGCCATCAGACAGCCGGTCACCGTGAAGCGGATTTCCAGGTTTTCCACGAACATGTTCCATTTCCCTTGCATGGTCAACAGAATGTTGGACACGAAGGCAACGGCTGGCACCAGAATCAACACCCCTTCCACCGAAGCGAAGGACTTGAGCCATTCAGGCAGGGGAGCGGACATCAGGTGGTGGGCAGCAGGGGTGGAGTAGAACACGACCACAGACCAGAAGTGCAGGTGGCCGATCCGGTGTGAATAGAGCGGATTGCCGGTCACCTTGGGAATGGTGTAGTAGGCAATGGCCGCTGCAACCGGAGTAATCCACAGACCCAGCACATTGTGCGCAAACCACCAGGTCAGGTAGGCTTCAGTCAACCCGGTCAGATGGAACCACTCGGGCAGGTTACCCACGATGAACACGATGCTGACCATGAACACGGCAGAAGCAAAGAACCAGTTGGTGGTGTAGATCCCCTGCGTCTTGCGGTGAATGACGGTCATCCAGACATTGATCCCCAAAGGAATGGTCATGAAGGTCGCAATGTACAGATCGATGAACCAGGGGAAGTCGGAATATTCCCGCCCCGAGGTCATCCCGGACCACAACAGCGTCAGTCCCAGCGACAGCCCGACATTCCAGAGAAACGCATTCCAGATGCCCAACTTTTCCGACCACAACTTGGTGTTACCCAGGGCCGGGGTCATGTACATCATGGCCATGGCAAAAGCCATGGAAATCCAGCCGAAAATCACGGCGTGAACGTGCACCTGACGCATGTGACCGAAGGAAACGAACTCGAGACCCGTGACAAAATCAGGAAATGCCAACTTGGCTGCATTGAAGGCACCCAGCCCGGTTCCAATCACAAACCAGGTAATCGCGGAGAAACCGAAGTAAACCGCTGCCGATCCCTCCGGAATATCCTCGCTACGCGCAAATAGGTACTTGAACATCTTGAACCCCCCCTGTTGTTTTCTATATCAGATTACGTGAGTAAATGAATGTGTTATTGGAATGAATTAATGGTGACCCTGACGCTTGCGGGGCATCAGGACATACCAGGAAAGAAGCATGCTGGAGAAGGCAAGGGCAATCCCCAAAACTGCGGCGATGGTACCGATCATTTCAATGTCTCCTTGACGCGAATGGCGCGCAAATGGTTGGATGAGGATCAGGCAGCGTTTTCAATGGCATCATGCCGTTGAAAGGCGATGGCAAGAATACCGATGTAGGCGAAACCGAAAACGAGCATACACCAGTCGATGAATCCCGTGAAGGTGTGAGGGTCATAGGCCTGACCGTTCCATCCTCCCCAATTATTGAAGTCACCGCGCCCCAGGAAACACATCAAGGCTGCACCGAACACGCTGCCATTGCCCATACCCGTCAGCATTCCGCCGACGATCATGCACCAAAAGCCGCGCGACATGATGGATTTTTTTTGCATTCCTCCCCCCTCTCTTTCGTTTTTACTGAAATTAATGATATTCAGCAACTTACAAAACTTTTTATTTTGCTGATTATCTCTCTTGTCTTACCTGTGGGTCGTTTCCTTGCGGTTTCAACCTCTCATGCCACTTTATACCAGCATCCCGTGCGGTTTTCAACATCCGCACTGGAAATTCTTCTTTCTTACTTGATCACCTGGGTGTTTTTCAACCGGCTGCGTACGATCAGGAATGCTGTGACCATCACCACCACCGTCACGCCGATGTCAAAACTGCCGGTCATCGGAAAGTGCGGCGTAGGGTAAGTACCGGAAATCCAGGTATAACGCTCGATCCAGCTGCCCAGGACGATGTCGCAGGCAATGAAGAAAATCACCCTGGGGTTATGCCGACTGAAGGGGAAAACCAGGGTCACGAAGGGAATGATGAACTTCATCACAAAGAACAGCCAGAACAGCGGACTGTAATCCCCATACTGCATCTGGTAGATGCGGGTCGTTTCCTCCGTAATGTTGCCGTACCAGATGATGAGGTACTGACCGAAGAAGGTATAGATCCATAAAATGGTGAAGCCCAGCATCATCTGCGCCAGATAATTGAAAATCTGGAAGCGGATCTTTTGCCGGATCACCCCGGTGTTCTGGAGAATGGTGAGCAGGATCACGAAGGAAGCCAGGAACATGCCCGAGACACTGACAATGTAGTTCACGGAAAACATGGAACTTTCCCAATGAGGCAAGAGGGTCATCTCGAAATCCCACGCCACCATGGTGCAATACAGGACGTGGATGAAGGGAATGGCCGCGGCGAGCGCCTTGAAGCGGGAAAGATTTTCCGGAGAATCTTCAGAGGTGCGCTGCAAGCGGACGAATGCGCCATAAGCCAGCCCCACGATGATGATGCCGGCGATCTCCCGTACCCGCAAAAACTTCAGGTTGTTCCACTTGGGCAGATGCTCGAAGGTGCCCGCCCAGGGAAAGGTCATTTCCCCCCCAAACAGCAGGATCAGCAGAAGTATCACGGCCAGCGGATACAGGGCAAAGAATGCAACGGAAATGTGGCGAACTTCATAACGCCACTTGGCATTGACCAGATGCAGCAGGCAAGGCAGGGCAACGCCTGCCAGGCATAGGTGCAGCACGATCAGAAAGTCCACGGTCAATACTGACCAACTTGCAAATGGAATCACGGCGCGGCTCCTTGTGGTTTATTTGTTTTCGGTGGTGGTCATGTCGCGTTTTTTGGCGGTAGGATCTGTCAACAGACCATGTCGCACATAATTCACCACATCCCAGCGCTCGGAAGGCGACATGTCATTCCCGTAGGAGGGCATGAGCGCCCCGCCAAAGGTGATATGTCCCCAGATATAGCCTTCGGGAACTTCCTTCTGAACCCGGGGGGCCGTCAGGTCAAAGGGGCGTACGATCAGTTTCTCGCCTACCAGGCCATCTCCGGTACCCGAGTCTCCGTGACAGGGAACACAGTAGATCTTGAACATCTCACGCCCATAAGCCACCGACTTTTCAGTAGGCGGATTGGGGTTGGGCAGATTCATGGCCGCATCCCCATCGTGCACATAAGGGGTGGTCGGCGTTCCGGACATCGGCACGGAATTTTCCGGAAAAGGTCGCACCGCATCCGGCCCCTCCTGGGGTTTGACGCTGATCTGATTGGCCATATCCTTGCTCCACGGCCATGCCAGGGCGACCGAGGGAACCAGAGCCAGAATGGGTATCCAGCGAGTAAAGGATTTCATCGTGCTTGGTCTCCCATGATTTCGAGAGGCTTGTGACGCCCCAAAATTTCGTTGATCTGAGGAATGCTTTGCGGGTCTGCCTTCACCAGGATACCGATCTTGTCTTCGGACACGCTGGCGTTATAAAGCGGGCTCCGGTTACCCGGCAACTTCATGGCCACAAAAGTCGCCAGAACCGTCATGAGCACCCCGGACAGGATGAACAGCTCATAGGTCAGCACCATATCCGGTGGAAGCGGAACCACCGGTCGCCCGCCCCGCACCTGATAGATGAAACTGGCCTGGGCAGACGCAATCAACACCAACCCGGTAGTGGGGCCCAACAGGACCCCCAGCAAGGTAAACCACTGGATATAGACGGGACGAGGGCCCAGCAACTCGCTCAGTTCAGGATGGTCGATGGGGGATTTGACCACCACGTCCTCCATCCTGAAACCCGACATGCCGGAGGACTTGAGTTCCCTGAGGGCATTGGCCGCTTCATCCATATCCGCATACAGTGCCAGAGTATGAGATTTTTTCATTATGCCTGTCCTCCCTTCATTTCTGGCACCAAGCCTGCTTCATGGACATCTGTCTGTGCCGCAAGCGCCTTTTCTTCCATGTTCTGTTCGTGCACCATTTCCTTGACTTCATACATGGACACGCTGGGGAAGATTTTGCAGTACAGCATGAAGAGCATGGTGAACCAGCCAAAACTCCCGGCCACGATGCCCCACTGGACCCAACTCGGCCACCAGCCCGCCGTCCATGTCCATGGGTAGTGCGATTTCGCAAAGGTGGGCGTAATGATCTGGAAACGTTCCAGCCACATCCCCACATTGAGGATCAGTGAAATGATCAGCAAGACCACATAGTTGTGACGCACGAAACGGATCAACAAGGTGAAGGGCATCACCATGGCGCAGAAAATCATTCCCCAGAACTGCAGGGCATAATCCCCCGTCGCCCGGTAAATCAGGTCGGCCTTGGCCACTTCATCGCTGCCGTACCAGGTGGTGGCATACTCGATCAGATCCAGATAGGTCCATACCATGGCAATGGCGAAGGTCATCTTGATCAGTTTGTTCAGGATGGGCTGGGTCATGTAGGCTTCGAAACGGAAGACATAACGCAGCACGATGAACAGGGTAATGATGCCCGAGCATCCTGAATACAGTGCACCCAACACAAAATAAGGCGGGAAGGACGTCACGTGCCAGCCGGGGTTCTGGGACACGGCAAAGTCGGTGGACACGATGGAGTGAACCGAAACTGCCAGCGGCATCAGAAAGCAGGCCATGGTCATGTAGGCCACCTTGAAATTGGCCCACTGCCGGTCGGTTCCCTGCCAGCCCATGGAAAGAAAGCGGTAGAGTGCCCGCCGTGCTCCCCTGGCATTGTCACGACAGATCGCCAGATCGGGAATCATCCCCATGTAGAGGAACAGAAGTGACGAGGTCAGATAGGTTCCGATGGCCGTGGCATCCCACACCAGGGGCGAGGTGAAATTAGGCCAGGTCCAGCGTTCGTTGGGATAGGCCACCACATAGTAAAACTGCCAGAGCCGTCCCATGTGCACCAGCACGAACAGGGCAGCCGTAAGCAAGGTAAAGGTGGTCATGGCTTCCGAATACCGATAGATCGGTTTTCGCCAGTCCGCATGGATGATATGAAGCAGAGCGGACAGCAGGGTACCGGAGTGACCCATCCCGATCCAGAAAATGAAGGTGGCAATATATAAACCCCAGACCTGCGGGTTGTTCAAATCTGCCACCCCCATTCCGTTCTGATACTGATAAACCTCACAGTAAACGCCAAAGGAAAACAAGGCCAGGGCAGAAAAGAAAATCACCCAGAAAACGGGGCGCGGCTTTTCCAGACTTTTCAGCACATCCTTGTTGATCTTGGCCCAGGTAACGTCCGCCCCCAGATCCTTCTGCTTGGGGATGAACTTTCTTTCAACTTGCACATCCAGCTGAGGATGGCTATGAACACTATGACTCATGGTTTTTTCCCTGAATGGTGGTATTCGTGAACGCGCGGGTCAACTCAAGCCTCGAGATTGCGAACGCGTTCGAGATACACGATGGACGGATAGGTATTCAACTCTTCCAGAATCCGGTAACCGCGAATCCCCTCCTCGGATTTTTCCTGACTGTCCTTGGCCAGATCGACCTGCTGATTTTTCCACATTCTGGCCACCTTGGACTTTTTATCCGCCAGGTTTCCAAAGGTGATGGCGGAGGTGGGGCAGGCCTGCGCACAGGCCGTGAGCACTTCGCCATCGGCCAGGATACGCCCTTCGGTCTTGGCCTTGTCCATCCCCGCGCGCAACCGTTGCATGCAGAACGTACACTTTTCCATGACCCCCTTGCTCCGCACCGTCACGTCCGGATTCAATTGCAATTCCAGCGGATTGGGCCAGGCCCGATCAGGGTAATTCCACCAGTTGAAGTAACGAACCTTGTAAGGACAGTTGGCCGAACAATAACGCGACCCCACGCACCGGTTATACACCTGGGTATTGAGACCATCCGGCGAGTGGTGCGTGGCACCGACGGGACAGACCGGTTCACAGGGAGCCGCCTCGCACTGCTGGCAGAGCATGGGCAGGTATTGCGCGCCATGATCGGGGAATTCGGAGGTCATGGTATCCCCCTCCCCCCAGTAACGTTCGATGCGGATCCAGTGCATGGCCTGCCCCTTGCCAAAGCGTTCCTTGCCCACCACAGGCAGATTGTTTTCTGCATAACAGGCAACGGTGCACGCGTTACAGCCGATACAGGAGTCCAGGTCGATGACCATGGCCCACTTGTAGGGGGCATCGTCGTACTGCCCCTCATAGGGACGACGCGTCCGAAACGAGTTCCAGTTCTGAATCAGATTGCTCAGTGACATGCTAGATCTCCTTGGACAATTTGGCTTGGTCAGCGGACAAGGTGGCGACAAGTTTTTGCCCGTTCTGGAAGGTGGTGGGGCCCTCGTCCTTCACGACCACCTGATGTTCGCCTGTTTTTCTCAAGGCCACACGCGTGGCATGCATGGCCAGTTCCCCGGTATGATCGTCAAAAATCGGGTCGAGAATCTTGTAGGGATTCACCCCGACCCCCGTGGCAAACCGTCCGAGCTGGGTATGCCCTTGCCCCAGCGGCATGGATACCGTATCGGGTTGAATGCCGGGAAACAGATAGGCCTTGGCGCGCACGGATCCGGTGGCAGACTGAATTTGCAGAATGTCCCCTTCCTTGATCTGCATCGCCTCTGCCGTTTTGGGATGGATCTCGACCCAACTGTCCCAGACCACCGTGGTCATGGTTTCAGGCGATTCCTGCAGCCAGGGCAGGTAGGCATGACGCCCGTCGCGCATGTCCGGTCGGATGGAGGGGACGAAGTAGAAGGGGTAGTCCGTCGTCAGTTCTGCGGGCTTCGGCATGGTCAGCGCCGGCAGCCTGGCCTCCAGAGAGGTCGGTTTTCCATCCCACTTGACGAGACCATTGCGCAGGGCGTCTTCCCAGAAATGATCATCGCTGTCGCTGACCTTGAAAACCGGCTTGGCCTTGACCATCGCGGTTTTGAGATAACTGTAATAGTCAGGAAATGCAGCGTAGGCCTCCGGCTTGCGTTTTTTCAATATTTCCAGAAGGATGTCGCCGTACCCCTTGGACTCGGGATAGAGTTTTTCCATCAGGGGTTGCTGCAGCATCACCTCCACGCCATCCGGCTGGTATTCGGCCACATGGGTGCCAAAGTCTTCCAGTGCGGACAGCAGGGGTAGAACCAGATCACAATGTCCCGCCGTTTCATCCATGTGCGTGACAAAAGCCACCTTGAAAGGAACATTGCTCAAGGATTCTGCAAAGGGCAGATGCGATGGCGCCGTGAACACCGGATTGGTACCATAAACCAGCAGGGCCTGGGTCTTTCCAGCGGCCATTTTCTGGTTCAGGTCAGCCAGCGCATGGTAACTTCCCAAGGTAGGCGTCAATTGAGGGAAGGGATGTTCGGCCTGACCCTCCATCGTCTGTCCCCGATTCCCCAGAATCACGTTGAGCAGTTGTACGGCCGCCGCATTGCTGAACCCATAGGAATGTCCTTCAACCGAAGGTCCGGCAATCACCAGAGAAGGCGTATTGTTCCACAGTTGAGCCGCAATCAGGCGTACCGCATCGGAACCGATCCCTGTGATGTCGCTCACGGCATCCCGATCGTAATTTTTGACCAGATCGAGAATTTCCTGCGGAACGCCCCTGGAGAACTCTTCGTGTTGCAGCAAGTCATGCGCGATGCCCAAGGCCAGAATTCCTTCGGTCCCTGGCTTGATGGGATACCAGCGATCCGCATTTCCTCCCGTCAGGGTCATGCGCGGCTCGATCTGGATCAAGGTACCGCGTGGTGCCTTTCGAAACAGCGCGTACTGGCGTGCCATGTAAACCGGCGAGACGCCGCTGCCCAGGAAATCGTTACCAAAGGACAGGATCAGGCGTGCCTTGTGGATATTCCAGAGGGGCTGCTCCGCGCCCAGAATGGCCTTGCTGGCGGCTCTCCCCGTGGCAGTGGAGAGCGCATCGTAGGTCACATGATGAGTGGAATCAAAGGTTTCCAGGAAATTTTCCAGAAGTACCCGCTGGTGTCCACTGACCCCACCGGTCAGAAAAGCGATCTCTTCGCCTTTTAGCGGACTGTTTGGTCCCAGACGTTGTTCCAGGATCTGATGGGCCGTCTCCCAGGATACGGGGGTCAAGCCCCCTTCACCCTTATACATGGGCGTACGCAACCGATCCGGGTTGTAGTGGGCTTGCACGCCCGCCTGTCCCAGCCCGCAAATCTTTCCACCGCTGATTCCGGACTCGGGATTTCCCTCCAGTTTGAGAACCCGCCCTTCGCGCACCTTGCCCATGATTCCACAGCCGGAACCACACTGGGCGCAGGTCGAGGCATAAAAAACTCCGATGCCGGGCACCACGAAGTCCTGAGGATGGACGTAAGACATGACCTCTTCCACCCCTGACTCGATGGAAGTATGACCACATCCTGCCAGTGTGGCAGCGGCCCCACTGATCCCCAACACCTTGAGGAAATCTCGGCGATCCAAATTACTCATTGTCATTTCATCGTCTCCTGTTTGGTCGCCGTTTTATTTATGACAGAGCCAGCAATCGTTGGGACCGTGACTGGTCACCGTGCTCCCCGCCTTCTCCAGATGATCCTTTTGGTGACAACTGACACACCAACCCATGGACAAGGCTTTGACACGCCGCGCCGTCGTCATGGAAGCAATATCGCCATGACAGTACCCACAGACTTCACGAACGGGTCGTTTTTCCTGGAAATAAAAACGCTGGATATGGCGCTCGTGGTTGAAACGAACGAAATCAGGCAAGTCATGCACTTTTTTCCAGGGAATCGGCTGTTTGTTTTCCCAATATTCAAACAATTTCTTGATCCGCGGACGATCCTTGACGCCTTCGATCAAATTGTGACACCCCATACATTTGTCGAGACGAGGAATTCCAGACACATTGCTGCGCCGCGCGTAGGTATGACAGTACATGCAGTTGATCTGCATGCGTCCGGCGTGGGTGTTATGTGGAAACTCGATGGGTTGCTCCACCACCGGGCCCAGCGCATCGTACCCATCACTGGTTTGCGAACCAATGGGGCCACCCTGAACAAAGGGCTCCGCAAAGACCTGCGCACTCCCGATCCAGAACAGCACGATCCAGAGAAAAATTCTTTTTCCGTAATTCATTCAATAATCCTGCCCAGAAAAAACTCACCCGCGACTTCGCCCCAACTGACGAAGGTCTTGACGGTCAATCCCTTATTGACATCCACGCACCCACCCGAAACCCGAACATGACCGCCCCTCCACTGTCAAGGACCGTGGAGGAATGGCAAGCACTGTCAAAAAGTCGGTACGCACACGCATCCCGAGCCAGAATGAAAGGACTGAGAAAACATGCTCTTCATCCCCAAATTCGGATCGGAAACAGAAACGAAAAGGTGCCCTTGGCACCTTTTCGAATACGACTTGGAACTATTGAGTTATTTGGGTTTTGCGACGAAGCCGTTGCAATAGCAGGTCGGGCAAATTTCATCGTCCCCGGGGTAGAGTTTACACCCGTGCACGGCACCTGGATCGGTCGGCTTGTCCTTGTTGGGAATGAAGTTCATGCAACGATTGCACTGCTTTTCCCCATTGGGATGGTCCTGAAAATGCAAGGCTGTCCGCACGGCGGTGTTCTTCTTGGCGAAGGCCGAAGTGGTAAAGCCTGCCATCGGCGCTGCCACGATAGCGATGGAGCCCATCTTGAGCAACTGACGGCGCGATTGTTTGATACCTTTTTCCATGTTGTAACCCCTCCAGATCGATTAAATAGTTTTAGGTTAAAACCAACAAAAAACATATTTTATTATTGTGATACGACGCTCATGGCCGGAAGACAAACTCCTTCTCCGACTGACCATATGCCTAGCGTAGCGCCCCTGAAACAGACTGTCAAGTGGGTCTAATCTTTCCCCTTATTTCGGCCCCGTCAGCGGCTTCGACAGGCATGCCTCAAAAATCTGTTGCGAAGCCGGTTTTGCCCATGATATAGTCCGCTACGATGCGACATGGAAACGCTGACATCGCAAAATTCTGCGGTAAAATCAGCGAACCGTGCCGCGTTTGGGAATCTTTGCAGCCCGTTCAATTAAAAAAAGCAGTACGGGTTCATGGAACGGTAGGTCCTGTCTACTGTCCTGTCATTCAATGTCATTCTGGAGGGGGGTAAATGCGTAAGTCATTCACTAAGATCACATCCGGGCTGGCTGTGGCCGCGGCTCTGGTGAGCATGACGGCTCTGGCTGAAGAAGAAGGGGTCATGAACGGCGACCCAGCCAACGGCAAAAAGATCTTCACGGAAGGGAAAGGCGCCGCTCCGGCGTGCATGACCTGCCATGGAGCCACAGGATGGGGAACGGAAGCCATGGGGGCACCCCGTCTCAACAATCTCGGTTTTCCTTATATCGTCAAGCAGTTGACGGACTTGGCCGAAGGCCGGAGAACCCCATCGGGGGCAGGGGCAGTCATGCCTTTGTTTGCTCAGCAACTCACCCCCCAGGATCGGCGGGATGTTTCGGCTTACGTCAATTCCCTTCCTCTTGACCCCAAGGAATTGTCGGATTTGCAGGCCATCAAAGATGGGGGCCAACCCATCGGAACCCGTTACAAGGGTGAAATCCTGGTCAAATACGGCGTCAGCGGCAAGGTTTCGGCCTGCATGTCTTGCCACGGGTACAACGGTCGCGGTGCAGCTCCAGTTTTTCCGGTCATCGGGGAACAAAAGTTCACTTATCTGGTCAACCAGTTGCACAACTGGCGGGATGAGAGCCGCGCCAACGATCCTTACGGCATGATGCGTGCCATTGCCAAGAAGTTGAGCGACGAGGATATTCTCGACGCCGCAACCTATCTGGCCACGGCCCCTCGCACCACGGAAGGGAACACACGCGTCCCGAATACTACCCGGTAAACATCGTCGGCTTAAGTCAGCGAAGCGGGGAAGTATGCTTGAAACCCGCGTGCTTAGCGCGCGGGTTTTCTATTTACCTGACAGGAAACTGACTAATGAAATTCAACTCCTTGAAACTGGGCGAAAAGATATTGTTCGGCATCTTTGGACTGCTGGTCGTTTTTGCCGTGTCCAGTTTTGTGATGCTGGAAATCTACCGTTCTCACCTCAACCACCCCATGTACCCCAATACCACCCAGTTTGACTTCACTGCGGAAGGGAAGGTAGGCTCCCGTCTGTTTCGTGAAAGGGGCTGTACTGACTGCCATCGAGCCGTGCGTAACGGGACCAATCACGGCGTTGGCCTGGACGGTATCGGCTCTCGACATACCCTGGACTACATCGAATCATTCCTGAAAAAACCCGAGTCCACCTATGAAACCAAAACCGTCGACCATGGTCTGAACAAGGAAGCAGCCTATGTGGCGGCCTTGCCGGCTAACGAAATCCATTCCATCGCCGTGTTTCTGTCAGAGTTGAAAGCCACGCAAGGATCCGCGGATGCCCGTCTGCCCATGCCGGAACGCTCCGGATTCGTGGATGAAATGGTCAAGGTCTGGGCTCCCAGTTCCTGGAAAACCGAATATCACGATCTGCGCGAGGATGCAGGTCAAAATCAGAAGGAGAAACCCTGAGCATGTCTTCGCCCGCCTCTTTTGACCAACGCATCGATGACCCGGAATACACGACCTTCACCCTGTTATTCGTGTATGCCTGTATTACCTACGCCATCATTGGTTTTTCCTGGGGGGCTCTGATGGGGGGAATTCCTGCCTTTCGCATGTTCGTGGATTCGGCCCCCCATGGTCACCTCATCCTGCTGGCGCACGGGCATATCAATTTGCTTGGCTGGGTGGAAATGGCCATTTTCGGCGCCATTTACTACTTTGTCCCGCGTCTGGTCAATCGCCCGATTTACAGCCTCAAACTGGTCAAGATCCATTTCTGGATGCACAACATCGGTCTGATGGGCATGGTGGTTCTGTTCTCCATTGCAGGCAGCATCGGAGGCTATGACCCCGGTCCGGAAATAGAAAAAACCGTCACCCATCTGATGGGTGGGGTGGGCTTCTTCGGAACGTTGGTTCTGCTGGCCAACATCATCTGGGGCTATAATATCTTCAAGACTGGCAAGCACGGAGCCTGACCTCCCATGACATCCAAATTGAGGTATTCCCTGATCGTTCTGGTCGTCGCCCTGGGAGGCTGCAATCGGCAGGACCTGGGACTGGCCCTGGGGACCCAGGCCCCTCGACTGGCCACCAAGACCTTGGCCGATGTCGGCGGAGACCTCAGCCGCATGACCACCTATCGCCAGCCTGACCCGCGCATGTATCAGTATTCGCTGGATCAGGCGTTGGCCACAGGAAAACCCATCCTGCTCGAATTTGCCACCCCCGGTCATTGTTCTGTCTGCGATCGGCAACTGCAAATCACCAAGGCCATGCTTGACAAATATCAGCCCAATGTCCTGTTTCTGCATATGGACCAGTATGAAAACCCCGAAGCATTCAAAACCTATCGCGTGATGGGCGATCCCTGGACCTTTGTGATCGACACGCATGGAATCGTCCGGTATCAACAGGCAGGCCCCATGCTTTATCAGGAAATGGATGCAGCCATTCGAGCCGTTCTACCCGCCCCTCATCAGGCTTCCCTCCCGTAAAGAGTCTGCCGACCCATTTGTCAGCCCCCCTGAGATCCCTATGTTGCGCTCCTATCAATTGAAAAAAGATCCCCGAGGCATGACCTGGGATCTGTTGCTTTATGTTCCCACGGTTTCCGCTCTGGGGGCCTTTGCCGCCAATGCCTGGTACGCGTCGAACCCGAATCTTACCTATCTGCTCCTGTTCATGGCCTGTTTTTTCCTGTTTGCAGGCGCCAATCGGGTGCTGAAGACTCGTCTGCTGTGCCTTCCCACGGCGCCCGTTCGACTGGAAGCCGACCCCCAGGCGCCCTGCGTGCGTGTCCACCTGAAAAACGGGACGAGCCTCGAACTACTCAAGGATATCCACGTGTATCGTGATTATTCCGGCCGTTCCATCGGATTGACCGGACTGGATGCAGCAGGCAAGCGCCTGCAATTCGTTTTTCATAAAGGGCAGTTTTCTCTTGAACGGGATTACCAGTCCCTTCAGGATTTCTTTGCCAAAAAGAAGGCGCCTCTCCCCTGAGCGCCGTTCGGACCTGAGGGAAACCGGCGGTTTCTAACGCCGGCGACGCACCACATCCCAGGCCATGAACCCGATCACCACCGCCACCCCCGAACAGGCCAGCCCCATGTAGTGGTATTCCCTGTCCGCCGGAATCAGGCCACCCACCAGCATATGCACGGTATAGGCAGTCAGAAACAGCGAACTGAGAGTCACCACCACATAAACCAGGGCTTCGCGAGGGCTGATTTTCATTTGACGGGATCTCCAGGAGCAGGAGGCGGCGGCTCATCCAGTACCGGGGCCGGCGCCGCAGGTGCCAGGTTTGGGGTACGGATCTGCAGAACGACCCCCCCGGCTTGCAGGGAAATGGTTTCCACTTCGTTCCCCAGCAGGGACAGGTTCTGAGCCAACCCCAGATTGGCCGGGGTTTTGGGGGCCATGATCAAATGGGTCAATCCTTTCATCATGACCAGTTGGGCAGCGGGATCCTTGGCGGCTGGGGGTAGGGGCAAGGCATCGCACCGACAGGCCAGCATGGTCCGTGCCGGCCACTGGCTCGCTACCCGCAAACGCGGATCCGGCAAATGACGGGTTTCTGCATCGGTGCGATAGTGTTCCACCGTCTGGGTGAGCGTCAGGATCAACTGATCCTGTTCGGTCAATTGACGTGCCTGTCCCAACTCGAACCAGCCACGGTCATCCTGCATGCTGAGGGTAGAGATCAGAAAAACGCCCAGAAGGACCCAGCCCCGTTGAGCCAGAAAACCGATTTTTCCGGCACCCCATTCGAGCAACGCCGGAATCCCTGCATAAAGTAACGTGATCATGCCCAGCAGAGCAAAGGTGGCATCCCCATTGAAGGATGAAACCAGAACCCCCCACCAGAGACACTGGCCCAGCAATGTTTTCCAGAGCATCTGCCGCTTGTGCCACCAGACCCAAAGCACCAGAGCCAGGATCAGAACCCCTGCCCCCCAATCAGTCGCCGTGACTTCGGGCTCAAAACCGGGAAAATGACGCCAAAAGGGGGCCCAGTCGCGCACCGGATTCTGGAACCAGAGAACGCCGCTCCAACCCCAGCGCAGAAGAATCGAAATCCCTGAAAAAACCGTCAGTCCAATGAAGAAGGATTTTTTTTGCAGGGAATTCACCGGGTTTTTATGCCAGGTCCAAGCCAGGAGGAGCGGATAGACCAGCCCCACCGGATGCAGGCTGACGGCAAAGGCGACCAGCCCCAACTGCCCGAAATACAGTCCGCCCAATGCGTGGGGTCGTTGCCGGTAGGAACGATCCAGCCAGTATCCGCCCATGAACGCAGCCAGTATCCCCAGTCCGGGCGAAAGATGATCGATCTGCAACAGGGTCAGTGGCGTCAGCAGCCATAATCCCGTCGCCAGCAAAGCGGCCTCGTCCTGTCCTTCCAGGGACTGCCAGCGGTATAACCCCCATGCCGTGAGCGCAGCCAGGGCGATCATCACCCCCTTGGCCGCCATGACCTGCCCTGGCCACAGGAATCCCAGAGGCAGCCAGAGAAGATCACGAAAATCCGGAACGCCCAGGGTCACGATGGAGTTGGCCACGTGGTCGGCCACCGACCAATCCAGCAGCAATGCCTTGGCGGCTTCTTCCTCTATTCCGTAGGGTCCCCGATGCAGAACCAGAAACGTCGCCACAGCCCAAACCAGAAGGGCCAACATACCCCATTGCCGCAAACCCAACATCCGTGAACTCCTTGAATCAAGCAACCACTTTGTCAAATAAAAAGCTCAGATCAATACACGCCCGCAGCGTAGTCCGAAAGGGCCTTGATTTCCTCATTGGTCAGGCGATGTGCAATGGAACGCATCACGGCGTCAGGATCATTGCTGCGCGTGCCATCCCTGAAATGTTGCAGTTGAAGTTCGGTATATTCCTGATACTGTCCCGAAAGACGCGGATAAGGCGCAGGAACCCCCGCGCCAGCGGGACCATGACAACCGGAACAGGCGGGCACATCCCGATCCGCATCCCCACCCCGCCAAATCTTCTGTCCGATGGCCACCAGTTTTGGATCGTTGGCGCGCGTCAAATGGGGGGGCTGGATCGCATACCAGGCCGCCACATTGCGCATATCCTCTGCACTGAGCATGGACACGATGCCTGCCATGATGGGATTGTCCCGGGCGGGAGGAGCCCCGTTGACCGATTTCATGTCATTCAACTGCTTGACCACGTAGTCCGGAATCTGTGCCGCCAAATGGGGCTGGGTCGGGATCGGACTGACGCCATCCAGACCATGGCAGGCATAGCAGATGGAACCCGCAATGACCTTGCCTTTTTCCGGATCCCCCGGCTGTGCCCAGGCGGGAAGAACCAGCCAACCAAGCAGGAGTCCAGTCATCCATTTATTCATGGTGTCATTTCCTTGAATTCACTCGCCAGAGAGGGATACGGAAACCGATCGTCCCATTCTATCATGCCCCCCCACCAAAAATTAAGCACACGATCAAATCCGCGGCTCAAAGAGGAATCAGCCGGGCAAAAGCCAGCGCCAACCATTTCGTGCCAACATCCCTGAAATTTACCTGAACCCGCCCCTCATCTCCCTGACCTTCCCGCGCCAAAACCACGCCCTCTCCAAATTTGTCGTGCCGAACCCGCTGCCCGATGTGGAACTTTCCGGTTCGGGTGGATTCTGTGGAGAAAGTCGGGGGACGCACAGAACTGGGAGCCCGTGACCCAAAGGAAAGTTCAGGTCTTCTGGCGCGTGGATTCAAAATATGACAGAGGGATTCGGGAATTTCTTCAAGAAAACGGGAACGCACGCCATAACGCATCTGTCCGTGGAGCACGCGGCTCTGGGCATGGGTCAGATACAACTGACGCCGGGCCCGGGTGAGGGCGACATAGGCCAGACGACGTTCTTCTTCCAGGCCCCGAGCCTCCTGCAAGGCGTTCTCATGGGGAAACAAACCATCCTCCAGTCCTGCCACAAACACCACTTCAAACTCCAGCCCCTTGGCCGCATGCACCGTCATCATCTGGATCGCTTCGCTCCCTGGCGCAGCTTCGTGTTCTCCAGCCTCCAGAGAGGCATGCGCCAAAAATGACAGGACGTCCCCTGACCCTTCTTCCTGGGTGAACGCCACGGCAGCAGCCACCAGTTCCTCCAGATTGGCGACCCGGTCGGTGCCCTCCTTGTCTTGACGGTAATGCGCCAGGAGGCCGCTGACCTCCAGTACGGCCTGGATCACGCCGGGCAAGTCCAGCCCCTGATGAATCCGTTCCGCCAATTGGTCGATTCCCTGCACAAAGCGTTGCACGCCCTGTCCCGCCTTGCCGGTCAAGGAACTGGCACGCGTCGCCTGGAACAGGCTGGAGCGGAGCGTCTGTGCCTCGACCTGCAGATTTTCCAGGGAGCGGGCCCCGATGCCTCGGGGGGGGAAATTGATCACGCGCAGAAAAGCCGCGTCGTCATCCGCCGAAACCGCCAATCTCAGATAGGCCAGTGCATGACGGATTTCCTGGCGCTCGAAGAAACGTAACCCGCCGTGCACCCGATAGGGCAAGTTGAGAGAAAACAGGGCCTGCTCGAGCGCACGGGACTGAGCATTGGACCGGTACAGCAGGACCATGTCCGACAGACGAGTCCCCTGTTCGCGCAACTGTATTACGGTATGCGCAATGAAACGGGCTTCATCTCCATCCGTTTCTCCCTCGTAGACCCGGATCGGCTCTCCCTGCGCGCCCTCCGTCCAGAGCGTCTTGCCAAATCGCCCGGCGTTGTTTTGAATCAAGGCATTGGCCGCTTCCAGAATGGTCCCCAGAGAACGATAATTCTGTTCCAGACGCAGAACTCGGGTCACCCCGTAATCCCGCTCAAAATGGCGCATATTCTCGATTTCCGCGCCGCGAAAGGAATAGATGGACTGATCGTCATCCCCCACCGCAAATACCGTACTGGTCGGCCCACACAACAGGCGTAACCAGCGGTACTGGAGCGGATTGGTGTCCTGGAACTCATCGACCAGAAAGGTTTTGAAGCGAGCCTGGTAATGTTCGCGCAACACGGGATGGTGTTGCCATAATTCCACGCAACGCAACAACAGTTCGGCAAAGTCCACGGTCCCTTCCCGTTGGCACTGCACCTCATAAGCCGCATAGGCTTCCTGCAAGGGGCGCTGTGCAGAATGGGAAACCACGGCATTCTCTGCGCGTAGCCCCTGTTCCTTGTGCCCGTTGACAAAGTGCTGCAACTGACGGGGATTCACCCGCTCTTCGTCAAGATTCAGCGCCTTCATGACCCGCTTGAGCGCCGCCAACTGCTCCTGACTGTCGATGATCTGAAATTGAGGCGTCAGCCCCGCGTCCAGGGCGTGCAAACGTAAAAAGCGGTGACATAATCCGTGGAACGTCCCCACCCAAAGAGAGCGGACGGGCCAGTTCCCCATGGATGACAAGCGCGTCGTCATCTCGCGCGCCGCCTTATTGGTAAAAGTGACCGCCAGCAACTCCTCTGGACGATTCTTTCCCGTTGCCATCAACCACGCCATCCGGGTGGTCAGAACCCGGGTCTTGCCACTCCCGGCGCCCGCCAGAACCAGGGCCGACCCATGATCCCAGGTCACAGCCTCCCGTTGCTGCGGGTTCAGTCCTTCCAGTAAATTTTCCATGGGTATTGCCATCGCCGCCTACTTGATTCCCTGCATTATACGGGAGTCCCCTTCCTTACCCATGCACGAGTATAATCGTCCCTTTGCCTGACCTGTGCTGCCATGGAAGATTTGTACGATCCCCACACCCTCGAACGTCGCTGTCAGGAGACATGGACCCGGACGCAACGGTACCGCGCCTGCGAGTTGCCAAACCGTCCCAAATATTATTGCCTGTCCATGTTTCCCTACCCCTCCGGCAAGTTGCACATGGGGCATGTGCGCAACTATACATTAGGGGATGTGCTGGCCCGTTACCACCGCATGAAGGGATTCAACGTCCTCCAACCCATGGGGTGGGACGCCTTTGGCCTGCCCGCCGAGAATGCGGCGCTCAAGCAAGGCGTGGCCCCTGCGGAGTGGACTTATCAAAACATTGAAACCATGAAGAGTCAGTTGCAGGCCCTGGGACTGGCCATCGACTGGGAACGGGAAATCACCACCTGCCGCCCGAATTATTATCGTTGGGAACAATGGCTGTTTACCCGGCTGTTCAAAAAAGGATTGATCTACCAGAAAACCGGCACCGTCAACTGGGATCCCGTGGATAAAACCGTTCTGGCCAACGAACAGGTCATCGAGGGACGCGGCTGGCGCTCGGGAGCCCTGGTGGAAAAGCGCGATATCCCCATGTACTACCTGCGCATCACGGCCTATGCCGAAGAGTTGCTGCAGGATCTGGAGCGCCTCGACTCCTGGCCTGAACAGGTCAAAACCATGCAACGTCACTGGATCGGACGATCCGAAGGCGTCACCCTCAGTTTCAAGTTGACTGACCGCGCAACCGATCTGAAGGTTTTTACCACTCGTGCCGATACCCTCTACGGCGTCACTTATTTGGCCATTGCCGCCGAACATCCCCTGGCTCAGGAATGCGCCCTGCAGGACCCCCGGCTGGCTGCCTTCCTGGTGGAATGTCGCCAGGGCAGCGTGGCCGAGGCCGATCTGGCTACCCAGGAAAAAAAGGGCTTTCCTACCTCGTTGCAGGCCATTCACCCCCTGACCGGGCAGCACCTCCCCATCTGGGTGGCCAATTACGTCCTGATGAGTTACGGCGAAGGAGCGGTCATGGCGGTTCCCGCCCACGATCAGCGGGATTATGAATTTGCGCGCGACCACGGACTGCCCTCGAAAACCGTGATCCGCCCAGTCACGGGAGAAGCCCCCTCCGGCGCTGCCTTTACGGAGGACGGTATTCTCTGTCACTCCGAAGATTTTGATGGGCGCACCTCTGCCGATGCCCGGGAAAAAATGGCCCTGGTTCTGGAAGCCCTGGACAGTGGACGGCGCCAGACCAAATTTCGCCTGCGCGACTGGGGAATTTCACGCCAACGCTATTGGGGATGTCCCATCCCTCTGATTCACTGCCCTTCCTGTGGAACCGTCCCGGTCCCGGAAGATCAACTTCCGGTCGTCCTACCCGAAGAAGTTTCCCTCTCCGGCACGGGTTCCCCGCTCAAACAAAGTGACTCCTTTCGCGCCACGACCTGTCCGACCTGCGGAAAACCTGCCGAGCGTGAAACCGACACCCTGGATACATTCTTTGAATCCTCCTGGTACTATGCCCGCTACGCCTGCCCCGATGCGCTGGCCATGCTGGATGAACGGGTCGATTACTGGTTGCCCGTCGATCAGTATGTGGGGGGCGTGGAACATGCCATCCTGCACCTGTTGTACGCCCGATTCTTCAACAAGTTACTCCGCGATGAAGGATTGATCCGGACAGATGAACCGTTCACCCGTCTGTTGACCCAGGGCATGGTCCTCAAGGAGGGCAGCAAGATGTCCAAGTCCCTGGGCAACACCGTGGATCCCCAGGCCCTGATCGACACCTTCGGTGCCGATACGGCCCGTTTCTTCATCATCTTTACCAGTCCGCCGGAGCAGTCCCTGGAATGGTCGGACAGCGGGGTTCAGGGAGCTCACCGTTTTCTCAAGCGCCTGTGGAATTTTGCCGCCCAATATCAGGCCCGACGACAGGTGGCCCATGCCGGACAAACCCTCGAAACGCCCCATGTCCGCCATGAGGTCCATCGCCTGCTGCAACAGGCAACCCACGACATGGAACGTCAGCAGTTCAATACCGTCACCTCGGCGGCCATGAAAATGCTCAACGCCCTGGAAAAAATTGCCGGAGTCAATGACTCTCTGGCTCAGGAAGGCCTGTCTTTCCTGTTACGCATCCTGGCCCCCATCACGCCGCATATCAGCGATGACCTCTGGCAACAACTCGGCTTTGGCGAATCCATCCTGGATGAACCCTGGCCCATCCCCGACCCACGGGCACTCGAGCGCGAATCTGTGGAACTGGTTCTGCAAATCAATGGAAAATTGCGTGGCACGCTTTCTGTCCCTACCCACCTGGCTGCGGAAGAGATCGAAAAAATGGCCCTGAACCACCCAGTCGTGGAAAAATTCCTGGCGGGCAACAACCCGCGCAAGATCATTCTGGTCCCTCAACGACTGATCAATATCGTGCTCTGAATGCGCTCACTTGCCCCCCTCACACCCCATTTTTCAGGACTGTGGAAGACCATTTTTTTCGTCCTTTTTCCCCTCACGCTGGGTGCCTGCGGTTTTCATTTGCGCGGTCTCCCCGAGGCGCAATTCCACACCCTGTATGTGGACGGCAAAATGGGGGATGTGGCTGACCAGGAACTCAAGCTAGAGATTCTGCACCAGACCCATATTACCCTGGTCAAGCAGTCGGACAAAGCCGACGTCGTTTTGACTCTCTCTCCAATCCAGAACACCCAGCAGATCCTGACCCTCAATGCAGAGGGCACCGTTTCCCAATATACCCTTTACGCCCGTTTATCCTATCGCGCGTCGGACAACCTCGGGAATGAGTTGATACCGCCCTCTACCCTGACGGTCACCCGTCTGTACAATTACAACGTCATCCAGATTCTGGGCAAACCCGCCGAACAGCAATTACTCACCCACGACATGCAGATCGATCTGGTCCATCAGTTGCTGCACCGCGTTCTTGCCCTGCATCCCGCCCTGGGCACTGCTGCCCACTGAGCATGCGTCTCTCCCCCGAGCAGTGGCCCACCCATTTGAGCCGTCAGGTTCCGCCGCTCACGCTGTTGATCAGTTCCGAACCCTTTCTTTCCCTGGAATGTCAGGACCATTGGCGACGGGCCTGCCGCGCCCAGAACTACGAGGAACGCAAAGTCTGGACCGTGGAAGCGCGCTTTTCCTGGGCCGAAGTAGACCTGCACTGGAACAGCGGTTCCCTGTTTGGTTCACGAAGTGCCGTGGAGATTCATATCCCCAGTGGAAAACCGGGCCCCGAAGGCATCCGGCAACTGGAGAAACTGGCGAACGCGCCGCAGGCGGACAAACGTCTCCTGATTCTCCTGTCCGAACTGGATTACCGGACGCGCCAAGCCGCCTGGCTGAGCCAATTGCAAACCAAAGCCCTCTGGACGGAAACCCAACCCGTACCCCGGAGCGCACTCACCCGATGGATTGCCCAGCGCCTGGTCCCCTGCCAGGCCAGCGCCGAAGCCCTGGAGTTTCTGGCGGACTGCACGGAGGGAAATCTTCTGGCCACTGCCCAGGAAATCGCCAAACTTTCCCTGCTCTATCCCACCGGCCCCCTGACCCTGGAACAAGTGCAGTCCGCCGTCATGGTCATGAGCCGTCATACCCTGACGGATCTGACCCGCGCCCTGAGTCAGGGCAACGGAGCCCAGATGCTTTTACTCCTGCGTTCCCTGAATCAGGAAGGCGAAGCCCTGCCTCTGGTACTCTGGTCCCTGAGCGAAGACTGGCGCGCGGCGTACCTGTTGTGCCGCACTCGTGAAGAGGGACGAACCCCGTCGCCGTCAACCTTCAAGGAAGCCCGTCTATGGGGGGAACGCCGGCCATTGCTCGAACGTTTTTCCCAGAAAACCAGCAGTCGCGCCTGCGCTCGAGCCCTTCAGGGTGCTGCCGAGGTAGATCAACTGATCAAGGGACTGGGCCACGGAGACCCCTGGGAAACCCTGGGCCAGGTCATTCTGGATTTGTTCTCCCAGCCCCCCCTCCACTAGCCCCCCAAGCGCGTTCCGACCTGCAGTCCCTGCTCTTCCGCAAAGGGCCGCGCGTCCACTTTCTTGCCCCCTTCGAGTTTTACACGCAGAACTTCAATCTGCCCCCCCTGAACACCCCACAGCAA
>JAKABO010000010.1 GCA_021796835.1 Pseudomonadota bacterium | reverse complement strand
GATTGAAATCATTCGGCAGTACATCGAGCAACAACAAACACCCCATTGAGCATTCAAGGGACGGCATAGCCGTCCGCGCTATTCATCCCCGCCCTGAACGACGGGGCTTTTCGCGCATCTGGTAAAGAATTATTGCTTATGTGGACGCCCATTCCATAGGGTACGGGGTTTCTAACCACCTCAATTTGTCATGATATCTTCATGATTGGCTTCCTCAATTTCGGTTATAACTATAGGGCATCATTAACCATGGAAGCATGGAAGTCCCTATGAGCCCTTATCATCACAAATTTCTGCAGGCCGTTGCCTGCCTGCTGGCAACTTCCTTGCCCCTATCGATGAGTCACGCGCAGACTTCGCCATCATCGGTCCATGAACCGCTGATCGAGGTTGCCGATATTCCCTTGCCAGGGCCTGCAGTCCGCTTTGACTATCAGAATTTCGATGCATCCAGCGGTCGATTGTATATCTCGCACATGGATGCCGACCATGTGGTGATCTTCGACGTTGCAAGCCGGAAAGTAGTTGCCAACCTTGGTGGTTTCAAACGCGTTCACGGCGTCCTCGCAGTGCCGGAACGCCATCGACTGTATGTCGCGGCGACCGGGGATCACCGTATCGCCGTAGTCGATACGCAAACCCTTGAAACGATCGCCACCCCCGGGCCGGTCACCTATCCCGATGGCCTCGCCTACGCGCCGCAGCAAAACCGCGTCTTTGTCTCCGATGAACATGGAGGTTCGGCAGATGCCGTCATTGACGCAACCACCAATCGGTTGATCACCAGCATCCCCTTGGGCGGCGAGGCCGGGAACACGGTCTTCGATCCCGTATCGGGACACATTCTCGTGAGCGTGCACCAAATCAACATGCTGGTGACCATCGATCCGGCAACCAACCGGATCATTGATCGATGTCCGCTGCCGGGAATCCGGAATCCCCACGGAATCGCACTGGATACAGCGAATCACCTGGCGTTTGTCGGGGGTGAAGATAACCATTCCCTTGCCCTGGTGGATCTGACCTCGATGAAACTTTTGTCAACCTATGAGGTGGGCGACGAACCGGATGTGCTCGCCTTCGATCCTGGCCTGAACCGATTGTATGTCGCCTCCGAGGCGGGTACGGTCTCGGTTTTTCAAAGTCACGATAAAAAACTGACCCTGCTGGGTTCCATTCAAATGCCCCATGCGCACAGCGTTGCAGTTGACCCACGGACGCACCTCGTCTATTTCCCTCTGGAAAATATCCACGGTCGGCCCCTGTTGAGAATTATGCTTCCCAACTGAAGATTCAAGGACGAACCCGGCAGCCCCCTTCACAATCATTGTAAACTAGGTTACTATATGCCCATGTGTTCCTGTTTCCGGAGAGAATCATGTGGAGCAAAACCTACAGCAAGCAAGTGAGCGGTTTACCAGCGGGAAAAGTGTGGGAAGTATGGACCGATATCAATCGGTGGCATATTTGGCAACCCGACATAGAATCCGCGGAATTGGACGGCGAATTCAAGACAGGGAACACTTTCCGGCTCAAACCCAAGGGGGGCTCGTGGGTTTCCATCCAGATCCTCGAAGTTGAACCCGGTCACCAGTTCACTGATCTGACCTGTTTTCCTGGTGCACGCATGTACGGTTGCCATGAATTCATTACCCATGGGGATGAATTAGAGATACGCACGACCATGAGCATCGAAGGTTTTTTATCCTTCCTGTGGAGAAAAATAGTTGCGGAAAAAATTGCCAACGGAATGGCGGCGCAGACAGAGGCCCTGATTGAAGCAGCAAAATGCATCTGAGTCTTCACCTTTCAAGCACGATCAGGCTGACGACAGCCCCGGATTTCTGCTGTGGAAACTCGTTGCCCTGTGGCAGGGGAAACTCGCGCGGATATTCAATGAATTTTCCATTACCCAAACCCAGTTCGCCATCATGGCTTCGCTCCTGTGGTTCGAGCAGCAGCATGAGCCACCCACCCAGGCTCGTCTGGTTGAGCATGCCAAAATCGATAAAATGACCCTTTCCAAAGCCATTCGAAAACTGGAGGAAGCCGGCCTCGTCCATCGGGAGCCTTCAGCCATCGATACGCGTTCCATTCAGGTTCGGTTCACGGCAAATGGACGCGAACTGATTCACCAAGCCATCGTTGCCGTCGAACGGGCTGACGATGAATTCTTCTCATGCCTGACGGAACAACAGTTGGCGTCCTACAAAGCACTGACCATCTCCATAGTTGCTGGCAATTCCCCCTGAACACACGCCATTGGACCGGCGTGACAGCAAAGGAACATGTCAATATTGGTTGTGGCTGGTGGATTCAGCCAGTTGCGCCACGACGCGGTATTTCGTTTTCTGCCATAGTATGCGTTGGCCCTCCATGCCGATCCAGAACGCAATCAAGGACCACCAACGATGAACGTCAACTTTGGCGTTGTTTTCCTCATTGCCAGCCTATTATTCCTCGGTCTCCTCAGCCAGTGGATCGCTTGGCGGATCAAATTACCCGCCATTCTTTTTTTGTTGATGCTGGGCATTCTGCTTGGGCCCATCCTCGGCTGGCTACGACCAGATGCGATT
Organism: Pseudomonadota bacterium; assembly: GCA_021796835.1. Lineage (GTDB taxonomy): Bacteria > Pseudomonadota > Gammaproteobacteria > Burkholderiales > Ferrovaceae > Ferrovum. The sequence goes on along the minus strand of JAKABO010000010.1, from coordinate 79,810 downwards.
TTTGGGCCCCTGCTCTTCCCCGCCGTCTCACTGTGCGTGGCCATTATCCTCTTTGAGGGTGCCCTATCGTTACGTCTGAGCGAACTCCGCGGCCTTGGCACGGTCATCCAGCGCCTATTGATCCTGAGCGTGTTCAGCACTTGGACAATCATCAGTATCGCCACCCACTGGCTTGCGCATTTCCCTTGGCCCATGGCTGTTCTCTTTGGCGCGGTCACGGTAGTCTCCGGTCCCACAGTCATTGCGCCCATCCTGCGTAGCGTCCGCCCAAACGCCAAGATTGCCAAGGTATTACGCTGGGAGAGCATCCTCATCGACCCCATCGGTGTACTCCTCAGCGTGATCGTATTCGAAGCGCTGGTAGCCCAAAACTCCGCCTCCGCATCCCTGGGGGAGGCCAGTTTGAACTTTCTGCGCATCGTGGGAGTGGGTGTCACCTTGGGGGTGACGGGAGGCTTCACTTTGGGATGGATACTACGACGCCGGGCAGTGCCGGACTATCTTCACCCCTTCCTCGTCTTGGCAAGCGTGCTCATGATTTTCGCCTTGTCCGATGTCTTGGTCAAAGATTCCGGCCTGCTGGCGGTCACCCTTATCGGCATGGTGCTCTCCAATATGCGTGACGTACCCTTGGACAATATCCTGGACTTCAAGGAAAGCCTCTCTATCCTGCTGATCTCCCTACTCTTCATCATTCTGGCGGCGCGTTTGAATCTCACGGAGATTCGTGCCGTGCTGGGACCCGGGCTCGGTCTGCTCGTGGTTATCCAAGTCGTCGCACAACCCATCAAGGTCGCTCTCGCCTCCTGGGGATCGGAGTTGCACTGGCGGGAACAGGTCCTCGTCGCCTGGATTGCACCACGCGGCATCGTTGCCGCAGCCACTGCAGCGGTGCTCGGACAAACCTTGCAGGCAGTCCACTATCCCCATGCTTCGCTCTTCGTTCCCCTGACCTTCGCGCTCATCATCGCCAGCGTTCTTCTGCCCAGCCTCACGGCCAGACCTCTGGCCATGCTGCTGAATGTGGACGAGAAGGAACCACAGAGCATCCTCATCATCGGCGCCAATCCTGTCGCCCAGGTCATTGCCAAAACCCTGGATCAGGCGGGCTTTGCCTGCCTGTTGTTGGATAACGACTTCGCTCAAATCCGCAAAGCACGCGCAACGGGCATCAACACTTTTTACGCCCATCCTGTTTCCGTGCAAGCAGATCGTTATCTCGATTTACTCGACTTTGGCTACATGCTCGGCCTGGCCGAAGATCACTCCCTCAACATCATTGCAAGTATGCGTTATAAACCAGAGTTTGGCCTGGACCATGTCTTCATCCTGACCGACGAGAACGCAATGGTCGGGCGCGACCGACAGCAGGTGGCAGCACCTTACCGAGGAAGTTATCTTTTTGGGGGAGATGTGACCTACTCACGACTCTCCCAACTATTGGATAACGGCTGGAAAATCCATACCACTCTCCTGAGCGAAAACTTTTCCTGGGAATCTTATCAGGAACAGCATAAAGCAGGCTTCCTACCCCTCTTCATGATCACTGGAGAGCATATTCTGCGCGTACTACATGCCGATGAGACTATTGCTCCTGTAAGCGGTGACCGCATTCTGGCATTGATTGCACCCTCTGCGGCTTAATCCTCTCGGTAAAAATAGCCGTACCTTCGGGCCTGGACAGGAACCCCAACAAGAGCGAACCGGTCGGCATTCTGGTGGACAGTCTGGGTGACATCGCTGAAATCCCTGTCACCCAGATCGAACCCGTTCCCGCCATGATGACCAATGGTCATTCCCTGGTGGAAAATCTCGTCAAACCCGGAAAAGGTAGCCCGGAACGACGGATTCTCATCGTGCTTTCGGTGGATCGGATACTGCGCCGTTTCGCGGTAGAGTATGCCGCAGCATGAACGAACCGATGCAGGGTTTTCGGCTCGAACTTATTATTTCCAAGATTGGATGGCCGATAAGATCACAACAGGTTGCGAAAGGCCATCCACGTTACCAGACCCTGTCTCAAATACTTTCCAAGAGGATTGGAACGAGATACCGAAAGCAAAACGCCACCGAGGATCAACACGGGATGTTTCCTGACGAAATTCAGAATGGATAGCCCCTGATCGGCCAACGTCAGGGGCATGAGCCACGGCTTGATGCTTTCCGTCAACAGATCGCGTTGCAGGGTCGCCTGGGCAACCAGGCTTTCGCGACGCTTTGCCAGTTTGGCCGATTTATCACGCATCAACATCGATCCGTTGTCGGTCTTTGAGTAACTCCGACAAACTTGCCGCAAATGGCTTTGGCTTCACCCTCGCTTTGCGCCAGGCTGCGCCCCACGCCATCAGACCCGCTCCCAGAAAAAATCCGGAAAACAGGCCCAGCACAAGAAGGCGGTGTGTATCCCAGAACGCAGTCACAAGCAGGATCGTGGTGAGAACCACCCCCACCCCGAGGAGAAACAGTGCCATCAGGATCAGAACCAGTTGCGCCAGAAAATACTCCCTCTCCTCCTCCAATTCCGTAGACAACAAATCCAGGCGCGTATGGACGACTGCGATCAGCGTTGTCGCAAGATTTTTCAGGGAATGGAGCAACCCGGCGCGTGAACCGGATGTCTTCTCTGTCATGGCGTGCCCTGTTTAGCGACGACCGATGAGCAAGCCAATCAATAGTCCCACTCCGGCAGAGATGCCGATGGCGCTCCAGGGATTGTCGTGAACGTAAGCGTCCGTCGTATCGGTGACCGTTTTTGTTTTGGCAAGCAGGAGAGTCTGTGTCCCGGCCAGTTTGGCTTTCACCGTTCTGAGCGACTCCTCGGCCTTGGCGCGAACCTCAGCCAGTTTTTCCCCACCCTGATTGGCCGAGGCTTTCAACAGCGCCTCGGCATCCGCCAAAACCACCATGAAATCGGCCATCAACTGCTCCTTGGTGACTTCATCGGATAATCTTTTCATGCTTTTATCTGATTCCAGTTCTATCGTGTTCATGGCGAATTCCTTTCGTTTTGTGACCAAAAAACCCAGAGATCCTGTCGTACAGTGTACTACAGAAAAAAAACAGCGGAAGCCATACTGCTAGAGGCGACGGCCTTGAACGACACGCACCAATATCACCACAATCGCCACAACCAGAAGAATGTGTATGAACCCACCCATGGTATATGAGGAAACTATCCCCAGTAGCCAGAGGACAATCAAGATGACTGCAATAGTTTCGAGCATTTTTACCTCCTGAATCCGTATTCGTTATAGAAAATTTCTCACCTTCAGGACCACGTTTAATCCGAACTGACCAAAACCATGATTTCCACTTGATGCTCGCAGTGATCACCAACCATGGAAATGATCCCATCCTCTTGAACCACTCCATCCAACACCGCCCTCACCCCAGTACTCGACAGATCATCATGGGTACACATTTGCGATACAGTGATGTGGTAGACAGTCTCGCGATACCGGTAGTGCATCTTGAAGGACTGCCAGTCTGGGGACATGCGGGGAGAAAAGCTCAATTTATCCCCCTCTACCCTGAGACCCAGTAAGGATTCCACAATCAGCCGATACGTCCAGCCTGCCGAGCCTGTATACCAACTCCACCCCCCACGGCCGGTATGGGGTGCATGGGCATAAACATCCGCAGCGATGACGTAGGGTTCCACTTTGTAGACCGCGATTTTTTCGGCCGAGTTCGCATGGTTTATCGGGTTGATCATGGTCAACAACTCCCATGCACGCTCGACATCCCCCAATTCGGCAAAGGCCATGGCGGCCCAGACAGCCCCGTGGGTGTACTGCCCTCCGTTCTCTCTCACTCCTGGGGCGTACCCACGAATATATCCCGGATTCAGGTTCGACTTGTCAAAGGGTGGATCAAGCAGTTGAATGAGCGCGTCAGTGCGGCGCACGAGCCGCTCGTCCAGAGCTTTCATGGCTTTTCGGGAACGAACCGGGTCCCCTGCCCCGGACAGTACGGACCAACTTTGAGAAATCGAATCGATCTGGCATTCCTCACTACCTCTGGAACCCAGCGGGGTTCCATCGTCGAAATAGGCCCGTAGATACCATTCACCATCCCAACCCTGCTCATCGATACTGACGCTCAGCCTGCCTCGTGTCTCCCGACAAAGTTCAGCAAAGGCAGCGTCTTCATATGCTTCTGCCACTGCGGCAAACTGCCGGAGCACTTCACTCTGAAAAAACCCCAACCAGATGCTTTCGCCCTTGCCCTGCATTCCCAGCAGGTTCATGCCGTCATTCCAGTCGCCGGATCCGATCAGAGGCAATCCATGTTCGCCGAAATTCATCCCCCGTCGAATGGCCCGAATACAGTGCTGGTAAAGGCTGGCCACATCGGTGGACCGCCCGGGCAAGTCATAGTAGGAATCGTCTTCCGGTCCGATGGGTCGCCCTTCCAGAAAAGGCACGAGTTCGTCCAACACACCCAGGTCTCCCGTACTCTTCACATATCTGCAGATAGCCAAAGGGAGCCAGAGGTAATCGTCCGAGCAATGTGTACGCACCCCTCGACCCGATGGCGGATGCCACCAGTGCTGTACATCTCCCTCCTCGAACTGATGGCTTGCGCATAAAAGCAAATGTTCGCGCACCAAATCCGGTTTGGCATGGACCAGCGCCATCACGTCCTGCAATTGATCTCGAAAACCAAAGGCGCCACCCGATTGGTAGTAACCGCTACGCGCCCAAAGACGACAGGCCAGGGTCTGGTACACCAACCAGCCATTGACAAGTATATTCAATGACAGATCAGGCGTTTCGACTTGCACTGTACCCAGGGTATGGTTCCAGTGGTACCACACTCCCTCGAGCACGCTGCGCGCAGCCAAATCACCGCGAAAGCGCTGCACGAGTTGGTCAGCCTCCTCCACAGTACGACCAACCCCCAGTCGGAATACAATGTCACGTTGTTGTCCGTCGACCAGTTCAAAATTCACCTGAAGCGCGGCACAGGGATCCAGAGCAGATCCCACCTTGCCGGTAAGGCGGGACCGATGCATGGCTGCAGGGTTTTTCAAGGAACCATTACGTCCGATAAATTCCGTTCGGTCGCCGGTTACGCCGTGCACGGCATCATCCACATCAAAGAAGGCCACATGGTCGGCAAACTCGGTGTTGTAGGGATTGCGCGCATACAGCGCACCGTTCCGGGGATTGATTTCCGTGGTGACATGCATGGCCGATTTCTCACGAAGATCTCCCAGCACCCACTCGACATAGCCTGTGGCAGAGAGCTTGCGCGTACAGCCTGATTCATTTCTCACTTTCAATACAGAAAACTTGACAGAGGCATCCATTGCCACATAGACCCACAACTCCGAGCAAATCCCGGCGGATCTGTGTTCAAAAACACTGTAACCAAATCCATGGCGGACAATATAAGGCGCTGCTGCACGGGCAGGGAGTGGGGTAGGGGACCAGAAATACCCGGATTCCTCGTCACGAAGATAAAGCGCTTCTCCACTCAAATCGCTTACCGGGTCGTTGTACCACGGTGTCAAACGAAATTCGTGCGCGTTTTCACTCCAGGTATAAGCAACCCCGCTTTCCGATAGGACTGTTCCGAAACGCGGTCCGGCCAGAACATTCACCCAGGGTGCTGGCGTCACTTCGCCAGGAGCAAGCGCAATGACATATTCGTGCCCATCCGGAGTAAAGCCTCCCAGTCCATTGCACAGAGTCAGATCCGTACGCGGTACCACAACCTCAGGATAAATCCTGGAACCCTGCGAATGTGTCGGCGTAAACCTGGATAGGCGCGGTTCCACGAGGTTGCGATGGCCAAGTTGTTCTGCCAGGGTTCCTCGTCCGTCCGTGATGATAACGCGCGCAACGGACTGAAGCAGGATACGGTCCTCACTGGAGATCTGTTCCGCTGTCCGGACAAAGATACCGCCTGGCCGATCGATCACAGTAGCCTCGATACCCGAGGCAATCAGTCCCATGATCTGTTCCTGCAATCGTTGACGGTACCCCATGTGGTCCTCATTCCAGATCACCATGTCCACCGCCAGACCTTTCAGGCGCCAGTAAGCATGACCTTGCACAAGTTGACGCACCAGATCGATATTGGCCTCGTCCCCGATCTGTAACAGTACGATTGGCAAATCTCCCGAGATGGCATAACCCCAAAGACCGGACTGACCACGACGATTCCTGATGAGCACGGCTGCGTCGGCGCGCAAGGAGGCATGGGCGTAGAGGATGGATCCAGCCAGGCGCGCATAGAGTTGAGCATCGACATCGGAGGCATTCAATTGGCGCAATACCACTTGACTGTGGGGCCAGGTCAGGTCAAAGACACGGTCGGACAGGTGCCGATCCTGGTACTTGTCGATCAGGTTCAAGACCATGTCCCGGGTTTCGCCAATACCGGTTACCATATCCACCGTGACTGATTGCTCAGGGTCGAGCACGATGCGGTAGCGGATCGCCACGATCGGATCCAGCACTGAACCCTCGGTACCCGAGAGCGCCGCTGAGTTGCTCATGGCCAACGGATTGACGACGCTTCTCGTCCGACCAATGAAGCGCAGACGATCCGTCTCGTAAGATACTTCGCTGATCTTTGCGCCATACGCAGTCATCAAATGGAACATCCAGTATGTCTGCTCGGTGAGAGAACGGGGGCGACGCGTGCACAGAATCGCGTGGCGTTCCCGCAAAATTTCCGTCTGCACGAACAAATTGCTGAAGGCCGGATGAAGCGCATCCGCAGCCGGTGATGCGATCACTACTTCAGCGTAACTGGTGATCTCTATTTCCCTGCGTTGTCGCGACCGATTGACGATGCGGGTCCGGCGCAATTCGATGTCATCTTCCGGTGAAACCACGATCTCGGTATGTGTTTCGAAGTCACCGTCGTCCACCCCGGTAAAATCTCGGCGCCGAAACTCGGCGCGTCCTTCGGAAAAAATCGCTTCATAACTCTCGGGGCGCTTGAGCGTCGGTTGATATGTCGTTGACCAAAACACCCCGTTCGCCACTTCACGGACGTAACAGAACAACCCCCAATTGTCGCAGGTGCTGTCTTCACGCCAACGCAGAACAGCGAGATCTTTCCAGCGGCTGTAGCCCCCACCGGCATTGGTGATCATCACATGATAACGGCCATTGGACAACAACTGGACCTCAGGTACCGGCGTGTCAGGTGTGCCATAGACACGAATCGGCATTTCCGTGGCAACCGACACCGAACGGGCGCCGGAAAGTTGCGTCGTATGTAAAAACAACCCCGTGGCCTTGGGAATTCGTTCCTGAAGTAGGGGCATGATGGCCTGGAACATCCGCTCTGATTCAAACCGCCGCTGCATCGGCCGGTCCAGGATCAGAGCGGCCAAAGCGAGCAGGCTCATCCCCTGATGGTGGGCCATGAAGGACCTGACCACCGTACCGGATTGTCCGCGTAGTTGCCGTGCCGGCGTGTAATCGATCGCCTCGAAGAAACCGAACCGCCCGATCAGCCTTTCGGTTGAGAGACGCTGCAGATTCACGCATGCCTCCTCAGGTGCCACCATCAGCGCCAACACCGAGGCGTAGGGCGAGATGACCGTATCCTCAGCCAGTCCACGTTTCAGCCCCAGGCTGGGTACGCCAAAGGCGCGGTATTGATAATTGAGGTGCACGTCCACCGTGTTGTAGCACGATTCCGACATACCCCAAGGCACGCCGAGTTGCCTTCCATACTCGATCTGGCTCGCCACCGCCGCCTTGCAGGTCTGGTCAAGCAGTGTATCATCATAGGTCGGCATGATCAGGAGTGGCATCAGGTACTCGAACATCGAGCCGCTCCACGACAAGAGAACCGGTTCGCCTCCGGCACCAGTCAGCAGACGCCCCAGAGAAAACCAGACTTCTTGGGGTAGTTGCCCCTGCGCAATGGCCACGAAGCAGCATAAGCGCACCTCGGAGGCCAGCAGGTCATAGTGACCCGCGTCTACCCGTCGCTCACTCACGTTGTAGCCAATGGTCAATAAATGACGACTTTTGTCAAACAGAAATTCATACTCCATGCAGGCAAGACCTTCGGATTGAAGGAGCAGACCTTCGATGGTCGCTATCCTGTTTCGGGCACGCAGGCTCCCTTCGCCAATCTGCCGCTGTAAGTCGGTGAGCCAGTCATGCTGGGAAGGAGTTGGTCCCTCATCGAGCCAAAATTCAATCACCGGACGCAGATCTTCATCCAGCCTTGCCAGTTCACGTAATGTCGGAATTCTGTCCAGATCTGCAAATGCTTCCAACCCGCTCGGCGCTCCCGGCAACAGTGTCCACGGGATGAGATGGTTCAACTCGTCCAGGGCAGTGCGGATCTGACGAACCAGAGCCTGCCCCCACCAGGATGATTCGCTCTCTTGCTTGAGGTCGCCCCTATCTTCCTTGATGAAGGTGGAGATGCCAGCCTCCAGTCGCAAGAGATACTCGCGCAGTTCACCCGCAGAATTGGGTGGCGCAGCAGAGAGCACCTTCAGTTCGTTCCATAACTTTGCAATCAGATCTTCTGAATTCCCCTTCATCGAGTCCGAAAAAATCATCAAGGTATCTTGCAGACCATCCAACAGTTTCGTTCCCAAAATTTTGTCATCTGCAAGCACACGCAATCCCGCACGCAACGTCAGAAGATGGCCGGCCAGATTCCCGCTGTCTACCGTCGACACATACAATGGCAGCAGCGGTTGCAAGGTCAGCGTGTCATACCAGTTGTAGAAGTGCCCTCGATAACGCTGCAACCCTTCCATCGTATGCAGGGTATCGTGCGTGCGCTCGACCAGTTTTCCCGCCGTGATGTATCCGAAATCATAAGCGGATAAATTGGCCAATAACGCCAGCCCGATATTGGTGGGTGATGTGCGATGGGCTACCGAAACTGGGCGGTACTCCTGAAAGTTGTCGGGGGGGAGCCAATGATCTTCCTCACCCACAAAGTGGTCAAAAAAAGCCCAGGTCTTGCGCGCCAGCATACGCAGGAAAAATATTTGTTCGTTCGTCAAGGCGGCCTTGCGACGCGCCAGAGGAAGGCTTATCCACCAGGCAAGGATGGGCGAGATGAGCCACAAAAATAAAATCGGCCCGGCCGACAACAGCACTGCAGGGGTCAACAGGATCAAGGCAATCGTCGCTGCAACAGCAACCGCGGGAGAAATCCACATCTCCCGGAAACAGGCAACAAGGTCACTGTGCCCCCGTCCATCCAACTGGCGATCGACTTCAACGGAAGGATTCCATTCCAGTAGTCGTTTATGTGTCACCAGGATCCGCCAGGTCGTGCACAGAATGGCCCCCAAACTGAAAAACGCTTCGTAGGGAAGGCACGCCAGTTCAAATCCGACTTGCATCAAATGTCGGCTGGCCGAACGAGTAACCGTCCTGAAATGCTGCCGAAACAATACCTGTTCCGGCTTGAGAAACAGGTCGAAGACCGAAGCAAACAAGGCTGGAATCAACAGGCTGCCGAGCACCGACAAAGTCCACAGCCAGCCCAAGGGCAGCAGCAACCACCCCGACAGTAACAGCCAAGCCAATGCCACAGGAACGAGACTACGCCTAAGATTGTCGAACAGTTTCCATTGCGACAGTCGGGATAGCCTATTCCTTCGATTTCCACGAGTTTCGCCCACCCGGTTTTCAGGGACATAACGCAGCAGCCATCCCGCGATCTGCCAATCCCCGCGAATCCAGCGGTGACGGCGACTTACATCGGCGCTGTAGCGCAACGGATAGTTTTCGTACAACTGCACATCGCTCAACAACCCCGCCCGCGCATAACACCCCTCGAGAAGGTCGTGGCTGAGGATACGGTTTTCCGGAAAGCGTCCACCGAGTGCACGCTCGAAGACATCGACCTCGTAGATGCCTTTGCCGATGAATGAACCTTCTCCGAAAAGATCTTGATAGACATCTGAAACGGCGCGGGTATAGGGATCAATTCCGGGCTCTCCCCCGTACAGCCGTGCGTAACGTGACCGGTTCAGTCCGGGAATGCTAACCGCCATACGCGGCTGCAGAATGCCGTAACCTTCCGTAACGCGCTGCTTTTTTTCGTCATAGTGAGCACGATTGAGCGGATGCGCCATCGTTCCCACACACTGACATGCGGTGTCCCGCGGCAACTGTGTATCCGCATCGAGGGTGATGACAAACTTCACACCGGACAGAACCGAGGTGTCCCCGACGATCAGCGAAAAAGTTCCCCTGGAAAACCCCGGGTCGACACTGCGCAGCAGAACATTCAAGTCCGCAAGTTTTCCACGCTTGCGTTCGTAACCCATCCAGATCCGTTCCTGCGGGTTCCATCGTCTCGGTCGATGAAACAGAAAGAAAATATTGCCCTTGATTCCATCACCAACATTGCTGTATTTTTCATTCAACTCGTTGATCAGGGTATGGGCCAGTTGCACCAGGGAACTGTCTTCCGGGAGAGATTCCTGTGGCGCATCACAAACATCCGTCAATAGACCAAAATGCAGATGTTCATCGCGATTTGCCAAAAATCTGACTTCCAGTGCTTCCACCAGTTTCTCGATGCCCTGTACGCTCGTCAGAAGGGCAGGAACCACCACCAGCGTTCGATAGCCTGACGGAATTCCCTTGGAGAAGTCCATTTTTGGCAACCTCTCAGGCTTTACCAACAATGTTGCCAGCCAGTTCATCAAGGCCACGGACAGTTGGCTGGAAGCCAGCAATAACAGGATGCAGAGCGGTGCCAACATCCAAACCGGCATTCCATTGGTCACCGCCTGAAATGACAGGCTTCCCGTGAGGGTCACTGCAATCAGGGCGATGCCCCCCAGATAGAGGGAAAGGGGGTGCTGGCCCGCCGCCCTCGTAAAGGCTTCGAATCTGGAAAGGTGAACTTCGGCTGCACGCTCCAGCTTTGGCAATCCCTTGTCGATCAGGTAAAAACCCACATGCCGCGCTCGATCATTGGGTGTAGTTGTGGATGCAATGTGGGCGCGCGTCAACTCGATGGCCGTGAAAGCCACCTCCCTTTCCGTGCAACGACCTTTTTTCGCGATTCTTTCTATGGCATGCCGATAGCGATCACGAGTGGCAAAATCCATCCTGCCATAGATACCGTCAGGATCCTCACGAAGAACCTGCTCGACTATGCTCATGGTCTCGACAAATTCTCTCCAGTCCATCGCAACCAAAACTCGTAAACTGCCGATGCAATTGCTGATGGAAACCTGATCGCCAGCTTGCTGCTGGTTTTCCGACTGCACCAGTTGATCGATGGTTTGTCCTGATTCGGAGAGTCGCTGGTCAACCCAGGTCAAGGGCAAGGCCAGGGCTGGCCCTCGTCCCCGCAATCGGCGTGCAAGTTCCGAGACAAACGGACTGGTCATGGGCGGGTTTGAGCGCGCCATGTCGGCAATCACCAGAATCAGACTTTTCGGGTCCTTCTCTGCGACCTCCGTCATCGTGTCCGCCCAGGAGTCAGCACGATCCCGTTCATGCCACCTTGCGGCAATCCGTGTGCCGACCCGCCGGAGATTCTCGATAACGGCCAGTCTCAGCATGATCGGAATGGCCCACAATTCACCCAACTTGAGGTCCGTAATTGTCTGGTAGGAAGCCACGAAGTTGCAGAGACTTTCCGTATCCACCCGACCATCGCCATGCCTGATGATCTCTAGAGCAATCGCATACACACGTGGATACCCAGCCGACGGCCCGGACGCCAGGCAGGGAAGTTCCAGACTGTACCCCTTCGGCAGGTGTCGCTTGGCGGTTCTGATCTGTTCTTCGATGAGGTGGAAATTGTCGAGCAACCACTCCCCGGCAGGCGTGATAAGACGCTTCGCGGTCACCACCTCCGTCAATAACTTGCACACACCAACCAGCGCGCTTTCGTTTTCCGTCAACCGGATCAGAAGTTGGTCCGATCCCTGCCCGGAAGCCAGATGGTGTGATGCCGCGATGGTTTTTCCATGCTGCGCCATCTGCTCGGCGCTAAATAATTCCGAGCGCAACGGAAGTTCTTCATCAGATAAAGTTTCTGACCAGCCATTACCGCGAACGGGTGTTTTCCACCGAAAATAATTTTTGATGAATTTACCTCAACCACGCCAACGTAAACTTGTCAATCCAAGCCCCACGAAGCCCAAGCCCCAACAGTGGCAGTGTAGGGCCAATAATATTTTTTGAGTTTTCATCAATACACCCCTAATAAATTGTAATTGGTTGTATATCCGCACAATTAGTACGTTGCTCCTGTTCCAGGGATCGGGGTAGGGTCAAGGCATGGCTGTTAGAGAAGAAATGCGGCGCATGGGACTTGTCGTGCAGTATGCTCCTGATGAATGCCGACTTTACCCTATCTTCAAGATGGGTAAAGTCGGCATTCATCAGAACTGACGGTGCGCCTACCCGAGAACAATGTCTCGTGGGTCCGATATGGTGTAATCCAAGTTTTTTTTCGTAGTATTTTGCGTGACGTGGATTGACTTCTAAAACTCCCATTGAACAATTGCACTTGGTACGAAGGTACAAATAGGCGATATAAAATAACTCGGGCAGTATATGTCGGTTGCAGGCGTCTGAGTTGACTGCAAGGAGTCCGAACTCGCTGAGCCTGTTTCCTTGTTGGCGCAGTTCGTTGAGGTGGTCTTGGTAAGTTTCGTCAGCAAATAAACCATAGATGTTGTCGGGTCTCACGGAAATGGTTCCGATCATTTGCCCCGAGTTTCCAGCGACAAAAAAGGTAATCCATTGGTCATGATCTTTCAGAGTTAGGGTGGTTTTATATCCGCGTTTGGAATATTGCTTATGAATGAGGTCAAGAGAGGCGGATTTCTGTTCTTTGGTGACGGCAAGGGCTAAGTAAATAGTCTTGTGATCCTGTGAAAAGAGTCTGGCTTCTGAGGTGGTCTGACTTGATTGGACAGGTTTTTTTGAAAGACAAGTGGTTGTCATGGGCATGTTCAGCGAGTAGATGCAACCGAGGGCGAGAAAAAACAGAGGGAAGCGAGGTTTCCACGATCTTTCAGAAAATTCTGTACGGATTTTGTGTGATGGGGGCAGCGCAAGTAAAGACGATGGAAACGGCTTAAATGATACGTGGGTCGGGTGATTCGTTCATTATGAATATCTGGCACGGGATTCCCCTGATTGGGTGGCGTTATTGCATCACATGGTTGTGTTCAGGGCATGCATCAGATAAAACAGCGCGCCCAGAGCAAAGAGATACAAGAAAGAAAACCGGCTCAGGATGCTGGTTTTTTTAGAACGAGTTAATGGGAACACACCCCGCGAGGGATTGTGCGTATGGGCGGCTTTGGGGTTTGCGAAACGTTTAAAGTTCACGGAGATCATTGTGGCCTCCCGGGTTCCTGCCGTTAATGGATTCGCATGATACTGGTTCCGTTTTTTTCAGTGGTTCAGGCACTTGCCACCACCACCTGCTCGAAATGCACCGCCACATCCATGCCGCCTTGTAGATCGGTAAATGCTCATATCGTGTCATCAATCACATGCAAAATTTTGCGAGGCGTCGCTTCGCTCCGTCCCTGCGAACTGCTTTTCCGGCAGTCCGCAAAGGGCGGTTGCCCCTGCACCCCAAAAAGGGTCAAATCAACCCGCGCCAACGTAACCTTGTCAATCCAAGCCCCAGGAACCCAAGTCCCAACAGCGGCAATGTGGCGGGTTCAGGAACAGTCCCATTGACAGAGGCGTACGGTAGAAAAGTGGCCGCACTACTGCCAGAAGCATAATTCAGGCCGCCACTCAGACCACTGCTTCCTGCCATCACGCCTGTACAAACGCCGGACAGGCTGTTCTGCTGCAAAGTTACGGCACCAGTGCTCGCCAAGGCTCTACCGCAAAGATCTGTTGCAGTGGTGTTCATGGTGATGCTGGCGCGTGCGAGAATATTCCCCAGGAATGCCGTGTTCGTACCGATGGTTGCGGAACTACCGACATCCCAATACACGCCAGCACCTGAACCGGTATTGATCACATTCATGACCGAGTTGGACGAGGTGATCAGGGTACTCGGCATTTCGAAAACCCAGGCCGCGTTGGCATTACCCCCGCCGTTAAGCGTGAGCGCCCCCGACAAATTGGTCGTTCCCGCAGGAACGGTATAAACGCCCGGCCCAAGCGTGAGTCCTGTCAGATCCGCAGAGAGGGTGGTGCCTGGCCCCAGAGATCCAAGATTCGTGAGGGCCGTGGTGAGTTGAAACTGGGCCGACTGCGCGACTGCCCCTCCCGCCTGTACGGTACCTCCGGTCACTTGCGGATCCGACACTGCAACGCCAGGCGATGAATTGAAGCCCGTAATTGCATTTGCTCCCCCGCTTGACCAGACGCCGACACTCCCGTCAACAGTACTCGTGGGAACATTGGTCACAGCCGAGGCCCCCAGAACCGTAAAACTTGCCAAATCCGAGCCCAGAAATGGTGTCGCCCATGCCGAGGAGCCATAAAGCGCGCTGATCACTGCCAACGGCAGGATCGGTAATGTTATTTGTGTTTTCATCAGCAACTCTCCCCCTTAAATTATAATTGGTTACACTTCACACCCGTGAATTCTCCGTCGCCCCCTATTACGGCGTCTGTACGACAACGCACATATAGGATCAATGAACCGTGAACTGACCCCTGAGGTCATGTTCTCCACGGTCCATACAGCAACATCGTCAAGTTCCATTGCTTATGGAAAATATACCGAAAACGCTGCGAGCGGCGGTGTATAACCGGTATCACAACTCAAACAGGAGGCGTTGTTACCAGGTTCCTGAATTAGGCATGGAAACCCAGGGCTCTTCAGGGGCCAGAGGAGCCCCTGCCTGAAGTAATTCAATGGAGATCTGATCGGGTGAGCGGACAAATGCCATTCGCCCATCACGGGGTGGCCGAAGAATTTGAACACCGTGGTGCATCAACCGGGTACAACTGGCATAGATGTCTGCGACTTCATAGGCGATATGCCCAAAATTGCGGCCGCCCTCATAGCGTTCCGGTTTCCAGTTGTGGGTCAACTCCACCTGTGCCTCGTGGTTCCCTGGCGCTGCCAGAAAAATCAGTGAAAATTGTCCTGAAGGGTAGTCCGATTTGCGGATGACTTCCAACCCCAGGGCATCGCAATAAAAGTGAAGGGACTGTTCCAGGTCGGCAACGCGGACCATGGTATGTAAATATTTCATATAGAATCCTCGAAATCCGGTGCCAGGCCGGAGAAAGCCCATTATAGGGAACTTGATGGCGTTCCTTGCGAAAAAGCCCGTTTTATTACCGAGACCCAGACCATGCACGATGACTTTGTTGCTGAACAGAACAGGATGTGGAGTTCCCGCTACGAAAGTGTGGGACAAAGTTTCCTGTTTGGCACCGAACCCAACCGCTTTCTGGTCGACCAGAAGGCGCGTTTCATCCCGGGCGAAAGCGTCCTGTCCGTCGCCGACGGGGAAGGTCGTAACAGCGTATGGTTGGCTGCCCAGGGACTACAGGTCAGTGCCGTGGAAATTTCTGCCGTCGCTGTGGAAAAGGCACGGCAACTGGCAAAAACGCGTGGAGTAACCGTGGATTTTTGTTGCGGAGACATGTTGGCGAATGGATGGCGCACCTCTCAGACCCCTGCCCTGTTCGACTGGGTGGTGGGGATCTTCATCCAGTTTGCCCCGCCTGCCCTACGCCAGCGCCAGTTTGAGCAGATTCGCGCATTGCTGAAACCGGGGGGACGAATACTCTTGCAAGGGTATACCCCCAAGCAACTGGAGTACAAAACCGGTGGACCCTCGGTTGTGGAAAACCTTTATACGGAAGAATTCTTGCGTCAGGCATGGATGGACTACACCATCGAATATCTTGAAACGTACGAAGACACCCTCAGTGAAGGCTCGGGACATCATGGCCGCTCGGCTCTGGTCGGGATGATCGCACGCAAACCCGGCCCCTGATCAGGATGAGCCGGTTGGGAGAAAGGGCTACCCCCGGTCGAGCAGATGTGCCTTGGGCATCACCCCTTTCCACTCGTCCGCATCGGCAGGAGTTTCCTTGCGTTCGATGATGGGTTTCCAGCACTTGGCCAGTTCCGCATTGATGGCGATGAAAGCCCGCTGGTTTTCAGGAACGTCATCCTCGGCAAAGATGGCTTCCGCAGGGCATTCAGCCACGCACAGGGTGCAATCGATACACTCGTCCGGGTCGATCACGAGAAAATTCGGCCCCTCCCGAAAGCAATCCACCGGGCAGACATCCACGCAGTCTGTATACTTGCAGCGTATGCAGGATTCGGTCACCACATAAGTCATAGAGTCTCCTTGGTTACAATGATCCACCGATGAAAGAACATGATTTTAACTGATCTGTTCAAGAACCGGTAAGGTTGGTTTTGCGTTTCGCCGAATTTTGGTTTAGGATATCCTCACGACTCTCCCAATGATCTCTGGTCGTTCCTGAACGTTGTAAAAATTTTCATCCCAATCTGGTTGAGGTTTTCCATGAGTAATGTGCACCATGTCACCGACCGTTCCTTCGAACAGGACGTTCTACAGTCCCCCATTCCTGTCTTACTGGACTTCTGGGCCGAATGGTGTGGCCCCTGCAAATTGATTGGCCCCATACTGGAAGAAGCCGCGAAGGACTATGGCGAACGGGTCAAGGTTGCCAAACTGAATGTGGACGACAATCCGGAAACGGCGCGCAAATACAGCGTGCGAGGCATTCCGACCCTGTTGCTGTTCAAAAATGGAAGTGTGGAGGGCACCAAGGTCGGCGCTCTCTCCAAGTCACAACTGAATGCATTCATTGACAGCCACCTCTGAACACGTTATTCTGCGCCCCTGAGACCACTCAGGTGGCGCACGAAGTGTACCGCCATCCTCACCAAATTCGCTCTGTACCTCGCTCCTGCGCGGCCCTCAGGGCACATCCACCGAATCATTTCCCTTTCTGATACCTGATCCATGCACCTTTCCGATCTTAAAACTCACCATGTCACCGAGTTGGTGGACATGGCCACCAAATTCGAAATTGAAGGCGCCAATCGTATGCGCAAGCAGGAGTTGATTTTTGCCCTGCTCAAGAACCAAGCCAAACGAGGCGAAAGCATTTACGGGGAAGGCACCCTGGAAGTCCTGCAAGATGGCTTCGGCTTTCTTCGTTCGCCAGAAACCTCCTACCTGTCCAGTCCGGATGATATCTATATCAGCCCCTCCCAGATCCGCCGCTTCAACCTGCATACAGGGGACAGCATTCAGGGCGAAATCCGGATTCCCAAGGAGGGGGAACGTTACTTTGCCTTGGTCAAGGTCGATTCGGTCAATGGCGAACTTCCGGAAAACGCCAAGAACAAAATTCTCTTCGAGAACCTGACCCCCCTCTTCCCCACCCAGCCCATGATTCTGGAACGGGATATCCGTGCCGAAGAAAACATTACGGGGCGTGTCATCGACATCGTCGCCCCGATCGGCAAGGGGCAGCGTGGCTTGCTGGTGGCCAGTCCCAAGAGTGGGAAAACGGTGATGCTCCAGCATATTGCCCATTCCATCTCGGCCAACAATCCCGATGCCACCCTGATCGTATTGCTGATCGACGAGCGTCCCGAGGAAGTCACGGAAATGCAGCGCTCGGTGCGGGGTGAAGTGGTTTCATCCACTTTCGACGAACCCGCCACCCGCCATGTCCAGGTCGCCGAAATGGTGATCGAAAAAGCCAAGCGCCTGGTGGAACATAAGCGCGATGTCGTCATCCTGCTTGATTCCATCACCCGCCTAGCCCGTGCCTACAATACAGTCGTTCCCTCCTCGGGCAAGGTGCTGACGGGCGGGGTGGATGCCAACGCCCTGCAACGCCCCAAGCGTTTCTTCGGCGCGGCACGCAATATCGAAGAAGGCGGATCGCTGACCATCATCGCCACCGCCCTGGTCGATACCGGGTCCCGCATGGACGACGTGATCTATGAAGAATTCAAGGGCACGGGAAACATGGAAATCCATCTTGACCGACGCATGGCAGAAAAACGCATCTACCCGGCACTCAACGTAAACCGTTCAGGAACCCGACGCGAAGAACTGCTCATCAAGCAAGACGTCTTGCAAAAGATCTGGGTACTGCGCAAATTGCTTTACCCCATGGACGAAATGGAAGCCATCGAATTCCTGCTCGACAAGATCAAGGCAACCAAGAACAATGCGGACTTCTTCGACTCCATGCGGCGTGGTTAACACGCATCAGTGACTTGCATAGAATCGCACTTTGGCGCATAATCTCGGGTTTGGTGCCGTATACCCCGGCTCACGTACAGGAACGTTCATGAAAGCTGATATTCACCCCGCCTACAATGACCTCACCGTAACCTGCAGTTGCGGTAACTCTTTCGTCACCCGTTCCACGATGGGCAAGCCAGCCCTTTCCGTGGAAGTCTGCTCGGCCTGTCATCCTTTCTATACCGGGAAGCAGAAAATCGTTGACACCGCCGGACGGGTCGAGAAGTTCCGTCAAAAGTACGCCCGCAAGTAATCCATCCCCCCCAAACCTCGTCACTGAGACTTGGGGGTGGAACTGCAAAGGGATCGCTGTGGCTTCCGGATCGTTGATCGATAAAACCCTCAATTTCGACGGGACCGCCACACCCCTCAAGATCGTACTTTTTCTTCTCATCTGTCTCGCCTGGCTTCTTCCGGGCCTGACGGGGCATACCCCCTGGAAGTACGACGAGGCGGTCAGTCAGGGGATCATCCACGGCATGCTGCGCGGGGGATCCTGGTTATCTCCCACCCTGGCCGGTGAACCCTACCTCGCCCACCCCCCCCTGTACTATTGGCTGGGGGCGATTCTGGTCCGCTTCTCCTTCCAGCTCGTCCCTCCCCACGATGCCGCACGTCTGGCCAGTGGGGTGTTCATGGTGGGGACCTTTGCGGGGATTGCCCTGGCCGCCCGTCATCTCTACGGCCCCAGAACCCTTCGCCTGGCCATCCTGATCTTCATCGGAAGTGTGGGATTGGTCATCCGTGCCCATGAAATGAGTACGGATTTATCCTGGTTGACAGGCGTTTCATGGGTCGTGGCCGCTCTTCCCATGGGACGAACCCAAGCCGTCCGGGGGGGGTTGATGGGGGGGATCGGATTCGGCATGGCGTTCCTGTCCCAAGGCACATTGGCATTCCCTCTACTCTTTCCCCTCTTGATTCTGGCACCCCTTCTGGTCCGGGAATTTCGTCTGCCTCAGGCGGGACGTTTCGCGCTTTTCTGGGCCATGGGAGCCATCCCCTTTCTGGTCATCTGGCCCACCCTGCTGGCGCTCGACCATCCCGCCGCCTATCTTCTCTGGAAGCCCCTGTTGTTCGGCCCCTTCCTGCATCCTGGGACATGGTTGGTCGCCGATGCTTCTCCCCTTTACTATCTGGCCGTTTCCAGTTGGTTTGCCTGGCCAGCCGCCCCTTTGGCCCTGGGGGTGCTCTGGACCGGAGGGAGACGGATCTGGGAAAAACCTCAGACCCGTTTCCTGTTGTTGATGCTGGGCCTCTGGCTCATCGTTCTGGGCTTCTGTACTTCTCCCCGTGAAGGCAATGCTCTCCCCCTCCTCATTCCCTTTACCTTGCTGGCAACAGGCGGACTGGACGGATTACGGCGAGGGGCCACCAGTGCACTGGACTGGTTCGGCATGCTGACTTTCGGGTTGCTGACCACCTTGCTGTGGCTGGGCTGGATTGCCCAGATGACGGGTTGGCCCGTGGGAATCGTACATTACCTCGACGCCCAATTGCCTGACTTCCATACCCACTTTCAGGCACTGCCCTTCGCTTTCTCCCTGTTTTTGACACTGCTCTGGGCCTTCACCATTTTTCATTCCCATCCTTCTCCCCGACGTGCCCTGATCAACTGGTCGGTGGGCATGACGGTTTCCTGGATGCTGGTCATGTCCCTCTGGTTACCCTATGTGGAAGCCTCACGCAGTTATGAAGGCGTCATGCTTTCGCTGGGAAAGGCATTGCCCCGTTCCCATGGCTGCATCATGAGCACTGGACTGGGCGAACCTCAGCGCGGTTTGCTGGATGATGCCCTCGATCTTCGCACCGAACGACGCGAACTGAATCCCGGTGTCCAGTGCTCCCTCTGGCTGGTTCAGTCCAATGGACAGAATGCCTTTCTGGTGCCCAAGGGTTGGCACTTGCGCTGGAGTGCAGAACGCCCTGGGGACCGAAATGAGCGATTCCTCCTCCTGACCCACCCGACCCGATGAGGTACAGGCCCTTTTCTCCCGCCGTTCGAGCCCGGCGTCGGGAGACCTTGCCGCGTCCGGCATTGACTGGCGATCTGCCGGTGCTGGCGGCACGGGAAGAAATACTGTCCACCCTATCCCGTCATCCCGTCACGATCATCTGTGGAGAAACCGGATCGGGGAAAACCACTCAAATCCCCCAACTCTGCCTGCTTCTCGAACGGGGAGTGGAGGGACTGATCGGATGTACTCAGCCGCGCCGTGTGGCGGCGCGCAGCGTGGCGCAACGACTTGCCCAGGAACTGGGAACCCGGCTGGGCGAAGCCGTGGGTTACCAGGTCCGTTTCCACGATCAGGTATCGGATCGCTCCTTCATCAAAGTCATGACCGAGGGAATCCTGCTGGCCGAAATCGCCCACGACCCCGACTTGCGCCGCTATGACACCCTGATCCTCGATGAAGTGCATGAACGTAGTCTCAACATGGACTTCCTGATGGGCTATCTGAAAGGTCTGCTCCCTCGTCGCCCCGACCTCAAGGTGGTTCTGACCTCCGCCACCCTCGAGGCGGAACGATTATCAGCCCACTTCGACCAGGCCCCGGTCATCGAAGTTTCGGGACGGACCTGGCCGGTGGAGATCCGCTGGCGCCCCATCGAGGCGCCCAGCGAAGGAGAGACAGATGATGACGAAGACCGGGACCTCCAGGCACTGCTGGATGCTGTGGACGAGTTGGGGGACCTGCATGCTCGCGGGGACATTCTGATCTTCCTGCCGGGAGAACGGGATATCCGGCAAGCCGCCGAAGCCCTGCGTAAACACCATCCGCCTCACACCGAGATTTTACCGCTCTACGCCCGTCAATCGCAGGCCGAGCAGGATCGGGTGTTTCAAACGGGCACGGGACGGCGCATCGTATTGGCCACCAATGTTGCCGAAACCTCCCTGACCGTGCCAGGCATCCACTTCGTCATCGACACGGGGTTGGCTCGCGTCAATCGCTACAGTCTGCGCACCAAGGTCACCCAGTTGCGCGTGGAAAAGATCTCACAGGCAGCGGCCCGCCAGCGTGCCGGACGTTGTGGGCGAGTGGCGGCTGGAATCTGTATCCGACTGTATGACGAAGTGGACTTTTCCGCCCGTCCGCCCTTCACCACGCCTGAAATCCTCCGTACCTCCCTTGCCAGCGTCATCCTGCGTCTGGCGCATCTGGGTCTGGGCAGCCTGGATACGCTCCCCCTGCTGGACAGTCCTACCCCACGCGCCATCGAAGAAGGCTATCGGCTCCTGCATGAACTGGGTGCCATGGACGAGACCCGCGCGCTCACCCGGTTAGGCCGTGAACTGGCGCCCCTCCCTCTTGATCCACGGTTGGGTCGCATGGTCCTCGCCGCTCGTGATCAGGATTGCCTGAGGGAAATCCTGATCCTGGTGGCAGCCATGAGCGCGCAAGATCCACGCACGCGCCCCCCCGATGATCGTACCCGAGCCGATGCCCACCATGCCCAGTTCCTCCAGGCCGGTTCGGAATTCCTGGCCCTGCTCCAGATCTGGGACAAGATTCAGGAAGCCTTCCGACACCGCAAATCGGGACGCCAACTGGCGCACTTCTGCCAGCGCAATTACCTCTCCCCCGTACGGGTGCGTGAATGGCGCGAATTGCACGGTCAACTGGTGGGGTTGATGGCCGAACGACAATGGCTGCCGAACGACAGTCCCGCCCCACCGGAATCCATCCACCGCGCCCTACTCTGCGGGTTACTGGGCCAGATCGGCCAATGGGATCGGGAAGCACAGAATTATCTCGGCCCACGCGGCATTCGTTTCCGGATCCCTTCTGGCGTGCGGGGCAAGGAACGTCCGCGCTGGGTCATGGCGGCCGAACTGGCAGAAACCGAAGGCATCCAGGCCCGCCTGCTGGCCTCCATCCAGCCGGAATGGGTCGAAGCCGCTGCCGGAACACTGGTTCAACGCAGTTATGGCGATCCTTACTGGGATCCTCAGGGCGAACAAACCAACGCTTACGAAAAGGTGACCCTCTATGGCCTGACCCTGGTGGCCCGCCGTCCCGTACGGTATGGTCCCATCGCTCCCCATGAGGCGCGGCGAGTCTTCATCCAGCATGGCCTCGTCGCAGGAGAATTGAAGCGACATCCTCCTTTCCTGGTCCATAACCTGGCCACCATGGCCGAAGTCCTGGCGTTGGAACATAAGGGACGGCGCCAGGGTGTTCTGATTCCCGAAGAGGATCTCTGCGCCTTTTATGAGGATCGCCTGCCCCTCGAAGTGTGGAGTGCCCAGCGCCTGCACCATTGGTTACGCGAACGAACCCCGGAGCACCCGGACCCCCTGCTCATGACCCGTGAATTCCTGATGCGCCACGCCGCCGGGGACATCACCGAAATCCAGTTTCCCGACCACTTTTCCTGGAAAGGCCGGGACTGGCCTCTGACCTACCGTTTCGAGCCCGGGCATCCCCTCGATGGAGTCACCTTGACCCTGCCCCTGCTCGCGCTGTCCCTGTTGGAAGATGCCCCGCTGGATTGGCTGGTCCCGGGACTGATCCGGGAAAAGATCGCATTCCTGCTCAAAAAACTGCCCGGGACCCTGCGTCGTACCCTGGTACCCCTGCCACCCACCGTCACAGCCTTTCTGGAACGTCATGGTCCCACTCGAGGCACGCTTCTTCTCCAATTGACGGATTTTGTCCGCCTGCGCAGTGGGCAGACGGTATCCGCCGAGGATTGGGCCACCCCGCCCGAACACCTGAAAATGCGCCTGGTCCTGACCGATGAAACCGGCCAGGAAATCGCCAGTGGCCGCGACCCAGACCTGCTGCGCGCTCAATGGAACAATCCGCTCCATCACGCCCTGAGTTCCCTGGAGGATCCGGACTGGGTACGAAAGGGACTGACGCGTTGGGATTTCGAGGAACTTGCCGGCTCCCGGACATTGGCGCGCGCGGGTATCGTCCTCACGGTCTATCCGGGTTTGGTGGATCGGGGACAGACCGTCGACCTGGTGGCCTTCGATGATCAGGAAGAAGCGCTCGTCAGCACCCGAGCCGGAATCCGCCGATTGGCCCAATTGAGTCTGGCCCCGTTACGGCCCAAAGGAACAAATGCCTTGCCCGACCTCCTTCCCCTCCTGCCTGAATTCTCTCGTCTGGCCCAAAATGGAGACCCCGTCACCGCAGATACCCTCTTCGACCTGCTGCTTCAGCAGGTGTTGCGCCAATGGTTGCCGGACGAAGGGGCTCCGCCGCACACACGCATCGATTTCCAGCATCGTCTCCAATCCCTCAAGGGAAACCTGAGTCAGTCCCTGAAAGCCCAGGTGACCTTGTTCCAGGACATTTTCATGCGGCACCGCAATGTGGTCCAACGTCTGACCCAACTGTCACGCCAACCCGTCCTGGCAGGTCCCCTGAAGGAACTGGAGCATCGTCGTCAACGTCTGGTGAATCTCACCACGTTGCGCACCACGCCCCCCGCCAGACTGGCGCATTTTCCCCGCTACCTGCACGCCATGGAAATTCGTCTGGAAAAACTGCCCCGCGACCCCGCCGGAGACAGCCGCAAGAATACCGACCTGATGCGCCTGGAACGACGCTGGGCAGACACCCTTCAGCGGCGGGGTCCCAGTCCGGCATTGGAAGAGTTTCGCTGGCTGCTGGAAGAGTTGCATTGTTCACTCTTTGCCCAGTCGCTCAAAACGCCGTACCCCGTCTCCGTACCCCGCCTTGAAAAATTCTGGGAAAATCACGTAAAACCGGGATAATCCCCTTGCCTTTCAGGGGGTTTTTTTGTATCGTTGAACTGTCTCATCCATCCTCGGAATTCACCCATGTTTTTATCCTCTTCTGCTTTGCGCTCTTGGGTCCTCACGGGGTTCACGGCCCTCCTCGTCGCCCATGTTCCGTTGGCAGAAGCACAGGTTCACCACCACCTGCACCACCATCGTCATGGGGCTCCCGTCGATCCAGACCCCAGACATATGGCACTCCTCTCGGTCACTGCCTTGGTCGTGGATGAACAGACCCAGAAAGTCGTTTACGCCAAAAATCCCGAACCCACCCATCCCATCGCCTCCATCACCAAATTGATGACGGCGCTGGTGGTCATTCAGAATCATCAGGATCTGGAAGAAACCTTGACCGTGACGCAGGAAGATGTGGACACGTTGCGTTACAGTCATTCCCACCTGCGCGTGGGTAGCCGGGCGACCCGCCTCGATTTCCTGCGCATGGCCCTGGTCGCCTCTGAGAACCGCGCCGCTGCGGCGCTTGCCCGAAACTTTCCCGGGGGCACAACCGCCTTTGTTCAGCAGATGAACCTGCAAGCCCAGAAATTGGGCATGAAGGATACTCATTTTGAAGATGCCAGCGGACTCAATGGCGCCAATGTCGCCACGGCCCAGGATCTGGCCGTGCTGGTGAGTACCGCCGTCAAAGTCCCCCTGATTCACGAGATCACCACCCGCTCCGAGATTCAGGTCCCCATCGGACGGGGAGGACGCTTGGTCACCTTGCACAATACCAATCCCCTGGTTGCCCAGGAAGGCTGGCAGATCGGTCTGTCCAAAACCGGTTTCATCAATGAAGCGGGACAATGTCTGGTCATGCAAGCGACCATCCACCAGCGTCCCACCATCATCGTCCTGCTCGATTCCCGAGGTCATCATGCCCGATTTTCCGATGCCAATCGGGTACGCCGTTGGCTGGAAGTGCAGGACCAGACCACTTTGGGATTGTTATCGGCCAAACCCGCTCCAAAACCGGGCGTTGCCCTCTAACTCTCGTGCCTGCGGGGCGAGGAATCGCCCCAGTCTGGTTGACAAACCCTTTTACCCGGATTGGGCCTCTTCTGCTTGCTGCAAGGCCCATAGTTCCGCGTATCGCCCATTTCTGGCCAGTAACTCGGAATGCGTGCCCCGTTCCAGGATGCGCCCCGCTTCCATGACCAGGATCTGATCGGCATCGACGATGGTGGACAACCGGTGTGCAATGACCAGGGTGGTATGGTGGCGCGCCATGGAAGATAACTCTTCCTGGATTTCCCGCTCGAAGTGAGAGTCGAGGGCCGAAGTGGCCTCATCGAATACCAGAATGCGTGGAGCCTTGAGCAGGGTACGGGCTATGGCGACGCGCTGCTTCTCCCCGCCGGACAACTTGAGTCCCCGTTCCCCCACCTGGGTTTCATAACCTTCGGGCAAACTTTCGATAAATGCATGGATATGGGCGGCCTGGGCACAACGCAGGACCTCCTCGCGGGTGGCGCCAGGCCGCCCATAGGCGATATTGGCATAGATCGTGTCGTTGAACAACACCGTATCCTGAGGCACGATACCGATCGCGGCACGCAAGGACTGTTGGGTGACCTGGCGGATGTCCTGACCATCGATCAGTATGCGCCCCTGTTGCACGTCATAGAAACGGAACAGAAGGCGAGACAGCGTAGACTTTCCGGCCCCGCTCGACCCAACGACCGCCACTTTATGTCCGGCCGGGATCTCGAAATCCACCTGATGCAGAATGGCACGCCGTTCGTCATAGAAGAAATCCACCGCTTCGAAACGAACGACCCCACCCTCAACCCTCAAGGGTCGGGCATCGGGGTCATCACGAATCTCCGTTTCCACCGTCAATAATCGAAACAGGCGATCCATGTCCGCCAGGGACTGCTTGATTTCGCGATACACCACGCCCAGGAAGTTCAAGGGCATGTACAGTTGCAGCAGAAGTGCATTGATCAGGACCAGATCCCCCACGGTCAGGCGCCCAGCAGACACCCCTGCGGTTGCCCGCAACATCAGTGCCACTGCGCCCACCCCGATGATCAGACTCTGGATTCCATTGAGCAAGGCCAGAGAAGTCTGGCTTTTGACCGCTGCCTCTTCCCAGCGAGCCAGATTCTGATCGTAGCGTTGCGCTTCCCAGGCTTCATTTCCAAAATATTTGACCGTTTCATAGTTGATCAGGCTGTCGATGGCGCAGGCATTGGCCCTGGAATCCAGTTCGTTCATGCGCCGCCGGAAATGGGTGCGCCATTCGGTGATCATCACCGTCAGCGCAATATAAATCCCCAATGTCGCCAAGGTAATCAGGGCAAACCAAATATCGTATTTCCAGGCCAGAATGCCCGCCACCAGGGCCATTTCCACCAGGGTGGGAAAAATGCTGAAAAGGGTGAACCGCAACAAACTCTCGATGCCGCGCGTGCCCCGTTCAATATCGCGCGATAGTCCGCCGGTATGGCGTTCCAGGTGAAAGCGCAGATTCAGGGCATGCAGGTGCTGAAACACGGACAGGGCAATGCGCCGGATGGCACGCTGGGTCACCTTGGCAAAGACCCCATCCCGCAACTCGTTGAACAGGGTTGTCGAAAAGCGCAATGCCCCATAAGCCAGGACCAAAGCCACCGGCACCATCAGCACGCCTTTTCCCGGGGCAAGACGATCGATGATCTCCTTGAGCAGCAAGGGAACGCCCACATTGGCCACCTTGGCCAGCACCAGACAGGACAAAGCCAGGACAACCCTTCCCTTGAATGCCAGCAGGTAGGGCATCAACCCACGAATGGCACGCCAGTCTCCTGCTGCAAACGCATGGGGCGCAGAAGCAGAAGAGGGCGAGGATGGTGAATGAGGTCTCATGGCGCACAAGGTTCCTGAACCCAGGAAGAGGGCAAGTCGCCCATCATGCGCCGGGGTACCAGATTCCTGTGCGTGGCATCCGGTTGGGCCAATCCCAAAAATCGATCCTGGGCATAAACCCGGTAAAGCGATTCCTGCCAGATAGGATTCCCGGCGACGATCTGCCCCTGACTCAGGGCCTGCCCCTGAACGGGAGAGAGATCGAGGCGCGGCAGTCCGGCCAGCAGACAGTCCACTGGCTGAAGACAGGCATCGCGCTCAGTTTGCGTCATCCCTTCCAGACCTTCCAGGGTCACCGCTCCGTTCAGGTCAAAAGGACCGGTGGCCGTCCGCCGCAAACCACTCAGATAGGCACCACACCCCAGGGCAACACCAATATCCTGAGCCAGAACCCGGATGTAGGTGCCCTTGCTGACCCTGGTCTCGATGACCACCTGATCTTCCCGCCAGGAGAGAAGACGTATCTCATGAACATGGATGGCACGAGGAACACGTTCCACTTCCTGACCGGCACGCGCCAGTTGGTACAGAGTCTGTCCCTGGATCTTGAGCGCCGAATGCATGGGAGGTAACTGGAGTTGGGGGCCCAGAAATCCGGCGAGTGCGGCATTCAGGGTCGTTTCGTTCCCCGAATAGGGGAGCCCCGGACTCAATATGCCTTCTCCGTCCCCGGTGCTGCTGGTCTGTCCCAGGGTCAGGGTAGCGTGATAAGTCTTTGGTGCATCGAGAATCCATCCCGAATACTTGGTGGCTTCTCCAAGACAGAGGGGGAGCAATCCTGTGGCATGGGGATCCAGAGTGCCGGTGTGCCCCGCCTTGAGCGCCCGAAAAAGACGACGCACACGCTGCAAGGCATGATTGCTCGACAATCCAAACGGTTTGTCGAGCAGGATGACTCCGGTAAGCGCACGCCGCTCCGGACGTTCAGGATTTTGGGAGGGCTTCATCGGCCGCCCGCGCGGCATCGATCAGGTTGGTGAGAACAAAGGCCCGATCCGCCGAAGTATCTGCCACGAAATGCAACTGCGGCAGGGTGTGCAAGGTCAGACGCCGCCCCAGATGATGGCGTAGAAATCCCGCCCCATCGCGCAATGCCTCCAGGGAGCGGGCCAACACCTCCTCCCCCTGAAGCGAACTGACATAGACCTTGGCGTGGGCATAATCTCCCGCCACCTCCACCGCTGTGATGGTGATCATGCCCACGCGCGGGTCCTTGAATTCACGCCGGAGCAAATCAGCCAATTCCTTCTGGATCTGATCAGCCACCCGTATCTGGCGCGGAAAATGTTTCATACCGGACTCACAGACTCCGAACGACTTCTACGATTTCAAAGACTTCCAACTTGTCCCCCACCCTCAGATCATTATAGTTACGCAGGGACAAGCCGCATTCAAAGCCTGTTTTGACCTCACGAACATCGTCCTTGAAGCGTTTGAGAGAGTCCAGTTCGCCCGTATGAACCACCACCTGATCCCGCAGCAGTCGAACCTGGGCGCCCCGCTTGACCACACCCTCCAGAACGTAGCAACCAGCCACAGCCCCCACCCGCGAGATACGGAACACTTCTCGAACGTCCACCAGTCCCAGGATATTTTCCTTGCGGTCGGGTGCCAACATGCCAGAGAGCGCTGCCTTGACTTCGTCCACCACGGTGTAGATGATGTCGTAATACCGCACATCCACCCCCGCTGAAGCGATCAACTTGCGCGCCGTTACATCCGCGCGGGTATTGAAGCCAATGATCACAGCCTTGGAAGCCAGAGCCAGATTGACGTCCGACTCGGTGATTCCGCCTACCGCCGCATGAACGATGTTGACCCGGACTTCCTCGTTGGACAACTTGAGCAGGGACTGGGAAAGTGCTTCGTAGGAGCCCTGAACGTCAGATTTGATGATGAGGGATAAGGTTTTGACTTCTCCTTCCCCCATCTGATCGAACATGTTTTCCAGTTTCGCGGCCTGCTGCCGGGCCAGTTTCACATCGCGGAACTTGCCCTGACGAAACAGGGCGATTTCCCGCGCCTTACGTTCGTCATTCAGGACCATGACATCTTCACCGGCCACAGGAACTTCGGTCAATCCCTGAATTTCTACGGGAATCGAAGGTCCGGCACTCTCCACCGGCTGTCCCGCCTCGTTCAACATGGCCCGTACCCGCCCATAAGCCGCCCCGGCCAGAACCATGTCCCCACGCCGTAACTGACCGGATTGCACCAGAATCGTCGCTACGGGACCGCGCCCCTTATCGAGACGAGCTTCGATGACGATCCCTTTGGCAGGGGTATTGCGAGGAGCCTTCAGTTCCAGAACTTCAGCCTGAAGCAGTACGGATTCGAGCAATTCATCGATTCCCATACCGGATTTGGCGGAAACGGCGACAAACTGCGCGTCACCGCCATACTCTTCAGGAAGCACCCCCTGGGTGACCAACTCATTCTTGATTCGGTCGAAATTTGCCTCGGGTTTGTCCATCTTGTTGACCGCCACGACCACTGGCACCTGCGCCGCCTTGGTATGGTGGATGGCCTCGATGGTCTGGGGCATGACTCCATCGTCTGCTGCCACCACCAAAATCACGATGTCCGTAACCTTGGCCCCCCGAGCCCTCATCGCCGTAAATGCTTCATGACCCGGCGTATCCAGAAAGGTCACCATGCCGCGCGGCGTTTCCACGTGGTATGCACCGATGTGCTGGGTGATCCCCCCTGCCTCACCGCTGGCCACTCGGGTCCGACGGATGTAGTCGAGGAGCGAGGTCTTGCCATGGTCCACATGGCCCATGACGGTAACGACCGGGGCACGCGGTTCAGGGATCGCATCCTCATGAACGGTACCGGTTTCCGCAAGCAAGGCCTCCGGATCATCCAGTTTGGCAGGTTTGGCCACATGACCCAATTCCTGTACCACGATCATGGCCGTTTCCTGATCCAGCACCTGATTGATGGTTACCATCATGCCCATTTTCATCAGCGTCTTGATCACCTCGGCGGCCTTGACAGCCATTTTCTGGGCCAGTACCGCGACTGTGATGGTTTCGGGTACCAGAACCTCATGAATGATGGGCTCGGTAGGCGCCGAAAAAGCATGGGACTGGGAGGAATCCGCCTTATGTCCCTTGCCATGGCGGCCATGAGGTTCACGCCAGCCCGTCCCTCCGGTTTCTCCGCGCGTCTTGAGTGCTCGACGTTTGGCGCCATCATCAGTCCAGGCCGTGGCTGGCTGTTTTTCGGTTTTCTTTGCAGGTTTACGCACACCGGCCGCATCCGTGGTGGCAGCCACTGCCACCGCTGGACGGTGAAGGGTTCCCGTTTTTTCAGAACGAGGCTCCGCCACCGCTGGCTTGGCGCTGGCCGCCAAAGCCGCCACTCGGGCAGCCTCGGCCTTTTCTTCGGCTTCTCGGCGGATCCGCGCCCGTTCCATTTTATCCAGTGCATCAGCCGCTTGCCTGGAACGCAATTCGGCCTGACGGCGCGCCTCCATTTCCCGAATGGCACGCTGTTCCTCATCGATGGGCGAAACACGGAGCGTCCGTTGCGACAGTGGAGGCTCAGCGGGAGGCGGGGCAGAAACGGTTTCTTCTTC
Organism: Pseudomonadota bacterium; assembly: GCA_021796835.1. Classification (GTDB taxonomy): domain Bacteria; phylum Pseudomonadota; class Gammaproteobacteria; order Burkholderiales; family Ferrovaceae; genus Ferrovum. Next base: position 49,396 of record JAKABO010000010.1, on the reverse strand, counting down.
TGGAGGGACTTCCGAATCAGGAACGGTCATCACCGTATCCGCGCCTTGAATCGCTTCTTCCTCAACCTCGGGAACTGGAGGCAATGGCGCATCCACGCCCTGAACTTCAGGCGATTCGGTAACAACCTCTGCTTCTTCATGCAAAGGCACTTCCATCCCGACCTCAGATGCCTCTACCTCGTTTCCCATGACAGAAGGAACACTTTCAGAGACTTCCAGAACCTCTTCTGGCTGATTTTCTGTCACATCCCGTTTGATCAAGACGCGTTTTTTTCGAACTTCCACCTGTATGGTGCGTGCCTTACCGGTCGTATTGTCTGCCTTGCGAATTTCACTGGTCTGACGCCGGGTCAGGGTAATCCGTGTTTTTGGCTCTGAGCGGCCATGCTGCTCGCGCAGATGTTCCAGCAAAACAGCCTTGTCCCGTTCGGTCAGCGTATCCTGAGCCGTCTTTTGAATACCCGCCGCTTGTAATTGATCGAGCAACGCCGAGGACGTCATTTTTAATTCTGTAGCCAAATCCGTCACGGTGGAGTGCGTCATGGTTGATGTCTCCTGATTACTCAAACAGCGGAGCGCGCGCCGCCATGATCAGGGCACTGGCGCGTTCTTGCGTCAGTCCCGTCAATTCTTCCAGTTCATCCACCGCCAGATCTGCCAGATCCTGCACCGTATGAATTCCCTTTGAAGCCAATAGAACCGCAGTTTCTGGATCCATTCCCGCCATATGTCTCAAATCTTCCACTGCATGTTCAACCTTTTCTTCCGTGGCGATCGCTTCCGTCAGCAAAGCATTGCGCGCCCGACTCCGCAACTCATTCACCGTATCTTCGTCGAAGGCCGCAATCGACAGCATCTCCAGTTTGGGCACGTAAGCAACCTCTTCCAGACTGGAAAACCCCTCTTGAATCAGGATGTCCGCCACCTCTTCGTCCACATCCAGGCGCGTCACAAACAAATTGCGCAAGCGCAGTGTTTCCACCTCATCCTTTTCCTGGGCCTGATCTTCGGTCATGATATTGAGCGACCAACCGGTCAACTCCGAGGCCAGGCGAACATTTTGTCCATTCCGGCCAATCGCCTGCGCCAGATGATCTTCGTCCACCACCACGTCCATGCTGTGGGATTCTTCATCCACGCGAATGGAATTGACCTCTGCAGGTGCCAGCGCATTGATCACAAACTGAGCGGGGTCTTCCGACCATAGAATAATGTCGACTCGTTCCCCACCCAATTCCGAAATCACGGCTTGTACCCGTGATCCCCGCATTCCGACACAGGTTCCGATGGGGTCGATACGCCGATCTTTGGAATGAACGGCAATCTTGGCGCGAACACCGGGGTCACGGGCCGCTGCCTTGATCTCCAACAAGCCTTCCTCGATTTCCGGCACTTCCAGTTCAAACAATTTGATCAGGAATTCCGGGACCACACGCGATAAAATCACCTGAGGCCCTCGTCCACCACGCTCGACCCGGAGCAAGTAGGCGCGAACCCGATCGCCAATACGCAAATTTTCGCGCTGAATCAACTGATCGCGTGGCAGCAGGGCTTCGACCCGACCAGATTCCACGATGTAATTCCCGCGTTCCTGGCGCTTGACCAGGCCGCTGACCAGATTGTCCTGTCGTTGCAGGAAATCCGCCAGAATCTGTTCCCGTTCCGCATCCCGGATTTTCTGAAAAATCACCTGCTTGGCTGCCTGTGCCCCAATACGTCCAAACTCGACGGGCTCCAGGGGAGTCTCGATGATCTCCCCGGCTTGAGCGTCCGGATTGGTTACGCGTACCTGGGACAGGGGCAATTCCTGGAATTCGGACAGCCATTCCTGATCCTCCACGACACGCCAGCGCCGATAGGACTGGAAATCGCCGGTATGACGATCGATGCTGACCCGCACATCGATGTCTTCCTCCCCATGCTTCTTACGGGTGGCCGATGCCAGAGCCTGTTCCAGTGCCACAAACACGATCTCGGGCGAAACGTTTTTCTCCCGCGCCAGCGCATCGACCAACAACAGTACTTCCTTGCTCATTCTGTTCTCTCCACTCACAATTCCGGCACGAGACGGGCACGTTCGATATCTTCGCGCGCCATATCCAATAATCCCGCCGAGGTTGCCAAAGTAAGGGTCTGTTCAGTCACTGCTTCAAGACGCCCCAAAAAATTTCTCTGACCTGCATGAGGAATGCGCAGTTTGACTTTGACCTCGCGCCCTAAAAACCGTTCGAAATCGGCGGTCTTATTCAACGGTCGATCCAAACCGGGTGAGGATACTTCGAGCCGTTCATAGGGCACTTCTTCCACACCGAACAGGCGGGTCAACTGATGACTGACCGTAGCGCAATCCTCCACACCGATCCCATTGGGATGATCGATGAAAACACGTAACAACCCCCGGCCTGCGCGTTCGAGTTCCACGAACTCATAGCCCAGTCCTGTCACTGTTTTATCCACCAATCCCACGAGATCCATATTCGCCTGGTAACCTATTCCCTGAAATCACACAAATAAAAAAAGGGCCCGAGGCCCACTGCTAGAGACACCACACTACTCAATCCTGGAGATTATAAAGGATTTTTTATCCACTTGTCCAGAAATTCGACCCCCCAGCGCACCCCGAAGCCCGTCACTTCCGTCGCCACGGCACCCAACCCCTCGGGGTGAAGCGAAGCGGAGAGATCCATATGAACCCAGGGCAACTGTGCCGTGAAACGGGACAGGAAACGGGCAGCCAGAATGTGGTCGGCTTCACCCTCCAAGGTACACTGCTTGATGTCCGCCACTGAACTTTCCAATGCCTCATCGTAGTCTTCATCCTGAGGAAACACCCACACACGCTCACCGCTGCTCTTTCCGGCCTCTTCCGCCAGGCGGGCAAGCACCGCCGACGTAGTGAACAACCCGCTGTACCGGCTTCCCAATGCGGTATGCATACTCCCGGTCAAAGTGGCAAAGTCCACGATCAGGTCGGGTTTCTGTCGTGCCGCCAGCGTCAGTGTGTCAGCCAAAACCATCCGCCCTTCTGCATCGGTATGAACGACTTCCAGGGTAGTTCCCTCCAGCGTCGTCACGATTTCATTCTGACGATAAGCCCGAGGACCCACTGAGTTCTGGGCAATCGCCAACCAGGCATCCACGACCAGCGGCAACTGGAGGCGGGCGATGGCCTGCATGAGCCCCAGAACCACGGCGGAACCATTCATATCTCCATGCATGCCCTGCATGTAGCGTGCCGGTTTGAGATTGAGGCCGCCGGTATCGAAACAGATCCCCTTTCCCACCAGAGCCACTCGATGGGCGGCCTGGGGATGAGACCAGGTCAAATGGACAATCGCCGCATCAGCTTCTGCACTGCCTTGTGCCACCGCCAGAAATGCCCCTGCCCCCAGGGTCTGCAAACGTTCCACCCCATATTCTTCCCAATCCCAACGCTCTTCCCGTGCCCACTGTCGAAGGAATTCGCGATAGTTTGCCGGAGTCAGCCGATTCGGGGGGAGCACCGTCAAGGCCCGCGTCAAGGTATTGGCGAGCGCCAGGGAAACCGGACGCGCAGAAAGGTCGGGAGGGGGGGGTGAACCCAGCAGAAACCATGCCTTTACCCCACCCCAGGCGGCACGTTGGGCACTCGGCAAGGATCGCCCATTGAGCGTCAGGGTGTAGAGAATCTCTTCCCGCTCGGAAGAGGATTCCTGCCCGCTGAACCAGACCGCCAGATGCGTGGGTTTCTCTTCGAGCAAAGGCTGGAGGGCTTGCCGCAGCCGGGTATGTCGTTCAAAGTTCCGGGACGCACCCGCCAGCCAGACCCAGGAGACGAGGACGCCGTCCGACAGCATGGCCACATGGGGGTCGAATCCCTTCTTCTTTTTTTGAGACGCGCAAACTTCCGACTGGGCCCGTCGTTGGCGCAGCGCATTCAGAGTCTCCTGGCCCGGGCCCGTACCCCCGTCCTCAGGCGCCTCAGGTAACACGACCAGAACGTGAAACACGCCCTGTCTCACCCACTCCGCCGGGGTCCATTCCGCCACCATGAAATGAGGGATTTCGGTCAATCCGTTCAATTCAGGAAATACGGGAAGACCAGCGGGCGAGGGGACGTGAGACACGGACATGGAAGGCAACCACAAGGATTCGAACGATTGCCAATGGTATCATGGGCACCTCCATGACAAGGGGTTTCATCGTGCAGTCCTATCTCGACCTCATTCGTACCGTCCTGACCCAGGGAACCTGGCAGTCCAACCGTACGGGCATCCGCACCTTGAGTTTGCCGGGGGCCATGCTGCGTTTTGACCTGGCTCGGGAATTCCCTGCCCTGACCACCCGCAAACTGGCCTTCCGTTCGGCCATGGGAGAATTGGTAGGTTTTTTGCGTGGTTACCGCAATGCAGCAAACTTTCGTGCTCTGGGATGTCGGGTATGGGACCAGAATGCCAATGACAATGCCGCCTGGCTCAATAACCCCTTCCGCCAGGGGATCGATGACCTGGGTCCGCTTTACGGCGTTCAATGGCGCGCCTGGCCGGCATACAAGGAAATCGACCTGACCCATCCACAACATGCGGCTCAAACTCAACGTGCCCTGGACCAGGGCTTCCAGCCCCTCTGTACCCTACCCGACCCTGCAGGTCATCCCCGCCTCCTGCTTTACAAGGCCATCGATCAACTGCGCGCCTGTCTCGATACGCTCATGTCCGATCCAACCAGCCGTCGCATCCTGTTCCATGGCTGGAACTGGGCGCAACTGGACGAAATGGCGCTCCCACCCTGCCACCTGCTTTATCAGTTTCTGGCCAACCCCGAAACCCGGGAACTCTCCCTTTGTCTGTATATCCGCAGCAACGATCTGGGGCTGGGGGCTCCCTTCAACCTGGCCGAGGGCGCAGCCCTGCTGACCCTGATGGGTCATCTGAGCGGATATCGCCCACGCTGGTTCACCTATTTCATCGGGGACGCACACATTTATGAAAATCACCTGCCCATGCTGGAAACCCAACTGAAACGAGCGCCCTACCCCGCTCCCCGTCTGTCTCTTTCCCCCCGCATTCCTGCCTATGCCGAAACGGGACAGTACGCGCCCGAATGGCTGGAGCAGATTCAACCCGAAGATTTCATCCTGGAAGCCTACCAGCATCACCCTTCCCTGACAGCACCCATGGCCGTCTGATCCAAACCTCGTGAATCACCTGTTCCGGTGATGGTCAGAAAGTCATCGAGCCAGTATGCTCTCCCGCACTCGACCGAATTTTCCCTCTCTGGACCTCCGCCATGATCCCGCCCACCCAACGCAACTCCGTCCTGATCGTCGAGGACGAGCCCATCACTCGAGAGCGCTTGGTTGAGGCCATCAGCGCGCATCCGCTCCTTCAGGTCATTGCAGCCACAGGATCACTGCGCGCAGGACAGGAAGCCTTTCTTGCACATCCTCCGCGTGTCGCACTGATCGACCTGGGACTTCCCGATGGTTCGGGACTCGACCTGATTCGTCAGATCCACAACAGCCAGAGTCCGACGGAGTCTCTGGTCCTGACTGTTTTCGGTGATGAACAGCACGTGGTGAATGCCCTCAAGGCGGGTGCGCGTGGCTATCTTCTCAAGGACAGTTCCTTCACGACCATTGCCGACAATCTGCTGATGCTGATCGACGGGGGAAGTCCCATCAACCCCAAGGTCGCCCGTTTCCTTCTCAGTCAATTCGGGGAATGGGAAAAATCCACCCCCACGACTCCTCAGGTGGCCCTGACAGAACGGGAAAAGGATATCCTCAATCTGATCACCAAGGGGTACAAACGCAACGAGATCGCTTCCTTGCTCAACATCAGCAACAATACCGTTGGCACGCACATCCGCCGGATTTATGAAAAACTTTCCGTACATTCGAATATTGAAGCCACCCAGGAAGCGGTTCAACTGGGACTCATCAAAAACAGGAGGTAACCCGGTCCCGACCAAGATGGCCAGAAATCCATTCGCAAAACTCTTTTCCTGGATGCCCTTTCTGGGCCTCCTCTTCATGGGTCTGCTGCTGTCTGATGCCAACGCAGAGGTGAAACGGCTGGATCATGGGGAGTTTGTCTTCGATCAGAGCCAGACTCCCCCCACCTGGCCACAGTCCCGCTGGACTCCCGTCCAACTGCCGGATAACTGGGATCTGAGTCATCCCTTCAAAGGGGGCTTCGGCTGGTATCGTTTTTCCTTCACGCTCGACCGCTCTCCCAATGACCTTTGGGCCGTCTATCTCCCGCGCCTGAGCGTCAATGCCCAAATATTCATCAACGGCCAGCTGGTCGGCTCCGGAGGACGTTTCACCGAGCCCGTCAGCCATAACAGTTACCGCCCTTCATTCTTCAGTTTTCCAGGCCCGCTCCTCCACGCCGGGGAGAACCAGATCGTATTGAATCTCCTCGGCTATGCCCAGGAAGAATCCGGTCTGAGCCCCTTCCAGATAGGTCCCGACGCCACATTGAGACCCGCCTACAACGCCCGGTATTTCCGCGAGGTCATCGTCCCCACCATCTCCTTCACCCTGCTCCTGCTGCTCTCCTTCATCTTGTTCATCATCTGGTTGAGACGGCGCCAGGAAACCCTCTACCTCATGTTCTCACTGTGCGGCGGATTCAGCGCCCTCTACACCGCCGTTTTCTTCATTCAGGAAGTCCCCTGGCTCACTCACCATCAATGGTTATGGCTGGAACTGACCGCCGTCATGTGTTACATCTATTGCCTCCTGCTTCTGATCCACCGCTTCGTCAAGGTTCAGCGCCCTACCCTCGAAAAAATTTTTCTGATCTATACGACCGTGGGCCCATTTCTGATCTTTCTGCTCCCCTCGCCCTATCTGTTTCGCGGGTTCGGCCTGCTGGGCCTGGGGTACAGCGCGATTTCCCTGTATATTCTGTTCACCATTTACCAGTTTCGCCACCAGTGTCTGCCCAGCGAAACCTGGCTCCTGTTCTTTTCCATCCTGTTTTCCGCCCTGACGGGGTACCATGACCTGGCCTATATTCTCCACGCCCAGCGCGAGATTCCGGTTTTCATCTTTTATTGGGGCTCCACCGTTCTGGGAATTGCCATCGCATTCCTCCTGCTCCTGCGTTTTGACCGTTCCCTGGTTTTATTCGAAACCCTGAATCGAGACTTGAATTCCATGGTGGCAGAAAAGAGCCGAACCCTGGCGCAAAGTTACCAGGAACGCCAGACCCTGGAAATGCGCCAGGCCGTATTTGGAGAAAGGGAGCGCATCATGCGCGACCTGCACGACGGACTGGGGGGTTATCTGGTGAGTGCCCTGGTCCAGGCCGAACGGCAGCCGCCCCAATTACTGCCCCTTCAGCAGACGTTGCGCTCTGCCCTGGAAGATTTGCGCCTCATGATTGATTCTCTGGATGGAGATCCCACGGATCTTGCAACCCAGATGGGAAGTCTGCGCGAGCGCCTGGAGTCCCTCATGGAATCCAGCCGAGCCATTTTGCACTGGCAGGTAGAGGATTCACCCAGGTTGCCTTTTCCCAGCACCTCCAACACGTTGCAATTGATGCGCATGGTCCAGGAAATCTTCACGAATATTGCCAAACACAGTCACGCCCGTCATGTATTTTTCAGTGTCGGCGCCCACCATCTGGAAGTCCGCGACGATGGACAGGGCTTTGATATGGCAACCACGCGTTCAGGACGGGGATTACCGCACCTCTACCGCCGCGCCCAACAATTGGGCATTACCCTGACCATCACCTCCTCTTCCTCGGGAACCACCCTCCACCTCACCTGGTAACGCCAGATCTCCCCCCGCGTTCAGAATCTTTCAGTTATCTATTGATAATGATTCTTATTTGCTATATGATAACGAATATCATTTGCAAATCATGAATGGCATGTCCAGAGCCGTTCACGTTAGTGACAGGAATACGCGCCATGCACAAGAAATTTCGTCTGAAGCCGCTCATCTCAGGACTGTTTCACGCCTCCATGCTGACGGCCTTGCCGGGAACCCTGTGGGCCTATGATCTGGGCTCAGTGTCGAGCGGCGCGGGCAACAGCAACGAAGCCATCCCGCCCGCCGAATCGGCGCCGGCCAATGCCCCCACCCAGGGCTCCCTGAGCGCCACCGAACCTCAGTCCGTCATCAACCGCAACTACATCAACAATACCCAGACCGGTGCCTCCAGTTACGTGGACAATGCCGCCGTCGCACCCGGAGTCTGGGCCATCAGTCCCAACGGACCGGGGGGAAACGAAAACCCGTCCTTAACCATGCGTTCCTTCGTCGACGGGCAATACAACGTCACCTTCGATGGAATTCCCTTCGTCGACGGCGCCAACTTCTCGCATCATGTCAACAGTTATTTCCTGGCTCAGGATACGGGCGAAGTCACCGTGGACCGGGGGCCGGGACGGGCCAGTACGGTGGGGGATGCGACCTATGGAGGGACCATTGCCGTTCGTTCCAACGACCCGATGGGGGACCCGACCGCGACGGTGCGCAGCCAGATCGGCAGTTTCAATTCCCGTCTGGTGGGATTCCAGTATGACACGGGGGTGATGCAGAACTACGGGGATGCCAGCGGGTTCATTGATTACAACCACTACCAGACCGACGGGGCGCTGACCAACAACAACGAACGGCGGGGCAACGTCTTTGCCAAGTTCATCAAGCCCCTCAGCGAAGATACGGCCATCACCGTGGTAGTCATGCAAAACCATACTTATCAGAATGATTCACCGGGGGCAACGGCGCAGCAGATTGCCCAATATGGGTCCCATTATGGTTTGAACCAGAATCCTCTGAGTAGCGCCTATGTGGGCTACAACAACGACAACTTTAATTCGAACTTTGACTATATCGGTCTGCAAACCCGTTTTGGCGACTGGAAGGTCGACAACAAGGTCTACACCACATCCTATGCCCATGATGCCGTGAATGGATATAACCCAAATGGGACGACGGACAATATTTCAGAGGCATACCCCGGAGGCGTTCTCCTGGGCGGCGCAACCCCGGGAAACCAAAACATTGCAGGACTGACCGGTATGACCACGTATACCTCCTATGGAGACATCCTGAGGGCTACCCGGACGCTGGGCAACGACGACCTGAATTTCGGACTGTGGATCGAGCGTCAGTTGCGTCAATCCTGGATGAACAACGTGGATCTCTCCACCGGCGGAACCGGATCCATCGTCACCACCCCGGGAGTGGCCAACGGGGGAAATCCGGCGGAAACCAGTTCCATGAACACCATTCAGCCCTATGTGGAATATGTCTGGCGCCCCACCAGCAAGTGGTCCATCACCCCCGGGCTGAAATTCAACGAGTTCACCCGGACCTACAATGCCGCCTACGACACCACGGTGGGCGGCGCCTTTGCCTATTCCCATAGTTGGGCTGCTGCGTTGCCCTCTCTGGATGCACACTACTATATCTCGAATGACTGGTCTGCCTACGGACAGGTAGCGGAGGGGTTCGTGGCGCCCCTGCTGTTCGGTTCCTTCTACAACCCGAATCAGCCGATCCAGCCCAATACCTCGGCAGGTCTGTCGTACCTCGCCCCGGAAAAAACCATGAACTACCAGTTGGGGACGGTCTTCAAGAGCAGCAAATTGACGGCTTCGGCGGATGTCTATTACATCACCAACAATAATCAATCACAACAAATCGGCGTCGGAAACCTGCTCACCATCCAGAACATCGGGGCCGTGCATTACCAGGGGGTAGAAGGAGAGGCCACCTATAACCTAGGCTCCGGGTTCAATGCTTATGGCAACTACTCCTTTAACGGATATACCAGCCCCTCCCCGATATTCAATGCACCCTCCAACACAGCGGCGCTGGGAATGCTGTACGAACACAACAAAACCAATGCCTCCCTGATCGCCAAGGAAATCGGGCCGCGTTGGGGGGGAACGGATATCAACGGAAACGATACGCATTTCGGCAGTTACACCACCGTCAATCTGGCGGCGGGGTATGACCTGGGTTCCCTGGGTTGGGCAAGGAATGCCAAGGTGGAATTTCAACTGGATGATCTCTTCAACAGGACGGACACGGTTGCCTATGCCGGTGCCACCGTGGAAAAAAATGCCTTGTTCTGGACCCTGCCGGGGCGAATGTTCAGTCTCAACTTCAGTGCAAGCATATAAAAGGAGCCAACACCATGACGATGCAAGGAATTCAAGCCGCGGCACAAAGTTCGGGGGGCATGCTGTATTTGATGGCGCTGTTGTTGCTGGTGGCCCTGACGGTCATCATCGAGAGGGGTTGGTACCTGTGGCGGGTCCTGAACCAGGGAACCCAACTGATCAAGGAAGTGAATGGAGCACACAAGGTATCCAAGGAAGCCTTCGAGACCCTGGTGGTCCAGCATCCGGATCTGCCTCATGCCAAGGTTCTGGAAGCGGCGCTGCAGCACGATCTGGAGCATGATTTCGACCGCATTTCCGACAAACTGGAAGAATCCGTGATGCGTGAGGCGCCCCACGTGGACCGTTTCCTGTGGGTCCTGGATACCATCGTGACCCTGGCCCCCCTGATGGGCCTGCTCGGGACCATCATCGGCATGTTCAATGCCTTTCAGGTGTTGGGAGATGTGGCCAATTCGCCCACCAAGGTCACCGGCGGGGTGGCGGAAGCCCTGCTGGCCACGGCCTGCGGGTTGTTCATCGCGATCCTGGGATTGGTGGCCTTGAACGGGTTGAACAATCGGGTGCGGGTGATCATGCACCAAATGGAAACCCTCAAGATGATGTTGCTCAACCGTCTCTATCCCCATTACCACGAGTCCTACGAAGAACAGAAACGGGTGCTGGCCGGTGTTCGTGCCCGCTCGGTGGCCTGACGGGAGGATGAGGAATGGCTTTGAATTACTTTGAAACGAAACGGGCCCGGATCGAGATCATTCCGATGATCGACATCATGTTTTTTTTGCTGGTGTTTTTCATCATGATCACGCTGCACATGATTCCCTCCACCGGTGTAGCATCCAAAATGCCCAGGAGTTCCACGACGACGGCTCTGGAGCCGCCCAAGGTGCTGGTGAGCGTGGATGACGAGGGGGATATCAGCGTGGACGGTCAGAAGTTGACGGCCGAAGCGCTGACGATGCGCCTCAAGGCACAGGGAGATCCGGACAAGGTGGTGGTGACCATTGCGGGTGAGAAGACCACTTCGCTCCAGTCCATGATGAAGGTGATGGATGCCTGTCGGCAGGCCGGAGTCACCCAGATCGGTCTGGCTGCACGCCAGATGGAGCACCGGTAATGAGTCTTCTGCGTGCATTCATCCTGGCATCCCTTCTCGAAGGACTGATGATACTGGCTTTTTTTTACGGCCTCAGGCGCGAGGTCGAGAAGGTGGAAAAGCCCTTGGTCACCATGATTCAACTGACCCAGGCCCCGGAGGCGCCCAAGACGGTGCCCCCGCCCCCCACGCCCAAGCCCCCGCCCCCCAGGCCGGAAGTCCACCGCACGGTGGCGCACCAGGAACCCACGCCGGTTCCTGTGCCCACCCCCGCCCCTGCGCCGCCCCCGGTTGCGCCGGCATCCGTAACTCCGGCGCCGGTGACTCCGACACCGCCCCAGAAAGTGGCCGAGGCTGCCCCGGCACCGCCTCAGCATTTGCGCCCTGCCGACATTTCCCTCACTTTTGCCGACCAGATACGTTCAGCGGTACAAGGAGCTGTCGTCTTCCCCATGGCGGCGCGGGCTGCCCATCTGTCGGGACAGACCAAGGTGACCTTTGATTACAAGGACGGTCTGGTATCGGGGGCTGGCGTGCTGACCTCGAGTGGGAACCGGATCCTGGACAAGGCAGCGCTGGCAGCGGTTCATGCGGCGCATTTCCCGGCAGCCACTGCCGAGTATGCGGGAAGAATCCTGACCTTCGAGATCTGGGTAAAATTTTTGGGCGTGGACGAACACGAATGAGGACACCGACCGCCTCACCCTTATGACTCGTTACAGGAACAGAACGCCCGTCGCCGCCGCAAACAGGAGAAAGGGGAAAGACAGGGCATGAAACTCGCGCCAGATTTGACGATCCCCAGCCATTCGCAAAGCGATCAGATTGGCCATCGAACCAACAAACAGTCCGAACCCTCCCGCATTAACCCCATAGGCCAGGGTTTTGAGGGAGTCTGTCTCCGGGGCCATAAAGAGGGTTGCTGGCACATTACTCATCCCTTGAGACAAGATGATTCCCCATAAAAACAGGGCAATATGAGAAGACCCCTGCCCCAAGCCCGGCAACCGATGCGGATTGAAAAAGGAACTCAGGAGCCCGACATCGACGAAAAATAACGTGAATGTCGCCAATAAACCCCAGTCGAGAAAACGCAACAGGAGCGGACGAAAAACCCCCAATCCGAGCGCCAGTACCAACGCCCAGGCAGGATGTCCGGTTTCTACCAAGCCCAGAAAAGGGAGGTAAAGCCCCAGGCTAACCCAGAAAACCCCCCGTAACACCGGGATGGTGTTGTCCTCGAGATGAAGTACGATGGGGCGTCGTGAACTGCCCAACTCCACCAGCAGTGCCAGTCCCGCCAGGAGAACCAGTCCCCAGGGAGCCATCATTTCAATGAACCCCAGGAAAGATGAGTGGCTCAATTGCCAGAGATAGATATTCTGGGGATTCCCGATGGGGGACAGAAGGGAGCCCACATTCACCCCCAATGCCTCGAAGACGATCAACCGACGCCAGGAGACCGGGGCCAGTTGTCGCAAAGCCAAGGTAAGCGGAACCACGACGAACAGTGCAATATCGTTGGTCAAAAAAGTGGAAAGGATGATGGAGGCCCAGGTCAACCATCGTGCCAGGGATCGTTCGCTGTGAACTCGGTCCAGCAGATGTCGCCCCAACCTTGGCAAAATCCGGCTCTGCTCAATTCCTTGCGTCAGAAGCATCAGTCCACCCAGAACCTCCAGAGTCGGAAGGTGAATGCGGTGCACCGCCTCTCCCCAGGCGTCGGGATGAAGAAACCCCATCAAAACCCCGAGGACGATCAGGAGTTGGAGCAAGGGGTCCTTCATCCAGAAAAAACTCACAGATATTTTTGACGCGTCAGCGACTGGATCGGCCCTCTCAGAGAGGGGAAGTACCCCATCGAAGGCAGGGCGGGTAAGGCCCGAGGCAGGGCATCGGAAACGAATTGTCCACAAAAACACTGTGTTCTCTGCGCCAATCTGTCCAACTTCTGTTCTTCGTAGGAATCCAGGGAGGAATGCCAGAACAAAAGGGCACCCGCCAAAGGATGGTTCAGCGCCTGTAGCAAGGCCCAGTGTTTGGCCTCATGAGACTTGACCGGAACATTGACCACGCGCCGGTCCGACAACATAGGGTAGAAACGCAACAGAACCTCTTCCTCGAAGGGCGAGTCCACCAAAAAAACCCATTGATGCCGCGCCAGGCACTGTTGTATCAAGGAAACACAGGATTCCAGTTCCGTTACACTGCCCGTCGTGGGCAACAGGTGTAACCCCCCCGATTTCTCAAGGAACCTCCTATGCCCTTCCCCTGCCCGAGTTTCTGCACGGGGTTCATGTTTTACCCGGTATCCAAAGTTTTCCAGAACGGTCCACATGATGACTTCTCTCCTCGATCAACGGTACGCCTCAGGTGCGAATCAACCCAACCATCACGCCCTCGATATGCAGGGCTTGTTTTTTCAGGTTCACTTCAATGACCGGAAAGTCGGGGTTTTCCGGGCGCAATTCCACTCGTTCACCCTGCCGATAAAATCTTTTGATCGTCACTTCATCCTCCAATCGCGCCACCACGATCTGTCCATTCTGTACGATGAGGGTGTGATGGACCGCGACCAGATCCCCTTCCAGAATACCCGCATTGCGCATGCTTTCACCTTGAACCCGCAACAGGTAATGCGCCACGGGCTGAAATAGCCCCGGGTCGACTGGCTCATAGGATTCGATGTGCGCCACAGCCAGTATGGGCTGTCCTGCTGCCACCTTGCCGATCAGTGGCAACCCACTGGCTTCCTTGGGGTCTTCGACCAACCGGATCCCCCGTGAAACCCCCTGCACCAGTTCGATCGCCCCCTTGCGCTCCAGCGCCCGCAAATGCGTTTCCGCCGCATTGGGTGAACGAAATCCCATGGCAGCACAGAGTGCAAGACGGGTTGGCGGAATGCCGTGATCCACCATATACTGGCGTATCCAGAGAAGGATTTCCTGTTGACGTAATGTAAGTTCCTGCATGGGGCGGCACCCTGTTCGAAGCAAGTAACTGTAATTATATACAGTTAAGGAAGTTATGCAACTCGAAGTTTCGTTCCAGACTATTTTCGCGGGTGATACCTCATGCCAATCGCTGAATTACCACATCCTGCTCTCTTTCTTGGTCACGGCAATCCCATGCATGCCTTGGGTCACGACTCCATTACCGATCAATGGCGCGCCCTGGGCAATCAATTACCCCGCCCGCAGGGAATCGTGGTATTTTCCGCCCACTGGGGCCTCAAACAGTGTGCCGTCACGGCCATGGACCGGCCCCGCACGATTCATGACTTTGGCGGTTTCCCGCGTGCCCTCTACCAGATCCAATATCCCTGTCCGGGCAGTCCGCAACTGGCCAGCCGTGTCTGCACACTTTTATCTCCCCGGACGGTCCACATGGATCACGAATGGGGATTGGACCATGGAGCCTGGTCTCTTCTCCTGCACCTGTATCCAGACGCAGATATTCCCGTCATTCAAGTGGCGCTCGATCTGGGTCAATCCCCCGACTTTCATTTTGATCTGGGCAAGCGATTGGCCCCCTTGCGCCAGGAGGGCGTTCTCCTGCTGGGAAGCGGCAATATCGTTCATCATCTTGGGGCCGCGCTGTGGGAAGAAATGTCTCCCCCTCACTCCTGGGCCGAAAGTTTTGATGACTGGGTCGTGGAGCGCATTCGAACACATGATCATGAATCTTTACTCGAGTGGGGCCGGTGGCCAGCAGAAGGCCACCTGGCCGTCCCCACTCCGGAACACTTTTTACCCCTACTCCCCATTCTGGGCTCGTTTCAGCCCACGGATCAAGTCTCTTTCCCTGTCCGTCAGATTGAAATGGCGGCCATCAGCATGACCGGCGTCCTTCTTTCGTCAACTGAATGACGAATCAGGAATGAAACGTAGTACTGCACTGTTGATACAGTAGCGCTTGCCTGTGGGAGGAGGACCGTCATCGAAAACATGCCCGAGGTGAATTCCGGAACTGGCACTCAATACCTCGATACGATGCATGCCGTGGCTGTCATCCTCGCGCAGGATCAGGGCACCGGGCACCGGGTCAAAGAAGCTGGGCCATCCGGTATGGCTGACAAACTTGGCATCGCTCCGGAACAAGGGTTGACCGGTGATGGGGTCCACATAGGTACCCGGGACAGGGTTATCAAGGAAGGATCCCGTGAATGCATGTTCTGTTCCTCCTTCAAAGGCAATACCCTGCTGCTCCGGGGTCAATGTCAAATGACCCAACCAATTCCAGAATGCGTGCTGATCCCCATCGAACCCCGTGAACCGGCTGATTTCCTGACCATCCCGAAACAATACGCTGGTGGGACTGGCCCACACGGCACTTCTGAGATGCCAACCCGCCGGGGCCTGAACGGACAGCGTACGCGTCACCGGAACGGCGGATTTCCAGTGTTTCAGTACCTGAGCCTCGAACTGTCGACAGTGATCACAATCCGACCTTTCAAAGACGACCAATTGCATCGCCGCCAGTGATTTTCCCTCAAGAGGGGAAACCGGGTGACTCTGTGACAACTCCGGTGGCTGTCCGGGGAAAAACACCCCGGTTCCACCCAACCCACAATAACCCTCAGGGTGTTTCTGAAGATAGCGTTGATGGTATTCCTCTGCCCGGTAAAAACGCCCTAAAGGGGCCAATTCGGTTGTCATGGCCGGATATCCTGCAGCAGTCAGGGCAGACTGATAGGTTGTCATCACGGATAACGCTTCATTTCGCTGATCGGGATGGGTATAAAAAATGACGCTCCGGTAGTTGGGACCCACATCATTCCCCTGCCGATTTCCCTGAGTCGGGTCATGATTCTCAAAGAAGGCGATCAGAATCTGTCGAGTGGAAATGAGCCGGGGATCGTAATCCACTTCCACCACCTCGGCATGGACCTGATTCATTCCTTCTCTGGCTTCCTTCAGCACCGTTTGATAGGTGGGATTTGCGGTTTCTCCCCCCGCGTATCCCACCTCGGTCCAGACCACGCCCGGAAGCGCAGCCAGACGCTTTTCTGCCCCCCAGAAACAGCCCATCCCCAATACCAGTCGGGAAAGATGGGGAGAAACCGGAGATTGTCCAGAAACCGGATTCAGACTCATTATGACCTCCATAGATGACAGCGAGAACCAGCGAAACACGATCATCCCTTCCTGTGCATTGTAGCCGAGTTCACGGTCCGAACCCTGCTCTTGCCTCGGCCTCCCATGCCTGCCATGAAAAACCCCCTGCGCCTGACACCGCCGTCACGCCATCCAGTGCTGCAGCCACACGCAGGTTCCCTACTGCAATCTGTTAGAATACGCTGTCGCCCGGATGGTGAAACTGGTAGACACAAGGGACTTAAAATCCCTCGGCCATTGCGGCTGTGCCGGTTCGATTCCGGCTCCGGGCACCAAAAAAATGGCTTTTGGATAAAACTGTTGGCCATTTTTCTTCATAATCCAGATTCATTTTCTGAAGATCCAGAAAACCAGCGACAAGACCAGAGAAACGATGATGCTGGTAGTGACCGGAAAGTAAAAACTGAATCCTTTACGCTCGATATGGATGTCGCCCGGAAGGGAACCCATGCCCAGTCTGGACAACCAAGGCCAGGTTACGCCGACCAGGATGAAAATGATGCCGACAATGACAAGCCACTTGGCCATATCTCCCCCTCCGGATTCACGAATCGCCCCCCACGGGTGTTCCCTTGCTCACGGATGCAAGCGCCTGTGCCGTCGCGGAGGGATTCAGGCTGTCGACCATCGAACTCGGGATCAGGATCGTGACTCCCCGTTCCTTCGTGGTCTCGTAAATGATATTCATGGCCCGAAGTTGGAGCGCGCCGGGATGTCCCGCGTAAATATCTGCGGCCTCGACAAACTTTCCCGCTATTGCAGCTTCGGCCGATCCAAGAATCACACGCGCCTGCTTCTCGCGCTCCGCCTGTGCCTGACGGGACATGGCATCCTGAAGGGCTACTGGAATGGCCACGTCGCGAATTTCCACCGAACTTACCGATATACCCCATAAGGCAGTTTTTTTGCCGATCTCTTCTTTCAATTGCTCGTCGGCTTCCTTGCGGTCGGACAACAGTGCAGTCAACATCGAAGAACCGATCATCTCGCGCAGCGAGGTTTGGGCAACCCGGTCGATGGCCTCACGATAATTGGTGATGGCCAGCGCGGCTTTTTCGGCATCGTGCACATGCCAGAAAATGATCGCATCGACATTGACCGGAACGGTATCCCTGGTGAGCGCCTGCTCGGCATTGAAGGCTGTGGTCTGAATCCGTTCGTCGATCACCGCAACCACATTGTCCAGGATCGGAATAATGGCGAACAGGCCCGGCCCCTTGACGCTTTGTAACCTTCCCATCCTCAGGATGACAAACTTTTGCCAGGCATTGGCCATCTTCAGCGACAACGCAGTGACGACTGCGGCGCCAAAAAAAACCAGCGCAAGATAGGGGCTTTCCCACTGGCCAATGACGAGGCCCATGAGAATCAGGACGGAAACCAGGAAGGACGTGATCGGGTTCATGTTCATTATTCCTCCTGTTCAGTGACAGCCGTTGGATCGTTCCGTGCTACCGGCTACTGTAACATCCCCCTCCTGGTCAAAAACATCAGGACGGAGCATCCTCAATCAATGATGATTATCACCTTTTCTTGGAATGGTTGGATAAAGAATTCAAAAAGTTCGCTTCAGGGACGGGGCTGATATAATCGGCCTAATTTGTTTCGGGAGAATGGTCGCGTGTCGGTGAAACGCCTGTTGATCATCGGATTGGGTCTCGCCTATCTGGTTGCGGGGTTCTGGGTGACGACAGACTCCCTCTCCCGTCTCGCCCTTGCCTTTGGCCGGACACGGAACACCGATCCTGGGGGCGCCTTATGCACCCGTCTGGCACGGCTTCTGCACTCAGGATTCCTGACCCCAGCCCTGGTACGCCACACCCGGCAGAACCACCAGCAGGCTTCCGCGCCTCGATGAGCGGGGTGAAACCACCCTTGCTATCCGAAGTTCCCGACTAACGATGGAACACATGGATATCTCACCCCCGACTTCTCCCCTGTGGATCAAGGTAGTACTTGGTGCCATGCTCCTCACTTGTCTTTACGCATGGGAATTTTGGCCATCAAAACTACCTTCCGTACCGCCCTCCCCTCACTACTCGGTTCTCACGAACTCGAGGGAACCGATCACCCCACTGCCTCTCGAACCACCCGACCTCGATCAGGGAAAGGTCGCGCTTGGCAAAAAACTGTTCAATGAACTCAAACTGTCCCATGACAACACGATTGCCTGTGCAAGTTGTCATCAACTGGATCATGGTGGGGTCGACGCAAAGAAATATTCACGGGGAATTTATGGTCAACTCGGGAACATCAATGCCCCGACGGTTTACAACAGTGGGTATAATTTCCGCCAGTTCTGGAATGGTCGCGCAGCAACCCTGGAACAGCAGGTCGACGGCCCGGTCAACAACCCGGTGGAAATGGGGTCCAACTGGACCGAAGTCATCTCCAAACTTCAGAAGGATCCGTCCTACGCGATCAAATTCGCCAACATTTACCCGGACGGAATCACAGCGGAAAATATCAGGGACGCCATTGCCACATTCGAACGTTCCCTCATCACCCCAAATTCCCGTTTCGACAAATTCCTGAGGGGAGACACGAAGGCGATCACCCCCAAAGAGTTTGCCGGATATCAACTCTTCAAAGGTTACGGCTGCATTTCCTGTCATCAGGGAAGCAACATCGGCGGAAACCTTTACGAGAAACTTGGCATCATGCGCCCCTATTTCAAGGAAAACAGGCCGCTCACTGAAGCCGACATGGGTCGGTATGCCATCACCAGAAACCTCGAGGACATGCATGTATTCAAGGTGCCCGGCCTGCGCAATATCGCGCTCACCGCTCCCTATCTGCACGATGGTTCCGTACCAACCCTCGAACAGGTCGTCAGGATCATGGGAGAACATCAACTGGGAGTCGATTTGCCCACCGAAGATATTTCAGAAATCGTCGCTTTTCTGAAAACCCTGACCGGTGAATATGGTGGCAACCCCTTATGAAACCGGGACGATTCAGCTCAAGGCAGGCTTCGATCGTGTTCGCAAGCACCGTCTTCCTGGTTTTTCTGTTCCTCAATGCAAGGGTGATCGATCCTTTTCAGCACCAGCGGACCCTGGAGGACCTCGACGAAATTTCCACCCTGGATTCACAAATCGACGAACAGGTCGTAAAACTCCGATATCGGCTTCTGAACAATTACGATGGACTCGTCGCTGCGGAAAACGATCTCAAGTTACGCCGGGATGACCTGAAAAAAAACAAACTCTTCCAGCAGGAGGATCAACGGATCAGGCAGGCAGTTCGTCAATGGGAACAGGCCATGGCCCGCAAGGAGGTATTGATCGAGCAATTCAAATCGCACAATGCCATTCTCAACAATTCGCTGTCTTATTTCCCCAGGACCATAGAGGAAGCGGTTCGCCTTGCTCCCTCCGGGCTTAAAGAAGACCTGCAGACCCTGCTGCGGGATGTACTCATGGTCCACGCAGGCGCAGGCGGTGGTGACGCAGTGGCGTCCGAGATCAAGCGCCTGGAGGCAGCATCCTACCCCCCTGAATTGCGCAGGATCATGGAGCATGCCCTCCAGCATGCAACCTACATTCTCGAATATGAAAAAGAACTCGATGGTCTCATCCCGAAAATCACCTCGGGAGAAACCCATCTGCTCGATGAAAATCTGACCACCACCTATGAGCAGTCTTTCGACCACGCCCTGAAGATCGCCAACTATTATCGGTTTCTTCTTTTCCTGTCGGCACTCTGGCTACTTTCCTACGCCATTTATTCATTCTTTCGTCTGAAGGAAAACTCGAGGAGATTGTATGCAGACATCATCGAGCGCATGATACTGGAGGCCCGCAACGAACGCCTGACGAAACTCTACAAGGCGCTCAGCGAGATCAATCAGGCCATCGTGCGAATGGATGATGAAACCTCCCTGTTTCCGCTGGTGTGCAGGATGGCGGTGGATTTTGGTGGCATGAAGATGGCCTGGATCGGACGGTTGAATGAGGACAAGGGCCTGATCGAACCCGTCGCGAATTGTGGGGAACCCCGGCACCTGGACTGTCTCCTGATTTCCTCGAACGGAGGCATGGCCGGAGAGTGCGAAAGAACCAATGCGGCATTCCGCGAGAATCGCAACGTGATCACCCATCGTTTCGAAAGCGATGAAATCGAGGCATCGAGACGCGAGTGGGCTTTGCGCCACGGCTTCGGATCAGGCGGCGTTTTCCCGATTTCTCGAGCGGGAAAGCCTTTTGCCGTACTTTCCGTTTACCACGCCTATCCAGATGCATTTGACGATGAAATGATTGGACTGTTGAGCGAAATGTCACGGGACATCTCGTTTGCGCTGGACAACTTTGACCGGGAAAGCGAGCGCAAGCGCATCGAACAGGACCTGCGAATTGCAGCCACAGCCTTCGAGACGCAGGAGGGTATCGTGATCACCGATCAGAACAGCCGCATCCTCCGGGTCAACCGCGCCTTCACGAACCTGACAGGCTATAGTGCCGCCGAGGCGATAGGCCGGACGCCCGCCATACTCAAATCGGGACGACAGGACGATGTCTTTTACCGTAATTTATGGGAGACTCTCATTCGCGATAAATACTGGCAGGGAGAACTCTGGAACCGGCGCAAGAATGGTGAGGCTTACCCGGAATGGCTAACGATCACCGCCGTTACCAATGAAGAGGGGCAAGTGACCCACTATGTCGGGGCATTTTCCGATATTTCGATACGCAAGGCTGCGGACGACAAAATACATCAACTTGCCTTCCATGATCCGCTCACCAACCTGCCCAACCGAAGTTTGTTGCGTGAACGTCTGCTGCAGGCCATGGCGTCCAGCGCGCGCAGCCAGCACCGAGGAGCCCTGCTGTTCATCGATCTGGACAATTTCAAAACACTGAACGATACTCGCGGACACGACGTGGGGGACCTCCTGCTGATCGAGATCAGCAAACGGCTCCAGAACTGCGTGCGCGACATCGACACGGTCGCCCGCCTGGGTGGCGACGAGTTCATCGTCATGTTGGAGGACCTGAGCGAGGAAGACCAACAGGCAGCAGCAGTCGCCAGGGATATCGGAGAGAAGATTCTCGCAGCCATCAACCGCCCCTTCGATCTGCAAGGGTCTGAATATCATGGGTCATCCAGCATCGGCATCAGCCTGTTCTGTGGTGAGGGTATCGGCATGTATGATCTGCTCAAGCATGCCGATACCGCCATGTACCAGGCCAAGTCTGCCGGACATAACGTCTTGCGTTTTTTCGATCCCGACACGCAGGCGCAACTGGAGATGCGCGCTGCCCTAGTCGACGACCTGCGCCAGGCGCTGCCACTCGGCCAACTCGAACTCTACTACCAGATTCAGGTCGATGATCAGAGGGCTGTGGGTGCAGAGGCTTTTCTGCGCTGGCGACATCCCGAACGAGGAATGATTCTGCCCATGGAATTCATTCCCCTCGCCGAAGAAACTGGCCTTATCGTACCCATCGGCGCCTGGATACTGCACATGGCCTGCGAACAACTCAAAACATGGCAGACCGATCCGCAGACGCGTCATCTGCATCTTGCCATCAATATCAGCGCCCGGCAGTTTCGTCAGCCAGACTTTGTGGCACAGGTGCTCGAGGTACTGAAAAAAACCGGTCTCGACCCGCTCGATCCTGGGCTCGAACTTGAATTGACCGAATCTCTGGTGTTGCATGATATCGATGACAGCATCAAGAAAATGCAATTACTACGCACCGCCGGCATTCATTTCTCTCTGGATGATTTCGGCACCGGACAATCCTCCCTGTCCTATCTCAAACGTCTGCCCCTGAACCAGATCAAGATCGATCAGAGTTTTGTGCGCGACGTTGCCACCGATCCGAATGATGCCGTGATCATCCGGACCATCATCGGGATGGCTGAGAATCTTGGGCTGAATGTCATGGCCGAAGGAGTGGAAACGGAGCAGCAACGTGATTTTCTTGAGCGCAACGGCTGTCACACACATCAGGGGTACCTGTTCGCCAGGCCCGTGCCAATAGAAGAATTCCGGGATTCGTTGGCCCAACTGCAGGACTGGCGGAGAGGGAGGGATTCGAACCCTCGGTAGGCATATACCTACGCCTGATTTCGAGTCAGGTACATTCGACCACTCTGCCACCTCTCCAGACCGCGATTATAAGATAAAAACCTCCGTCCGGTGGCAGAACCTTTCAGCGCGGCAGTTTGGCCAGCAGGGATTCCATGAAAGTGCGCAGCAGTCTTCCTGCCGAAGCCCCTTCCCCTTTTTCAAGAGCCACCAGAATGGGATCGTGGTCGGCAGCACAGGAGGCCAATTCGGCGGACAGGTGCTGCGCCACAAAAGGCAAGCGTGCTCGTGTCTGGACGTTTTCCCATATTTCCAGAAACAAGTGATTGCCTGATTGAACCACGATGCTTCGATGGAAATTGAATGCATGGCGACTGTAGCGGGCCACGTCACGGTCTCGGGCTGCCTCATGCAGTGCCACCAGGTCGGCACGCAGGGAATCCAATACGGCAGGAGGGCAGGGAACGGCCAATTCTGCCGAACGCTGTTCCAGGATAGCCCGCAGAGCATAGGCTTCGGCCATTTCCACCGGATTGGGGGAACGAACGCGGGTCCCCTTGTAACGCAGTGAATCCACCGCACCCATCACTTCCAATTCACGCAAAGCCTCGCGAACGGGACTCTGGCTGACCTGGAATTCCGCTGCCAGATCCAGTTCCACAAAACGATGTCCTGGCGCGTAGGTTCCCTCCAGAATACGTTCCAGCAAGCGATCGCGAATCTGGTCACGCATGCAACGGCGCAGCAGGGGTTGAGACATCAGGAGGGTGCTCCCGCAGGGGAATGGGGCTTTGCCGCATCGGAAGAATCCGAGTCCGACCACCCGCCGCCCAGTGCCTTGACCAGAACGATACTGCTCGCCAGGGCCCGCAAACGCAACTGGGTCGCTCCGGTCAAGGCCAGGGCCGCAGTCCGCTCAGCCTGCAACACATCGAAGCGGTTGGCCAACCCTCCTTCAAAGCGCAGACGAGCCTGTTCCAGAGCCAGCTGTGCTGCCTTGCTGGCTCCACGCGCAGCCTCTGCCTCCTCTTCCAGTTCACGCAAAGCCGCCAATTGATCCTCCACCTCACGCCAGGCCTCCAGAACGGTATTTCGATAGTTGGCCACGCTTTCCTCCCACTGGGCCCGTGCCAGGTCATTGGCCGCCGCAATCTGCCCCCCGTTGAACAGGGGCAACGACAGGGTGGGGCCAAAAGACCATAAACGGTTGGGAGCCACCATCAAAGGCCCATAACCCGTGTTGCCATAGCCCGAATACGCCGTCAAATTAAAAACAGGAAACCATGCGGCCTTGGCCACCCCGATGTTGGCATTGGCAGCTTTTACCTTTTCCTCGGCACTGACCACATCAGGACGTCGTTCCAGCAGGATCGAAGGCATTCCTGGAACGGGATGCAGGGGGGTGGGTAGTTCGGCTGCCACCGGGGCGATGTGGAACTCTTCGGGATTGCTCCCCACCAGTAACGCCAGGGCATGTTCCATGCGTTCACGCTGCAGGCGCAGTTCGTTGAGTTGCTGGCGCGCCACCTGCCAGTTCAGATCGGCCTGTGCCTGATCCGGAGTGGCGGCTTCGGCCCCAGTCACCAGAACGGCCGTCAGCGTACGGTTATCCGCCCAACTGTTCACCAGTTTTTCCGTCTCGGACAATTCCACATCGAGCGCACGCAGCGATTCATAATCCAGTGCGATCTCGGCCTCCGTGGACAGAGCCAGGGTGGCCAGATCGTCGGCACTGGCGCGGGCCTGGGCGTCGGCAGCATGGGCAGCATTACGCAATGCCCCCCAGATGTCCAGTTCGTAATTCAGATCCAGTTGCACCTGATTGGTCTGGAATGCAGGATAGTTTTGTACGGGAAAGATCATGGTATGTTCGGAAATTTTGGTCTTCTGGTGAGTCGCCGAAGCCCCGATCACAGGCCAGAGGTTGGCCCATTGCTCCCGCGCCAACGAACGGCCCTGATCCAGGCGTGCCAGGGCCGCCAATAAATTCTGGTTGGCCGCCAGACCCGAATGCTCCAGATCGTCCAATACCGGATCATGAAAGGCTTTCCACCAGGTTCGGGCGGTCTCCGCCGTGGGTTTGAAAGGCACCCAATGCCCCTCCTCCGCCGTTTTCTCCCGATACTGGGCTGCCGTGGGCAAGTCAGGGCGGGTATAGGTAGGCGCAAAGGAACAGCCTGACACCCCAAGGAACAGACCTGCAATCAGAACCTTTTTCATGGCGCTTTCCTGAGTGCACCAGTTTCATGAACGATAACGGTCACGCCCTCGGCCAGCGAATCGGGAGGACTCACCACAACCCGATCCGACGGACTGATCCCTGACAGAATTTCGATGCGCTCACCCAGATCCCGTCCCACAATCACGGGTTTCAGGGAGACCACCTGGTGTTCGTTCACCACGGCAACAGAGGTCCCACTGGCACGAAATACCAGAGTATTGGCTGGCAAGGTTACCGATTGCTGCGCTGCGTGGCGAGGAAAATGAACTTCGATGTAACTGCCCGGCAACAACATTCCGCCCTCCAGGTTCAGTTCCACCAACTCCGTGTGATTGACGGGATCGATGGCCTGGGCATGGCGAACCAGTTGAGCGCTCCAGGTGCGCCCCGGAAAAGCACGCGCCTCGATACGGACCACTCCACCTGCCGGAAGAGAGGAAACCTCGTCTTCGGGAACCGGGATGTAGGCTCGCAGACGCCGGGTATCCGCCAGATGAAACAGTTCTGTCGCCTTTCCATTGGCCGACCCGCTATCGATCATGGTTCCCACATCCACATTACGTGCCGTGATGATCCCGTCCACCGGAGCGACGATCTTCCGAAAGCGGTCCAGCGCATGCAGCCGTTCCAGGTTGGCTCGTGCCGCATCCAGCGCCGTCTTCCTGGCTTCCGCATCCAGACGTTTATTGTCTGCATCCTGGGGCGATACGGTTTTGGTTGGCAGAAGGGCCGCGTACCGTTGCGCCGTCACACGCGCCAGTTCCTCATTGGCCTCCGCCGTCCGCATCTCGGCCTCGGCCTGTGCCTCCTGTGCATCGATGTCCGGAGTGCTGATCTCGGCGATTTCTTGTCCGGCCCTGACCTTCTGCCCGATGTCCACTGCCCAGTGTTTGAGATACCCCGAGGTATGGGCATAAATCGGGGTTTCCGTCCAGGCCTGCAACTGCCCGGGAAGAATCAGATCGGGCACATGGCTTTCCGGCAGGGCATGGGTCACCTCCACCTGCCACTGAGCATCTGCCACCGAATTCTGGGCCAGGGCATTCTGAGCATGCAGACGGCTCGTGATACCCCAGGCCGCAACCCCCAGTGCCGCCAGAAAAATCAACCCACCGAAGAAACGAGAGGAAATCATGACATAGTCCTTGAGGAAACCGAGCGTCGGGAACGAATCAAACTGAACAATACGGGTACGAGAAACAGGGTCGCCACGGTGGCAAACAACAAACCTCCGATGACGGCACGACCCAGGGGCGCATTCTGCTCTCCACCCTCCCCCAGCCCCAGAGCCATGGGCAGCATGCCAATGACCATGGCCAGAGCCGTCATCAGCACCGGACGCAAGCGGGTACTGCCTGCTTCGAGCGCTGCCTCGAGCGCCGACAGTCCCTCCGCTACCCGCTCGCGGGCAAAACTGATCACCAGGATACTGTTGGCCGCTCCGACCCCCATGCACATCACGGCGCCCGTCAACGCCGGGACCGACAAGGTCGTGTGGGTAAGAAACAGCATCCAGACGATTCCGGCTAGGGCCGTGGGCAAGGCGCCAATGATGATGAGGGGATCGATCCACGACTGGAAGTTCACCACAATGAGCAAATACACCAGCACAATCGCGCTCAAAAGCCCCCACTCCAGACTGGAAAAGGAGTCACGCATGGTTTGTACCTGTCCACGCACGATCACCTGCGTCCCCTTGGGCAGATACTTCTGGTTCGCATGAATGATTTCCTGAATCCGTTTCGCCACCGTACCCAAATCGGTACCCTGAACCGCCCCAAAAATATCGATGGCCGGTTTCACATTGTAGTGGCTGACCACTGCGGGCCCCACGCCGTGACGGAAGGTGGCCAGGTTGGCCAGGATCTGAGGAGGCACCATGGGCGAGGCCACGGTAATGGGCAGCTGGCCCAAATCCCCCACCGACTGCAGGCGGTATTGCGGCATCTGTGCCGACACATTGTACTGTACGCCGTTTTTTGGGTTGGTCCAGAAACTGGGGGCCGTCTGAAAACTTCCGGACAGGGAAGTCATGAGATTACTGGCCACATCCTGCTCCGTGTACCCCAAGGTCTGGGCCAGGTCGCGATTCACCTCGACTTCCACCTGGGGATAGTCGAAGGGCTGCTGGATGCGCAGGTCCACGGCCCCCGGTATCCCCTTCAACTGGGCCAGCAACCGATTGGCAAAAGCCCGGTTCTCTGCCAGACGAATCCCCGAAATTTGCACATCCAAAGGCGCAGGCAAGCCAAAATTCAGGATCTGGCTGACGATGTCTGCGGGCAGGAAAGCAAAGGAAATGGTCGGGAAATCCTTGTGCAGTATCTTTCTCAGACCATACACCACTTCCGGGGTGGGCGCATGCCCCTTGCCCAACGTGATGAAAATATCCGCATCCCCCGGTCCGATGGGCGCGGATGTACTGTAGGACAGATTGATCCCGCTGTAAGGCAACCCCACCACGTCCACCTGGGTGTCCAATTGCTTTCCCACATGGCGACGGATGTCCTGTTCCACCAGATCACATAAGGCCGTCGTATCCTCGATGCGCGTACCGCTGGGCGCACGCAGGTGTAACTTGATCTGTCCCGCATCCACTTCCGGGAAAAAATTCTCCCCAATCCATGGATACAGCAGGAACGACAACCCTATCGCTCCATAGAAAATCGCAATGAAGCGACGGGGACGGGTGCGCAATACGCCTTCCAGACGGACATGATAAGCCGTCCGCAAACGGTTGAACCCTGCCTCGAAACGTTGATGGATGGCAGCGCCCAGATGGCGTGCAGGCTCCCCATGTTCCTGGTGCAACCAGTATTTCGCCAGGGTGGGGACCAGAGTCCGGGACAGTATCCAGGAGGCCAACATGGCAAACACGACCGCTTCGGCCAAAGGCACGAAAAGGTAATGAGCGACCCCCGTAAGCAGGAACATGGGAATGAAGACGATACAAATAGCCAGGGTGGACACCAGGGAGGGCATCGCGATCTGGCGTGCGCCATCCAGAATGGCCGTTTCCGTATCCTTGCCCTGCTCCAGGTGCCAGTTGATATTTTCAATGGCCACCGTGGCGTCATCGACCAAAATCCCCACGGCCAGAGCCAAACCGCCCAGGGTCATGATATTGATGGTCTCCCCCAGCCAGGACAGCACGATCAGGGACACCAGCACGGAAAGGGGAATGGAAACGGTGATGATCAAAGTACTGCGCCACGACCCCAAAAAAAGCAAGATCATGAGTCCCGTCAACGTCGCTGCAATCAACCCTTCTCGCACCACCCCATTGATCGCCGCCGTCACAAACAGGGACTGATCGCCCGTGGTATGGATGTGCATTCCCGGCGGCATGTCCGCCCGCACCTGTGGCATGAGGCCCTTGATGCTGTCGATGATCGTCAGGGTGGATGCCGACCCGGTCTTGAGCACGCTCATCAGCACGGCCCGGTGCCCATCCACACGCACCACATTGGTCTGCGGAAGCGCCCCGTCGTAAACGTGGGCCACGTCCCGAATATGGATCAGAGCCCCGGAAGGTGTACGCAGGGGAATGCCGTTCAACTGATCGATATCGGGGAAACTGGCGTTCAACTTCACCACATATTCCCAATGGGCAATTTTTTCCGTTCCGGCCGGAACGATCAGGTTTTGGGTGGCCAGAGCGCGCGTCACGTCATTGGCCGACAAACCATAAGTCCTCAACGCTGCCGGTTCCAGATCCACCTGCACCTGACGCATCTGCCCGCCATAGGGATAGGGAAGGGAAGCGCCAGCCACGGTCGCCAACTGGGTACGAATGAAATTATTCCCGAAATCGAACAACTGGCCTTCCGTCAGGCGCGAACTGTCCAGGGCCAACTGGATGACCGGAACACTGGACGCGTTATAAGCCAGGATAAAGGGGGGTGTCATGCCCGGCGGCATCTGACGCAAAAGAGTCTGGGAAATGGCGGTGATCTGCGCGACGGCCAGGTCCTCGTTGACCCGAGGTTGAAAGAAATACTTCACCACCGCGATCCCGTTCAGCGACTGTGACTCGATATGCTCGATGTCGTTGACCGTGGTGGTGGCCACCCGCTCGGTAAACGACGTAATATGGTCGGCCATATCCTGGGGAGGCATGCCCGAATAATTCCATACCACCGACACCACGGGAATGTTGATATTGGGCAGGATATCCGTCGGCGTGCGACGAATGCTGAATGCTCCCAGCAGCACGATCAGCAGCGCCATCACCAAAAAGGTATGGGGGCGCTGCAAGGCGAGACGAACGATCCACATGGCAGGAAGACCTGAAACCGAAAGGTCAGATTATGGATTATCGATAATCAATCGTCAAGGCGCCCAGACCGATTTTCTTGCAGCGAATCGATCCGCAAATGACTGACGTTTTTCCTCAGGAAAAAATCCAGGGTTCCTGCTGGACCCGATGTTTTTCGTAGGCACGAATCTCATCGGCATGTTGCAAGGTCAACCCGATTTCATCCAACCCTCGCAACAAGCAGTCTTTACGAAACCCGTCCACAGTGAACTCAAAAACCTTGCCGTCCGGGGTCGTCAAGGTCTGCTCAGCCAAATCCACCTGCAGTCGATAGCCTTCAGTCGCTGCCACTTCCTTGAACAGCAAGTCAACTGTTTCTTCTTTTTGAACAATCGGAAGCAACCCATTCTTAAAGCAATTATTAAAGAAAATATCGGCAAAACTGGGGGCGATGATCACCCGAAACCCATAGTCATCCAATGCCCAGGGCGCATGTTCGCGACTCGAACCACAGCCAAAGTTCTCCCGTGCCAGGAGGATCTGCCCCCCCTGATAGCGCGGTTGGTTGAGCACGAAGTCGGGATTCAGGGGACGCAAACGATTGTCCTGCCCGGGCTGACCCTCGTCCAGATAACGCCAGGCATCGAACAGGTTGGGACCAAAGCCGGCACGATGAATGGATTTGAGAAATTGCTTGGGAATAAGGGCATCGGTATCCACATTGGCCCGATCGAGGGGTACCACGAGGCCGTTCAGCAAGGTGAAAGCACGCATCAGAAGTTCTCCCGGATATCGACAAAATGTCCCGCAATGGCTGCAGCAGCAGCCATCTGCGGGCTGACCAGATGGGTACGCCCGCCCGTGCCCTGACGTCCTTCAAAGTTGCGGTTGGAGGTAGAGGCACAACGTTCCCCCGGACTGAGGCGGTCCTCATTCATTCCCAGACACATGGAACAGCCGGGATGGCGCCATTCAAAACCGGCCTCGAGAAATATCCGATCCAACCCCTCGGCCTCAGCCTGAGCCTTGACCAGTCCGGAACCGGGAACCACCATGGCCAGTTTGATGTTGGACGCCACATGTCGCCCCTTCACCACAGCAGCCGCTGCGCGCAGATCCTCGATGCGGGAATTGGTACAGGAGCCGATGAAGATCTTGTCCAGAGAAATTCGAACCATCGGCGTATTGGCGGTCAGCCCCATGTAACCCAGGGCTCGTTCCATGCCCTGGCGACGCACTGGATCTTTTTCAAGACGGGGATCGGGCACCTGCCCTGTCACGCTCACCACCATTTCCGGCGAAGTTCCCCAGGTCACCAGCGGCTCGATGTGTTGCGCCGACAAAGTGATTTCCTTGTCGAATACCGCCTCCTCGTCACTGTGCAGGGTGCGCCAGTAAGAAACGGCCTGATCCCATTGGGCATCTGAAGGCGCGTGGGGACGCCCCTTCAGATAGGAGAAGGTAACCTCATCGGCACCGATCAAACCCGCTCGAGCCCCCGCCTCGATGGCCATATTGCACAGGGTCATGCGCCCTTCCATGCTGAACCCCCGGACGACCTCCCCCGCGAACTCGATGGCATATCCCGTGCCTCCGGCGGTCCCAATCTGCCCAATGATGTAAAGCGCCACATCTTTGGCTGTCACGCCTTCCGGCAGCGTCCCGTCCACGGTGACGCGCAGGGTCCTGGAACGGCGTGCCACCAGAGTCTGGGTGGCCATGACATGTTCCACTTCGGAAGTGCCGATACCAAAAGCCAGGGCTGCAAAAGCCCCATGGGTGCTGGTATGGGAATCTCCACAAACCACGGTCATGCCTGGCAAGGTCGCCCCCTGCTCCGGCCCCATGACGTGAACGATGCCCTGACGCCGATCGCCCATGGGATACAACGTCACCCCGAAGGAGTGACAATTCTGGCTCAGGGTGTCCACCTGGAGACGCGAAACGGGATCGTGAATTTCTGTCTGAGTGACAGTCGGCGTATTATGATCCGCAGTGGCCACGATACTCTGCCTCCGCCATAAGGGACGTTTCGCCAGCGTCAGTCCCTCGAAGGCCTGTGGACTGGTCACCTCATGAACCAGATGGCGGTCGATGTACAACAAGGTCGTGCCATCCCCTTCTTCACGCACCACATGAGCCTGCCATAACTTGTCATAAAGGGTTTGAGCCGTCATCACCAGGATCCTCCACTGAACGGATCATTATGACACAACGACCGGCCGTCAGAAAACCCGAGGCATTTTTTCACTCCCGTGGGAGCAACCAGAAAAGACCCATCCAGGCACCTCAATGACGACCAACGAATTTCACGTTATATTTGCACCATGAACACACGTTTACCCTATCTGCTCCCAGCCAACCCTTGCCTGGGTCTATGTGCGCCTTCCGGCTTCCTGACCGAGCCCGGAGCCCTGGAAATGGCCATTCTGTATTTCTCGGAACACGGGTGGGATGTGCGCGAAGGAACCCATATTCGCAACCGGCACGAATATTTTGCCGGGACCGATACCGAACGACTGGAAGACTTTCATGAATTGATCCACGATCCCAGGGTGAATGCCATCATGGCAGCCCGGGGGGGCTACGGTTTGACCCGCCTCCTGCCGCATCTGGACTATGAGGCCATTGCCGCCGCCCGCAAGCCCATCATCGGCTTCAGTGATGTCACAGCACTCCACCTGGCCATACTGGCGCGGACGGGACTGGTCTCCTTTGCAGGCCCCATGGCCGCTCCCGATTTCGGGCATCCACACCGAAGTGCATTGCACCAGGACCATTTCTTGCCTCTGCTGCAAAACGAAACCCACTCGTCCCCCCTCATTCGCCTGCCTTTCACCGTTCACGAAGGGGAGGCCGGAATGCGCCTGCGTCGCCAGATCGGCAACGGGCTGGAAGGAATCCTTTGGGGAGGTAACCTGTCTCTGGTGGCTCATTTGGTGGGAACGCCCTATCTGCCCAAAGTGGAGGAAGGCATCCTGTTCCTCGAAGAAGTGAATGAAGAGCCCTACATCATCGAGCGCTGTCTGATGCAGTTGTACCATGCAGGCGTGTTCAACTCGGTACGCGCCATCCTGTGGGGCCAGTTCAACCGCTGCGAACCTACTCATGCCTCTGCAGCACCTTATGCCCTGGAGCAAGTGGTGGATTATCTGCAACACCTGCTCCCCATCCCCTTGTTGCAGAACCTGCCATTTGGTCATGTGCGCGACAAACTCACCCTGCCGGTGGGGGGGCGGGTGCGAATCACCTTGCCGGACCCAGCCCACTACCAGTTGCATTTCTCCCAATACGGCGTGATACGCCCGGATCAAGGGAAGTCGACTGCCAAACCACAAGGTTCGGAATCCCCATGAATCGGGAGATCCTGCGGATTTCAGAGACGTCACGACACTCCATGCTAAGATTCGATCTTTGTGCTGGGAACGAGTATGGCCGGTAATACATGGGGGCGAATGTTTTGTGTCACGACCTTCGGGGAAAGCCATGGCCCCGCACTGGGCGCCGTGATCGATGGCTGTCCACCCGGACTGCCACTCTGCGAAGCCGACA
This sequence comes from Pseudomonadota bacterium, assembly GCA_021796835.1. Classification (GTDB taxonomy): domain Bacteria; phylum Pseudomonadota; class Gammaproteobacteria; order Burkholderiales; family Ferrovaceae; genus Ferrovum. The sequence continues at coordinate 16,978 of JAKABO010000010.1, read as the reverse complement.
TCCAACCCGACCTGGACCGACGCAAACCTGGCACCTCCCGGCATGTCACCCAACGTCGCGAATCGGATCAGGTGCAGATCCTGTCTGGAGTCTTCGAAGGGGTCACCACGGGCACGCCCATCGCCCTCGTCATTCATAACGAAGACCAGCGCAGCCGTGATTATGACAAAATCGCCCAGCAGTTCCGGCCGGGTCACGCCGATTACACCTATCTGCAGAAATACGGGTTGCGTGATCATCGCGGTGGAGGACGTTCCTCCGCACGGGAAACGGCGGCACGTGTGGCTGCGGGCGCCGTTGCCCGGAAGTGGCTGGCGCAGCGTTATGGCATCACCATTCGCGGGTACCTGTCCCAACTGGGCCCCATTCCCGTCACGGTCAAAGACTGGACCGCCATTGACCAAAACCCGTTTTTCTGTCCGGACCCGGATCTCGTTCCTCGACTGGAATCGTTCATGGACGATCTGCGCAAGTCGGGCGACTCCGTAGGGGCGCGCCTGAGCGTGGTAGCCAGCGGTTTGCCCCCGGGGTGGGGCGAACCCGTCTTTGACCGTCTGGATGCAGACATTGCCCATGCCCTCATGTCCATCAATGCCGTGAAAGGCGTGGAAATTGGCGACGGGTTTGCCGTAGTGACCCAGCGAGGCACGGAACACGGGGATGAAATGACCCCGGATGGGTTCCAGAGCAATCACGCAGGCGGGATTCTGGGCGGAATCTCCACGGGACAGGACCTCATTGCACACCTGGCCATCAAACCCACTTCGAGCATTCGCCTGCCCCGTCGTTCCCTCGACCGCCAGGGGCAGGCCGTGGAAGTTCAAACCACCGGACGCCATGATCCCTGTGTCGGCATTCGGGCCACGCCCATCGTGGAGGCCATGATGGCGCTCGTATTGATCGATCATGCGTTGCGTCAGCGCGCCCAGAATGGCGATGTCACACCGCCATTGAAACCCTTCATCCATCAAGGCGTAGGCGGGGCACCGGACAGGTCTGCCTGAGAAGCGGCCAGGGAAGCAAAGTCCATGTCGCGGTTGACCAACAGGGAAAAGGGATAGCCTTTCTTGATGATGATCACCGGACCGATGGCCGCCTGCCCGGCGAAACCGATGCTGGCGGTATTGACCAGGATCTGACCCGCCGCATCCGTGGTCAGATTGTTGCCCATGCCTCCCAGTACCGTCACGCCTCCCGTCGGCTGGGCAATGATCTGAGCCAGTCCGGCCGTCATGAACTGCCCACCCAGACGTTTCCAGAATCGGTTATCCACCTCATCCTGCATACCTGACTGCCCCTGGGCATCGGAAGCCACCATATCCTCCAGTTGAAAACTCACTCCGCTGGGCAGAATGAGGCGATGAAAGGATGCCATCAAACGCTCCTGTCCCGGCAAGATGCGCGCCGCAAACTGCCCGATCAGTCGACTGCCCTTGGGAATGGCCAGCAGGGTTCCGTCGATGGAATCGTAGACATCCTCCGTAATCTGGGCCGTGATCAATCCGGGCAGATCACTGTTGATCTGGGTGATCAGGACCGCCGGCATGACGGTACCCTCCAGTACGAGGGCATGATTGGCCGGCTGAACCGGTTCGAGAGGGGTCGTATTCTGGCGTGAACGCACTGCTGCTGGAGGCGGTTGCGATGCCGTTCCTGGTACGGCCGGAGTCGGGTTCCAGGGCGAAGCCACCATTCCTGTCAGGGCAGGCAAGGCGCCCACCCCGTTCAGGCCCAACCCCAGGGAAGGGATGGTGGGAGGAACCGATGCACTCCCTGGCAGCATGCCCATCCCCGAACCGGGCTCTGCAGGGGGCGAGGTACTGCCCGGGGCAGGCGTTGAAAGTGGAACTGGTTGAGCCACCGGTCCCCCAATGGCCAGAATCGGACTGGCCGCAATCTGGGCTGCCTGCTGGGCACGGGCCAACTCGATCTGATGCTGACGTTCCTGCTCGGCCTGACGGGTTTTATCTCCCGCATCGTCCACCAGCGGCGGAGGTGGCCCAGGGTCGGCCATCTGCTCACGCACCAACTCATGCTGCAGCGTACTGACTGCCGGAGCCTGCCCCAAAACCACCGCCTGGGCATCGAGCGAGGGCGAGGCTGCCCGTACCCGCCCGACCAGCGCCTGCACCCCGAACCCCAGCACCACCGCCAGCCCCAATCCTGCAGCCACCCACCAGTGCAAATGGCGACGGACCTTGCCCGGCGGAACCCCCTTTGTCCACTCCTGTGCCTCCTCCCAGGGAACAGGTTCCTCCGCGCCCGGTGCAGGGGAACCACCGGATCCCGGCCGGATGATTTTTTCCCTGCCTGCCTGGGCCATCCCCATGACTTCCCCTTCATTCATGGTTTCTGCCCTGATGCATCTCCTTGCACTTCGGAGGGCTTGCCATAGTCCGGATTGATCACTTCGACCTCGGTGCCGCCCAACTTGAGCAGAAAATGAGGCATCAGGCGTTGCACCACGAAATATGGGGGATGAAGCAGGTAATTGACCAGTCGGGAACCCTCGTCATTGACCATGAAGACGGCAGGAAGTACCTGTGGATGTCCCATGTCGATCCAGGTGAAACGCCCATCGTCAAACACCTCCAGAGGACGGAATTCCGCTTCGCCTTTGATCGTGTAATGGGTATGCACGTGCCGGGGCGTCAGGGAAAGGGAATGGATCGTTTTTCCCGATGGAGAGGACAGGGATTTTTCCTCATCCAGAATCCATCGCACCCGCATCACCCAAGGTCCCTGAGGCGTGGTACTGCGCAAAACAAGGGAGTAAACGCGCAGGTTGGTTACCAAGGTTCCCGCCGTGAAAAGGTCGGGACGCAGCGGCTTGAGAAAAAGATGCCCTGGCAATTCCTCCACACGCCATTGAAGGGTATCGCCCAGGGCCAATCCCATGATTTTTTCATGGGGAGCCAACTGCAGATCCGTGGGCACTCCGGGAACAGTGAGAATTTCCGTCGGAACTTCCGAATCATAGATTTGCACCTGTGTACGGGTCGGCGACACAGGCTCGGAAACCGCCCCTTGGGTCAAGAACGAAGCACAAAGACACCAACCTGCCCTCGCCCACCCTACCCCACTCACGCCATGCCAGGAGAACATGCGTTTTTTTACCGCGACGACGAAACCGGAATTTCCGAGGGGCAGATCGTCCATTCATTGCTCCAAATCCGTATTCACCAAAAAATGCGTAATGAATAACCCGGCCGGGTTTTTCAGGACCTCTTCCTCACGCTCGGGAGCCACCACGGCAAAGTGCAGGGTCAGAACGAACTTCTCGCGCCGTGCCATGGGATTTCCGCCATTACGCCGTTCCGTCACGACACGCAGCAACGCTGCTTCATCCTCGATGAGCGATACGCTGGACACAGCCACGGTACGCGTCAGGGTGGGGTCTTTACGTAATTCGGCCATCGGCTGGTTGCGTTGCACCCAGTCGGTGAACTCCACCGTTGCCTTGCCTCGAGTCAATTGATACGCATCAGCCAGATAGGTGGGGGTCAGATGCGGGTCGAGCGTCAACAACTGACGAACCCACCGTGCCAGAAAGTAGCGTTTTTCAGACTCCGCCGGGTGGTATACCTGCACATGGGTGCTGGAAACAGCGACGGACCCATTTTCCGAGCGATCCAGCACGAAGGGAACCACGGTCTTCAAAGGAAGGAGAAGCACCAGGGCAATACCACTCAGGAACAACCCCACCCCCAGAACCAGACTGACCAGAAACCAGCGGTTGCGCTCTACCAGCGCCGCACCCTGCACCTCGAACCATGCCTGTACCACCCGGGGATTGACGATGGGGGGAGTACCGTCAGGCGGATCCTCGCGCTTCGGACGCCCCATCCATTTCCCTCTCATCCCCCTCCTCCTTCATGCAGAGGGGCTATTGAACCATGCCGGGAGACTCCTGCCGTGCCGAATATCGCCGTATCTTGACGTAATTTTCAAGAGATGTGGTATCTTCCTCCCCTCCAAACGAACGGGAAAAGACACCCGTCATAAAAATCTCACACTTGCAGGAGTCTGTCATGAGTATCATTTTCCAGTCGTTGGGTCGTACCGTCAGCGCAGGTTTTGTCCTGCTCGCCCTGATCCTGGCCATTATTGGAGGAGGTAACGTAGACCTGCTCTCCCACAATTGGTGGACTTTTGCCTTCCGCTGGTTGCACGTCACCGTGGCCATCATGTGGATCGGTCTGCTGTGGTATTTCAATTTCGTCCAGATCCCCTCCATGCCCAGAATCCCGGACGAACAAAAACCCGCCATTTCCAAGGTCATCGCACCCGCCGCCCTTTTCTGGTTCCGCTGGGCAGCGTTGGCCACCGTCTTCATGGGCCTGGGACTGGCCTCCATGAATGGATATGTCATGCAGGCCCTGATGCTGCGTGACGGAGTCGTGCCGATCGGATTGGGCATGTGGATGGGTTTCCTCATGGCTTTCAATGTCTGGTTCATCATCTGGCCGAATCAGAAAAAAGCGCTCGGACTCGTCCCTGTGGAAATCATTGAAAAACCCAGGGCGGCCCGGATCGCCATGCTGACTTCGCGCTTCAATACCATGCTTTCCATCCCCGTGATCTTTTGCATGGTGGCCCAACAGCACAGCGGCCTCTGATCACGGACCCAGCCTCAGCATCCCGCCCGAACCGGACTGAAGTTGTTCGATGCGGGCAAAAAGATGCCCCAGATCCAGAGCATGATCTTTTTTCCAGGCCAGAATGCGTGCCCGCAACTCCGCCAGAGACCAGGGACCCTGCGGCCCTGCGCTGGCCAAAACTACCCCATTACCACTGTCCAGCGTCGGAAACCGCAGGCTTCGTCCCGAGAAAATGGCGCTCCAGGCAGTCAAGGCTGCCCGATACCCGCGCTGACGGGTCAAGAAATTGGCGCATAGAAAACCGTGCGCACTCAGGACCCGTCCACAGTTCCGGTAAAACCTCTCACCTTGCAACCGCCCTGCGCGCGCCCGCGCATCGAAACCATCCACCAGAATCAGGTCATAGATTTCACCGACATGGTCCATGAAGTCAGCGCCATCGCCCTCCACCACCGTGATTCGCCCGGAATCCTCCGGCATGCGAAAAAACTGGCGTGCTGCTCGTACCACCCGTGGATCGATTTCCACCACCGTCAGGTGGGCATGCGGACAATGACGATACAAATACTTGAGCAGAGATGCAGCCCCCAACCCGATCAGGAGAATTCTGGTCGGGGTTTCCTCGCACAGGATCAAGGGGAAAATCATGGCACGGGTATACTCCAGTTCCAGAGTCCAGGGGCGGGCCACCCGCATGGCTCCTTGCACCCACTCGGACCCGAAATGCAGCGTTCGCACCCCGTCGCTCTCGCGAATATCGATACTCGAAGCGGCCACGGGAGAAATGGCGGAAGTGACCGGGGGTTCTGGCGCAAGGGGACTGAGCATGGGAATTCCTGGAATTGCCGTACAATGGGATGGCTGAAACATACAGGAAATTTTCCCCCCGCGTAACACCCCGAGCGTATGTATTCCAGACCAGCCAGACCTTTCTGGTTTCTCAGACGAACCCGTGGAAACAGATCGACTGCGGATTGAGATAGCCTGAGACTAGCAAATCCCAAGCCGGGATGATACAATCCCGGCTTGCCTCTTCAAGCGGTGGTGGCGGTAGCTCAGTTGGTAGAGTCCCGGATTGTGATTCCGGTTGTCGTGGGTTCGAATCCCATCCGTCACCCCAAATCGCTTGAATGGCCCAACGTAGAGGTTGCATCTGAGTCCCAAATCAATCGCGCCTGACGCAACCTTGGCCCTCAAGTCGTTTTCAGCAAACCGCTCTCTTTCGTATTTTCCCTGCCCCATGCGGCCTTGAACCCGCTTGCGGTGATGGGAAACAACCGAGATTCTGATGGTTTTCTACAAACCCCTTGCAAGTGTCAACATGCTCAAGCGGCGTGAAGTTCCTGCCGTATTGTTTCCCTCACAACGTCTGCCAGAGTTTGCCCAACAGCAAACTGCTTCAGGGCTTCATTGATGAGGGTTTGATAATTACCCCCAGTCATTTCCGCTCTGGCCTTGAAGATGGCCAGCACGTCATTGTCCAGACGCATTGTGATGCGGGTTTTTCCTCCAGACTCGGCCTGGAGCTTCGCCAGGGCCGGGATGCCCGAGACTGGCTTTGCATCCGAAAAGTCCATGTCTTTGTATTGCTCGTGCATTGCATCAGAACTGCTCTTCATATCGCTTCCTTTGCTGTTGGTTTGCCTTCCATGCTGAAACGAGACGTATGCTGTCACCTCGTTGAGTCCATACCACTCCAAGGGAAATGAAGCGCTGCTCTCCTTCCGCATCATGATCCTCTTTCGTGAGTGCGTATGGATCGAGCAATACAGGTTTGGCCTCCTCGAATGTCACTCCGTCATGGTTGAGGGGATTGATCTCGGCTTTCTTCGGGTCGAACTCGATTTTCATGTCATGTATAGTACATACGGATGTGCATACAGTCAACCCAACTTCTTCGCCCGCTCAATGGTGCGAATCCAGGACTGTTTCAGGGCGCTGGCAGTGGTCGGGAAGTAGGCAACCAGGATTGAGAGTGTAAGATTTTCTGACACTTTACCGGGTTTTCAGGCTTACCAGACTTCGGAAGCCCGGGATCAGATCGGCTGTTTTCCTGCGATCATTCTTTCAAACTCGACGGCAGGTACGGCGGGGGAATACAGAAACCCCTGAACGAAGTCGCAATCGCATGATTTCAACAGATCACGCTGCACCTCTGTTTCCACGCCCTCTGCAATGGTCCTGATGCCCAGTTTGTGGGCCATGACGATGATCGCCTCGGTCAGCGCCCTGTCGTCCGCATTCTTCTCCAAATCCTTGATGAAGGAGCGGTCGATCTTGAGGTAATCGATATCAAATTGCTTGAGGTACGCCAGTGAGGAAAAACCGGTACCGAAGTCGTCGATGGATACTTCGATTCCGCTATTTCTGAAGTCCAGCAACCGTTCCATGGTTTTGGCTGATTTTTTGAACAACAACCCTTCCGTGATTTCAACGTTGATTCTGTTTCCGGGAACGCCCAGTTCTTTCATCTGCTTTTGCCAGCCCTGCCTTTCCGGATACTCGAACTGGATAGGGGAATTATTCACGCTGACCTGAATGATACGTCCGAGCCGTTTCTGCCAGTCCACCACACAGACGACTGCCTGCTGGAACACCCAGTCACCGATCTCGTGGATGATTCCGGATTCTTCAGCCAATGGAATAAAGATCGCCGGACTGACCATGCCCCGTGTAGGATGCTTCCAGCGCAGCAAAGCCTCTGCTTTGGTGATCGACCCGCTCTTCAACTCCAGGATGGGCTGATAGTACACATGTAACTCGTTTCGAGCCAGCGCCTGTCGGAGATCGTTGGTCAACTCCTGCTTTTCCATGGCTTCCTGCTGCATGGATTGGGTAAAATAGCCGAAACGGTTGCGCCCTTCCGCCTTGGCCGCGTACATCGCCTGATCCACGTGTTTCAGGAGGCTTGCGATGTCCTGTGCATCCTCCGGATAAACGGTGATCCCGATGCTGGCAGAGATATGAACGGTATCGTTGTCCAGTTGATAGGGCTTGCTCAATACCTGAATGATATTCTGGGCAATACGCTCCACATGCGTATGCATGTGGAGTTCAGGCAGAATGATGATGAATTCGTCCCCGCCCAGTCGAGCCACGGTATCAGCGTCACGCACACATTTCCGGATTCTCCGGGCGGATTCAACCAACAACAGATCGCCGGACGGGTGTCCTAGGGTGTCGTTGACTTCCTTGAACTGATCGAGGTCGATGAGCAGCAGAACCAGAGACGATCCGTCCCGCTGGGCTTTCTTGATCTCCTGAGCCAACCGGTCATAGAACAGATTGCGGTTGGGCAGGCCGGTGAGGGAATCGTAGTTGGCCAGCCGAAGCAGTTTTCGCATGCCGGAATGAAAATAGGTATCCAGGGCCAAATCCATGTCAAAAAAGACCACCTTCAATATCGCATCATAAGCCGCGATCAGTTTCGTACTGTCGTCTCCAAAAATCTCGTGCAAGATTGGCAGCAAGGAGGATAGATATTTCCGGTAGGCGCCGGTATACCACTTTGGTTCGAGACCGACCTTCTGATGGGCATAACCGACTTTCAATCGATCTGAAACATAATCCTCGCCGTAGTCACCTGCAGTCAGGCGAAAGAAATACCGGGATTGTATTTTCTTGAGCCGGTCGATCGATGCTTCATCAGGAAGCATCATTTTCAATTCTGGAAAAGAAAAAACATGCCGATAGAACGAATCGGTAAATGAATCGACAATCGCCTCATTGTGTTCCAGATACCGATGAATTTGCCCCAGAATCTCGACATCAACTTCGGAAAATTCAAGAAAATTCTTACGGTTGGCAATATTTTCCGCCGTAATCAACTTCTCTTGAGACATGTAGTCCGAAATTATCTTCTTCTCACCCACAATGACTTCTCACGATGTCTCCCTACAGGCCAAATAGCATTGGGTTCAAAACCCACCCCTGGATGCATGCACAACTCAAGTCTACCAGATGTGCCCTGTCTGTTCACGCGAAACAAATTTTCCGATATTTCCGCATCATTCCGGAACAGTTGCAGGAAATATGGCCGCCGCCCAACCCGTCTTCCCAGGCAACATCAGGTTAAACTTCCAGACGAATGTCAACATTCCGTGCCAACCAGCCCAACGTTGCCGCACGAAAGGCACTGTCTTCCGCCTCGTTCCAGATCAGGCAATGAAATGCTTCGTCTTTGGTCAGAAGTTCATTTCCCGCAAGTTTTCGCATGGCCAGCCTGCAATCTTCAGGATGGACGCCATGCTTTTCAAATACCCGAAAAGCCGCACCGAGGCCAGCGCTTGCTTCGTCTTTCGAGAGGAGGAAGGCGTGTTCGCCCATGAATTCCAGGCTAACAGGCCTCCCGGGTTCCATTGAATGTGACATGTTCATATCCTTGCAAGAATGACGGTTGAACCGGTAAAAATTGCCTGAGCAGGGGTTCCCTCCCTCAACTCCAGTTTTTCGAGGGTTTCGAGCGTCACGATGGAAGTCACCGTTTTTTCATTTGGTAACGACAACCATACCGACGCATTTACTTCTCCTGCCTGAATCCGGGCAATCACACCGCAAAGCCGGTTTTCCGCACTGAATTTCGTCGTTACCTCCGTTGTCAGAACGATGGAAGGGGCTTTGATCAAGGCATAAACTTCTACCCCGACCGCAAGATCCATGAGTTCCACGCTTTCGGCCGTAATCACGGAAACAATTTCGTTATGGTCGTCAAGGCCGATTTTTATCTCGGCATTGACCGCGCCCTTGGTGATTTTCTTGATTTTCCCTAAAAACTGGTTTCTGGCACTGGTTCTCATCGAAAACCTTTTATAAATATCTTGGAGATGAGTGAAACTTTCCATATCCGTCGCCAGATCCTCCATTACCCCCTGAAATTTCTTTTCACCTTCCCGAAAAACCTTGACCAGTTGCTGGCCATGCTCGGTCAAAATCGTTCCTCCTCCATGGCGCCCCCCGATGGACCGTCGTACCAGCGGATGATCGGACAGATTATTCATGGTGTCCACGGTATCCCATGCGGCCTTGTAACTCATTCCAATCGCTTTTGCGGCCGAGGTGATCGACCCGTGGGTGGCAATCGCTTCAAGCAACGTTACCCGCTGATCTCCGAGAAAAGACAAGCCATTTTTTTCGAGCAGAAGGTGGGCCTTCAATTTTGAAAAATTTTCCATGGAGCTAGAATGAAAAAACAGGTTCAGTGTGAAAAGCGATCCGTCCCAGTAATTCAGAGACCCGTTCATTGAGGGGATGCTTGACGATCTCGATGGGATCACCCTCCTGCACCACGCGACCCTGTTCGTAGATGATCAACTTGTCTGCCAAAGACAATGCTTCGCCCAGATCGTGGGTGATCAGAATCATGGGAATCTTCAACTTTCGCTGGAGCAGTTTGAGTTCCGTCCTGATCATTTTTCGAACCGCGATATCCACCGCTGCCAATGGTTCATCCAGCAATAGAATCCTGGGTTTTCTCATCAAGGCCCGAGCCAATGCTACCCGCTGCTTTTGCCCCCCTGAAAGCGCCCCTGGGTAACGGTTCTCCAACCCCTCAAGTTGAAACAGGGCGATCATTTCCCGGAACTCGCCAGTTGCCTGGCCCGACGTTCGACGACCATAAAGAATGTTCTGGCGCACGGTCATATGTGGAAACAATGCATAATTCTGAAGCAAATACCCGATCTCCCTCCTTTGAGGCGGGAGATCAATGGATGCGGAGGAATCCAGAAAAACCTGCTCACCCACCTGAATATAGCCTTCATCGACCGCCACAAACCCGGCAATCACCTGCAAGGTCATGGATTTACCTGACCCCGATGGGCCAAAAATCACCGCGATTCCTTCCTGGGTGGCCCAGTTGACATCGAGCGTGAATCCTTCAAGATTTTTCTTCAGGCGGACAGTCACATCCATCTGCCGCGACTCAGTTTGCCTGACAAATAAATGACGAACACTGAAATGCCCGTCAGCACCCAGGTCAGTTGCCCGGCCCTGGCATCATCGCCAGCTTGAAAAGCAGAATAGAGGGACAGCGAAAGGGTACTGGTCTTTCCCGGAATATTTCCTGCGATCATCAGCGTTGCGCCAAACTCTCCCAATCCTCGAGCAAAAGCCAATACCACACCCGCCATGATTCCGCCCCGTGCCAACGGCAGAATCACATGCACAAAAGTTTCCCACTTCGACTTGCCCAGGCTGTAACTAATCCTGATCAAGTCTTCATCCACGGACTCGAAAGCAGATCTGGCCACCCTGACCATGAGCGGCAAGGAGACGATGAAGGCCGCAATCACTGCCCCTTGCCAGGTAAATATAAAGGACCACCCCGTTAACCGGTATAGCGGCGCCCCGATGATACCTTCCCGCCCCAGCAACACCCCCAGGCAGTAACCCACCACTGTGGGGGGCAACACCATGGGGATGGTTACCACCGCATCGATGATATTTTTTCCCCTGAAATCACAGCGCGCCAGGATAAAAGCCAACGCCATCCCGAACACGGCGACCAGCAGAGTGGAACTGGTCGCAACCCAGAGCGAAATCTTCAAGGAGGAAAGAAATGAAGCCATGTCGTTCTACCCTCCCCATTACTTCATGATCATCACTTCGGTTGATTTGATCAACGCAACCACATGGTCTCCCACCTTGAGTTCCATCTCTTCGGCACTATCCCGGGTAATGACCGACACGATCATGTTTTCTCCGGATTTCATGGTAACCTGGCACTCCACTTCACCTTTCTTGATCGCAAGAACTTCGCCTGCCAGTTTGTTCTGTCCGCTGATTTTCATGATGGATTCCTTTGGTTGGATTGATCGGCTCGGCACTTTCCCATCGTCTTGAATCCGAACCTGGAAAATGCTTCTCTCCCTTCAGGCCCGGCAAGGAAATCCATGAACTCGCGTGCCGCCTGGGGGTGAGTTGACTGTTTCAAAATGGCCACCGGATAAAGGATCGGTTCGTGGGACCCATTGGGCGCAACCGCGATGACCCGGACCCGATCTTTCATGATCAACGCATCGGTGGAAAAAACCAATCCCGCATCGACGTCTCCTCTGGCCACGTACTCCAATACTTGTCGCACATTTTCTCCGTAAACCATCCTGTCTTCCGGCAAACCGGAGAGTCCCTGAAATTTCAGAATCTCTTTGGCGTACCGACCTGCGGGCACGAAGCCCGGATCTCCCATGACCAGACGAGGGACTCTCGCCAGATCCGAAAACCCCCGTATCGAGGCTGTACTGGCTTTGGGAACGATCAGAACGATCTCGTTCGATAGTAAATTGCACCGGGAATCATCCCGTATCCGTTTTTTTTGCTGAAGCGCATCCATTTCTTTCCCGGAAGCACTGATGAACAAATCCACCGGTGCCCCCTCTTCGATCTGTTTCTCCAGGGGGCCAGAAGCCCCCAAATTGAAAAAAATCGTTTCATCAGGATGTCTGGACTGATAAACCTCCTTCAGAACATTCAAGGCATCCGTCAGACTGGATGCGGCAGAGACCATCAACTCAGCAGCTTCCCCCTGAGCAATCCACAGGAAAAACAGAGCCGGGAACCAACCCAACCTCACCCCCGCGAACCTTTTATTCATATAAGTCCGTACATAACGCATGATGCTCTCCGGATTTGGGCAGGGTGAAAGCATGGTCAACTCGACCCGCTCATCCGGTTTTTCATTTCATTCAGATTCTGGTAGGCCACGAAGGTTTTCTGAGCCACTTCCATGATCCTCTCCCATCCAGTCGGTAGGTCCTCCGACAGATCGTGCAAATCCATCTTCAACGCCGTCGCCTGAGCATTGAGTTTCTTCAACGCCAGTTTCATATCATTGGCTTCATCCATGATTCAATGTCCTTGTTCCTTTGTCAGTTAACTGTATCTGGCGACTTCCGGAAATTGGGAAATCATGCTCACCCCGGCCTCCACCAGTTTTCCCCCTTCTTCTGCCAACTTTTCCATGCTGGGAAAACCGAAGCGATGCACGTCTCTCAACTGCTTGTTGACAACGATCAAACGCCCGGCAATCAGAACCATCCGACCAAAACCTTCATGATGCATCTTCATCATGGGACTCACCATGACCTTTGTCTGTTGTTCGATAGCCATCCCAACCGCGTTATAGAATAGTTCCAGACGCCAAATGGTCTCGGGGTCCGGGTCGCCCATGATCGGGATGGCCTTTCTCTTTTCCTTGTCAAGAAGATAAGGCTCCAGCAATACTTCATCGCTTTTCTTTTCCCAGGTTCCATAGGAATCCTGGGCGCGCCACTGTTTGACCAGTTCCTTGACAAACACGGATTCCATTGCAGTTACCTCTTTGGCTTCAGCCAATGCATGACTCATTACACCCCCCCTCGACAGTCAACCACAGAATTGCCCCCCATACCTCAGAGCCCATAATCCAACACCCTCCTCAAAAACAGTCTGTTCAAATCTCGATGCAACCCGGAATCAGGAAAAATTTCCTACTCCCAAGGCGCTGGCTTCCGCACCTGCGCCCATATCGGGTTATAGAGTGCCTTGTCGATTTCATGAACCAGTGCCACCATTCCATCGTAACCAGCGTAGGCATGATGTCTTTCCTGATTGATGTCAAGCCAGGGCATTTTGGCCTTGAGGGCGACAAATTGCGATCGCCCGCCCGACAACATGATCTCCGCCTTGGCATCCTTGAGCATCGCGTACATCTCCCTGGGAGACATGTCATCGATCATGTGAGCGTCCTCCCCCATTATTTCCTTGATTCTTGCCTTATCCTCCAGGGTGGATTTCTTGACACTGGTTCCAACGATTTCCATGCCGACTTCCTGCAGGGCAGAGACCACAGACCAGGACTTGACTCCTCCGGTGATCAACAAAACCTTACGGCCTGCCAGTCGCTGTCGATAGACCTCGAGTTTTTTCCAGGCTTTCAACTCTTCCTCGGCAATCAATGCTTCAGTGCGCGCCAGCAAGTCATCAGGGGCACCTTGCTGAACGAGCAGTTTCGCCGTCTGCCGCAGGGACTCGCTCATGTCGGAGATCCCATAGAAAGAACCCTCGAAATACGGAATTCCATAGCGCTCTTCCAGTTTTCTGGTGATGTTGATCATGGCCTTCGAACACACCATCATGGTGGCACGAGCCCGATGTGCCCAGGCAACCTCCCTGTATTTGGCATCACCGGAGATACAGGACAAAACACGGATGCCCAGACGCTCAAACAGGGGCAGGACTTGCCACAGTTCTCCGGAAAGGTTGTATTCACCGATGATATTGATATCATAGGGAGTCGTATATTCGGGTTCTTCCGTTCCAATGACATAATCCAGCAAGGATTCCCCAGCCAGTTTATTGCCGAGATTCTTGTTTCCCACAAACCCGGGTGAATCGACCGGAATGACGGGTTTCCCGAATTTTCTGGTCGCCGCCTTGCACACGACTTCGATATCGTCGCCGATCATGGCGGTCACGCAGGTCTGATAAACAAAGACAGCGGGAGGATCATACTTTTCGATGATTTCGCGAATGGCTTTGTAAAGACGCTTTTCACCCCCATAAACCACATCCAGTTCACCGATATCGGTGGTGAACCCGGTCCGGTAGAGACGTGATCCAGAGGACATGGCACTGCGGTTGTCCCAGGAATTTCCTTCGCAGGCAATGGGCCCATGAACCAGATGGGCTGCATCGGTAATCGGCTGTAAGGCAATCTTTGCCCCATCAAAAGCACAGCCCCCCGCAGCAGCGCCAGGGACCAGTTGTTTGGTACAGCCCTTCTTTCGTTCCTTTTCCGCCTTCCCCTGGTTTTTCTCGCAACCAGGCTCATTGAATACTTCCTGTATCTTGATATTGAGTCCGGCCATGATCAGTCCTCCAGAATGATGGCGACCCTGCAGCCCATGGGTCAAAGGAAACAAAAGCAATTATCGTGCCATTTTCAACCCATTGATTTTATTAAACCATGATCCTGTTGCAAAGCAAACAATTAGAACAAACGAAACAATCACACGGAGCAGGACAAGTCGCCGGATTTATCAGGGTAAAGAAAAAGAGGTACGCAAATGGGGCATCTGCAGAAGAATACGCACCAGACTGGATAGCGCGCGATAACGATGGCCGTCGGTGAGGCTATAACTTGAATCGCCCGGTCAGTTGATTGAGTTCACAAGCCATGCTCACCAGCGCCTTGGTGGCCTCATTCACCTGTTCCACCGACTCTGCATTATTCTCTGCCCCCTGGGCAATCTGTTCGATACGCATCGCCACCTCATGGCTGGCGGCACTCTGTTCCTGCACTGCCGCCACGATGTCGGAAATTCCCGCCACCATCTTTTCCGACTCCCGGGCAATTTTATCGATGGCATTCCCTGCTTTTCCGGCCTGCACTTCCCCATGCCGAACCTTCTCCACCACGAGATCGATCATGCGAATCGCCTCCAGAGTGCCTTCTCGAATTCCACTTGATACTTTCCCGATCGTTTCGGCGCTCTGGGCGCTCTGCCCGGCCAACTTTCTCACTTCATCGGCCACGACCGCGAACCCTCGTCCCTGTTCCCCGGCGCGCGCTGCTTCAATGGCTGCATTCAGGGCCAGCAGGTTGGTCTGGTCGGCAATCTCCTTGATGGAACCCACGATCTGCGTAATCTGCCCGGCACGCTCCCCCAGATTCCGAACGGCATCCGAGGCTCGCAGCACCTCCTTGCTGATCACGATCATATTGTCGACCACCTCTTGAACCGTGGTCATTCCTTCCTTGGCTTCCAGCAACGAACGGGCCGAAGTTTGTCCCACCATGTTCGCGTTATCGGCCGTTCTATCGATACTCGAGGAAATTTCCCCAACACTTGCTGTTGCTGCCCGAGAGAATTCGGACTGCTCCAACGATATCCTGGCTGCTGACCGGGAAGCCTTCTCCGTCTCCAACGTACGGGTATTGATGTTTTCCGACGTGGACATGATTCGGTCGATGATGGCGCCCATCAAGACCTTGGTGGACTGGACCTTGTCCAGCAGCGTGCCTACCTCATCTTCTCCGCTGATGTCTGCCGGTCGACTGAAATCCCCTGCCACGATCTCCTCGAGGTGCTGTGTCACGATCAGAAGAGGCCGCGCAACATAACTGCGTGACACCCAACTGAAGATAAAAAACAGCAGAACTTGCAAGACGACCTGTGCCGCCAGCAATGTCAGGACGATGACGTTCAGGCGGGCAAATTCTTTTGACAAATCCGCCGTCTGACCGGAGGCCCCGCTGCCTGATCCTACATGCCCTTGATGACAAAGCAAACAGTCTGCGGCATCATCGAGAATGTTCGAGCGAATCTGCTGATAGGTGAGGAAGGTAGAACCCGTCAACAGCACGAACAGGAGTGGCTGAACCATGACCTGCATCTTGTACTGGACAGACAGACCGGAAAACCAGTGTTTCAGGGAAAAGGGTCGGGACGGAGCCTGCGTGGGATATCGTCGATAGAGCGCTTCAGCATCCAGAACCTCCTGACGTGTAGGCTTCTTTCGATACGAAAGGTAGCCTTCGACACGCCCATTCTGGATGATGGGAGAAACTGTGGCCAGGACCCAGTAATGATCGCCATTTTTTGCCCGGTTCTTGACAAAACCGCGCCAGACACGACCCGACCTGACTGTTTTCCACAAGTCGGCAAAGGCCCACTGGGGCATATCGGGATGACGCACCACATTATGACTTTTCCCGGCGAGTTCAGTACGCTCGAACCCGGAGATACGCACAAAAGATTCGTTGGCATCGGTGATGATGCCTTTCGGATCGGTGCGCGTAACGAATACGACCGATTCAGGGTAATCGATTTCATGCTGCGTGACGGGCCCGTTGTTTTTCATGAAACATTTTACTCAGCGCAAAAAACCTAAAAGACCACCAGGATGGGCTCATCTGAAACAATATACTGGCAGGCCAGGCGCCATCTGGGCGGAATGTCCTTGAACATGGGCTGTTCGCTCTCGGCCTTGGACAGTTTCCCGTCCCGTACGAACTGGATCCTTTCGAGATACCCTATGGTTATCCACTTGGGAGTCCGCCGCATCGGAACTATTTTCACAGCACAAGCCCCGCACTTTCCCTCCCCACACACGCAGTTCCTGCGCAGGTTGTATCGCTCCATCAATTCCAGCAAACTAAAACCGGGAGATGTTTCCACGACCAGTTTATCCTGCATCGGTGGAGTCAAAAATGTCACCATCACCATGGTTCACCCCATTTCCGGAGTTCGAACGCGACAACAAGGGGTGAAGAGCGATGCTGTGCCCGCCACCCCCGACCTTGCTTCAGCGAATGATGTCGAAGCTATAATCGCTCTTGGCAGGAATGTTGGTATTCTTGTCCATCTCGTCAAATATCTTGTCGAGCACCGTCACCA
>JAKABO010000054.1 GCA_021796835.1 Pseudomonadota bacterium | reverse complement strand
CTGATCGAGCGTGTCATCGACCGCCAGCGTCTGGGAAATGTACGGTCCCTGATCCAGATCGTTGGTATAGAGGGTCTGAATGTCACGAATTCCCGCCGCACGTATTTTTGCCAGCAAGGTTTCGGTAATTTCATCATTGGCACGGGCAACCAGTTCTCCCGTGTCCGTCTGAATGAGGTCGCGGGCGAGAACCCGGCCCACGACAAAATCCTCGGGCACTTCGATGCGGTGCAGTCCCGCCTGTTCCAGTTCACGGATATGCTTGACGGTGATCCGCTTGTCCCGCGCCACGATGACCTTGTCCTTGGCCATGATGTCGAAACGGGCCACCTCGCCCCTCAGGCGCTCCGGAACCAGGGTCATGTGCAGCGACTTGTCGTCGATGTGAATATCGTCAAAGTCGAAAAAGGTTTCCAGGATCTGTTCCGTGTTGAACCCGATGGAGCGCAACAAGGTGCTCACCGGCATTTTGCGGCGGCGGTCGATGCGGAAGTAGAGCAGATCCTTGGGATCGAATTCGAAATCCAGCCAGGAGCCACGATAGGGAATGATCCGTGCGGAAAACAATAATTTCCCGGAAGAATGGGTTTTGCCCCGGTCATGCTCGAAGAACACACCAGGACTGCGATGCAACTGGGACACGATGACCCGTTCAGTGCCATTGATCACAAAGGAACCGTTACGGGTCATGAGGGGGATTTCCCCCATATAAACTTCCTGTTCCTTGATTTCCTTGACCGTGGGCTTGGAGGCTTCGCGATCCATGATCTTCAGCCGCACCCGAGCACGCAGGGGGGAGGCAAAAGTCATGCCGCGCTGCTGGCATTCCACGACATCAAAGGGAGGGTCGGCAAGGACATAACTGACATATTCCAGAACAGCATTGCCTGAATGACTGACAATGGGAAATACAGAGCGGAATGCCGATTCGAGACCCTGATTTTTACGTGTCGTCGGGTTTACGCCCTCCTGCAGGAATTCCGTGTAGGAATCCAATTGGGTGGCCAGCAGGAAAGGAATGTCGAGAACGCTGTGACGCTTGGCGAAACTTTTGCGAATGCGTTTTTTCTCGGTGAATGAGTAACTCATGTGATCTCCACGACAGTAAGACAGGGACTGGCGGCAAAATTCACGACTTGCGCGTGACCGGGAGTTCGGCCTTCAGGCCAAACGAGGCAGAGGCACCGTCGCGCCCCTGCCTCCCGGGTACATCGAGACTTACTTGATTTCGAAGGTGGCGCCGGCTTCGGCCAATTGCTTGGCGATCGCGTCGGCATCGGCCTTTGGAATCCCTTCCTTGACAGGTTTGGGCGCGCCGTCCACGAGGTCCTTGGCTTCCTTCAAGCCCAGTCCGGTGATGGTGCGCACCACCTTGATGACATTGACCTTGTTATCGCCTGCACCGGTCAGGATGACGCTGAATTCCGTCTTCTCTTCCACTGCGGCGGCAGCGGCGGCGGCAGGAGCAGCCACAGCCACGGCGGTCGCGGCGGCGGATACCCCGAATTTTTCTTCCATATCCTTGATCAGTTCGGACAATTCCAGCACAGTCATGCCGGCGATTGCATCCAGAATTTCAGTTTTGCTGAGTGCCATGTGTAACTCCTTGAATTAAACAGTTGCTTCTTTTTGATCGCGTACCGCAGCCAGACCGCGGACAAATTTGGTCGGTACTTCGTTGAGGGTCTGAACGAACTTGCTGACCGGTGCCTGCATGGTTCCCATCAACTTGGCGATGAGTTCCTCGCGGCTCGGCATGGTCGCCAAACTGGATACATCCTTGGCGGACATGACCGAATTCGGCATGGCTCCCCCCTTGATGACCAACTTGTCATTTCCCTTGGCAAATTCATGAATCACCTTGGCCACCGCGACCGGATCCGCAGAAATCCCATAAACCAGCGGACCGACCATCTGATCGGCCAAACCGGCAAAAGGGGTATCTGCGACGGCGCGCCGAACCAGTGTGTTTTTCAGAACCCGGAAGTACACGCCTGCTGCTCTGGCCTTGGCCCTAAGAACAGTCATATCGGACACGGCCATTCCGCGATATTCCGCAAGAATGATCGCTTGAGCTTCGGTCACCTGCCCCGTCACTTCCGCCACGACTGCTTTTTTCTCTTCCAGATTGAGACTCAAGGTCTGTCCTCCATAAAGATTACAGAAAGAGGGTAAGCCCTCTTTCCAACCACGGCGACCTTTCTTTCAGGGCTTGATACGCGAATGTATCGATACAGCAAGACCTTCCATCAGGGACCGCCATCTGCGTAGGCCAGCATTTCCATTAAGCCCTTTCGGGCACCTACGGTCTTTGATGTCCATGGGGTGCCATCCTGAAAAGCACACCCCATGCCCAAAGTCGTTATGTCACTTACACGGACACAGTGGAACCGTCGATACGGATTCCCCCGCCCATCGTGCTCGAGACGGAAATTTTTCTGAGATAGATCCCTTTGGCCGTTGCAGGACGCGCGCGGCTCAAGGCACCCAGCAAAGCCTGCAGGTTTTCCTGCAGGGCTTCCACGGTAAAGGAAGCGCGTCCAATGGAACAGTGCACCAGGCCAGCCTTGTCGGTCCGGTACTGAACCTGCCCGGCCTTGGCATTCCGGACTGCCCCGGTCACATCGGTGGACACCGTGCCCACCTTGGGATTGGGCATCAGGCCCCGGGGACCGAGAACCTGTCCCAGGGGTCCGACGATGCGCATGGCGTCGGGCGTGGCGATGACGATATCGAAATCCATGAAACCGCCCTTGATCTTTTCCGCCAGATCGTCAAAACCCACGATGTCCGCACCAGCGGCCCGGGCTTTTTCAGCATTGTCACCCTGCGCAAACACGGCGACCCGCATGGTCTTGCCGGTTCCCTGAGGTAGCACCACGGAACCACGAACCTGCTGATCCGACTTCTTGGCATCCACGCCGAGATTGACAGACACATCCACCGACTCGTCAAACTTTGCCGTGGCTGTCTTTTTCACCAGTTCCAGGGCCTCGGTCACAGCGTAGGCGCGGGCACGATCGATCTGTGCGCGCAGGGCTTGCGTACGTTTGGTCATTTTGGCCATGTTCAGTTCACTCCTTCCACAGTAATCCCCATGCTGCGCGCACTACCCGCCACGGTACGAACCGCAGCATCCAGATCTGAGGCAGTCAGATCGGGCATCTTGGTGGTGGCAATGGCCTCGGCCTGTGCGCGGGTCAAGGTTCCCACCTTGTCACTGTGGGGTTTGGGGCTTCCCTTGCTCACACCGGCTGCCTTCTTGATCAGCACCGTGGCGGGAGGCGTCTTCATGATGAAGGTGAAACTCTTGTCCGCATAGGCGGTAATCACCACCGGAACGGGCAAACCCACTTCCATGCCTTGTGTCTGGGCGTTGAAAGCCTTGCAAAATTCCATGATGTTGAGACCGCGCTGACCGAGCGCTGGCCCGATGGGCGGGCTGGGATTGGCCTTGCCGGCCGGAACCTGCAACTTGATGTAACCTGTGATTTTCTTTGCCATGACTGCTCCTATGTTCGGGTGCCAGCGGTGAACCTGCGTTCACCTCCCCAGAATGACCGGAATCAGGCGATCTAGCCCTTTTCCACCTGTCCAAAATCCAGTTCCACCGGTGTTGCCCGCCCAAAAATGAGCACGGACACACGGAGTTTGTTCTTGTCGTAATTGACTTCTTCCACCATGCCATTGAAGTCGGTGAACGGGCCGTCCTTGACGCGCACGCTCTCGCCCACTTCAAACAGAACCTTGGGCCGGGGCTTCTCGACCCCTTCCTGCACCTTGTTCAGAATGTTTTGTACTTCCTTGTCGGTAATGGGGGTCGGCTTGTTGGCCTTACCGCCCACGAACCCCGTCACCTTCGGCGTACTCTTGACCAGATGCCAGGTCTCATCGGTCATATCCATCTGCACCAGGATATAGCCCGGAAAAAACTTGCGTTCGCTGATACTCTTCTGACCGCCTTTCATTTCCACGACTTCTTCCACGGGGACCAGAATGTCGCCAAACTGCTCGTCCATACCCGCCCGGGTGATCCGTTCCCTGAGCGCTCGCTGCACGCTCTTTTCAAAGCCGGAATAGGCATGTACCACATACCAGCGCATTGTCATCATTCAGACCGCCCCATCAATCGTTGTACCGCCACCAGCAAGCCCCAGTCCACCAACCACAGGAACACCCCCACCACCAGCACCAGGGCAAAAACCACCAGAGTGGTCTGCCAGGTTTCCTTACGGGAAGGCCAGACAACTCGTCGCGCTTCCACCACCGCTTCCTGAGAGAAGCGGTAGAAGTCCTGCCCCGGCACCGTGAACCAGGCAACGGCAGCACCCAGCCCCAATCCTGCCAATACGGCCAGAACCCGCAATACCAAGGCATGATCCGCCAATTGGTAATAGCCCACCAACCCCGCCACAACAAGGGCGAGGGCGAGGGCAAACTTGAGTTTATCCGCCATGGGCGTTGAATTTCCTTTGAAAACCTTGGCAGGCCAGGAGGGCCTCGAACCCCCAACCTACGGTTTTGGAGACCGTCACTCTGCCAATTGAGCTACTGGCCTGTTTTATTACTGAATTACTTTAGCGACAACCCCGGCGCCCACGGTCCGACCGCCTTCGCGAATCGCAAATCGTAACCCCTCTTCCATCGCAATCGGCGCAATCAACGTCACCGTCACCGACACGTTGTCTCCCGGCATCACCA
>JAKABO010000009.1 GCA_021796835.1 Pseudomonadota bacterium | reverse complement strand
GATTGAAATCATTCGGCAGTACATCGAGCAACAACAAACACCCCATTGAGCATTCAAGGGACGGCATAGCCGTCCGCGCTATTCATCCCCGCCCTGAACGACGGGGCTTTTCGCGCATCTGGTAAAGTTTGATCTCGAGATTTTGCAAGGCCGTACGTAATCCTTCTTCGATGACGGGGTGATAGAACGGCATTTCAAGCATCTGCGTGATGGTCATGTTGTTCTGTAACGCCCAGGAAAGCAGATGCGCCAAATGCTCGGCCGCAGGCGCCAACATTTCCGCGCCCAGAAAGCGGCCGGTCATCAGATCCCCGTAGACGTTCAGCAGCCCTTTGTTCTTGAGCAGGATGCGCGCACGGCCCTGGTTCTCGAAGTTTACCTGTCCGGTAGCAAAGGTGCCTGCTTTCATTTCATGAAATCCCCCACCCACAATGCCGATCTGCGGATCGGTAAACACAACCCCGAGGGGAACCCGGCGCAAGCCGGGATTCACTGGCTTGCCCAGCGCAAGCAATGCAGCGTTTTTGCCTGCAATACCCCCCTCATCAATGGCTTCGTGAAGAAGCGGGATGAAGTTGCTGGCATCGCCCGCAATAAAAATTGTGCTTTCCCCATCTGTGCTCATGGTTCGGGTGGTTGCCGGATCGAACAAAGGCACACCTTTGGCGTCGAGCCGGAGCGTGGTCTGGTTGAGGTCAATGCCCGTGACATTCGGGATCCGACCAGTGGCGGCCAGGACGTAATCGAAAGAATCGGTCTCCCGAGAGCCGTTGGCCCCCATGCGACGAATGACGACACGATCACCATCCCGCAACATGGTCTCGATGTGGGTATCAGACTCCAGGGTGAATTCTTCATTGAAGGCTGCGATGGCATAAGAGCGTATCTCCGGGTCACTGATAGGACCAACGCCACCTCCCCGTCCGAAGACGACGACACGAACGCCCAACCGGTGCAGCGCCTGGCCCAATTCCAGGCCGACACTTCCCGGACCGATCACAGCCACGGCTTTTGGCAGATCGAGCCAGTCAAATACGTCGTCGCTGACGATCATGCGGTCACCCAAAGCCTCGGACGAATCAGGATAGGTCGCACTGGAGCCGGTTGCAATGACGATGCTTCCGGCTGTCAGGCGGATATGGTCAGAGACCGCAATCGTATGATCGTTTAAAAAACGTGCATGACCACGAATACGATCCTCGTCGGGAATGACACGCATTTCACGCTGCACGAAACCAACAAAGCGATCGCGCTCCCGTCGGATGCGCGCCATGACCTCGTGACCATCCACGCGGATAATACCCTCCACATGAATGCCAAAACCCGAGGACTTCCTGACGGCATGGGCGGATTCGGCTGCGGCAATCAGGAGTTTGCTCGGCATGCAGCCCACGCGCGCGCAGGTGGTGCCATAGTCCCCTCCTTCAATAATTGCAGTGCGTGCTCCGGCGGCTATCGCCGCATGGTACGCACCCAGGCCTGCGGTGCCGGCGCCGATGACGGCAACGTCGACTTGCACAGTCTTCATATCCCGCCAGGCTCCGATTCAGACTGTCTTGTGCGCACCGAAATGCGCTTCCAGATCATCCGCACTGCCGATGAGTTTGCCGCCGATGAAGACCTGCGGCCAGGTACGGCTGCCGGAAACCGCATGCAATGTGCTTGAGGTGATGTGTTTGCCAAGGCTGATCTCGTCGTAGATGACTCCCCGGGATTCAAGCAATGCCTTGGCCCGCGCACAGTAGGGACAACCGGGTTTTGAAAAAATCAGCACGGGTTCGGGCACGACTGCCTTCGGGTTGATGTATTTGATCATGGTTTCGGCATCGGAAACCTCGAGTGGGTCGCCTTCCTTTTCCGGTTCGATGAACATTTTCTCGATCACGCCATTCTTGACCAGCATGGAATAGCGCCAGGAACGCTTGCCAAATCCAACCTCGGACTTATCCACCAGCAATCCCATCCCGGCCGCGAATTCGCCGTTTCCATCCGGAATCATCCTCAAGTTATCGGCTCCTTGATCCTTCTGCCATTCGTTCATCACAAAGGCATCATTGACCGCCAGGCAGACGATCTCATTCACCCCATTGGCTCGGAAGAGATTGGCCAATTCCTTATAGCGCGGCAGGTGCGTGCCCGAACACGTCGGCGTATAGGCGCCGGGCAGAGCAAACACAACGACGGTCTGCCCCTGAAAGAGTTCGTCCGTAGTGACATCCTTCCACTGACCATGGGGACGGGTTTTGAATGTCACCTTGGGGACAGGTTTGCCTTCTAGGCTCTTGGCGCTGGGTAGCATGATGACTCCTTGGGGTGATAATGGATCTGTCCGGCGGATTGCTGCTATTTGGATTCGTATTCATGAACCGTACGGAAACCAGCACGGTCACCACGGCTCAGACTGCCTCAACGATCACATCTTTTCGGTGCGGTAACGCACAGTTAAGTGAGCAATTTTTTTGAACTTTCTCCGGTTTTCGAATGGATTCCGAACGGCTCTGGGACGTACGATCCGTACGATACCGTACACTATGATGTAAGATAATCCATACTGGCATCCTGGGATTATCTAAACGGCAAGACCGGAGGGTTCGTTTGAGTCCAACCAATGCACAAAAGGGAACCTGTATGTCACCTCCACCGGACCCTCGTCAAAATCATCTTCTTGCCGCCTTGCCCGAGGAAGACTACGCGCACTTCTCGCTCCTTATGGAATGGGTTCAGATGCCCCTCGGCAAGGTTCTCTACGAGCCCGGCATTCAGATGCGTCATGTTTATTTCCCCACCGACTCCATCGTGTCCCTGCTCTATGTCATGGAAGACGGTTCATCGGCCGAAATTGCCGTGGTTGGCAATGAAGGTGTCGTCGGAGTCTCTCTGTTTATGGGGGGCGAAACGACCCCCAGCCGGGCGGTCGTGCAAAGTGCTGGTTACGCTTACCGTCTGAAGGGTCAACTTCTGAAAAACGAGTTTTACCGCGCAGGTCCGATGCAGGGCCTATTGCTGCGCTACACCCAGGCATTGCTGACCCAAATGGCACAAACAGCGGTATGCAACCGGCACCACAGCCTGGATCAACAGTTCTGCCGATGGCTCCTGCTGAGCCTCGACCGCTTGTCCTCCAACGAACTGATCATGACTCAGGAGCTGATCGCAGGCATGCTCGGGGTACGCCGCGAGGGCGTCACGGAAGCCGCCGGAAATGTGCAGAAGGCAGGCTTGATCAAGTACAGCCGCGGCCATATCACCATTCTCGACCGGGTAGGGCTGGAGAAGCGAGTCTGCGAATGTTACGCCGTGGTCAAGAAAGAGTTCGATCGCCTTCTCCCCGAGTAGTATCTGCCCACAGTCGGCTTTTCTGAAGAACCGGGTTGTCCGCTCTCCAGGCGGGCAAACCGCCAGGTGGTTGCGCGCAGGTCCCACTGGCTTCTGACATCCGATCCGACATCTGATAGGCACTCCTCTGTTCGGCATCGCACAGAACATATCCACCAGTCAGGACACCATGAAGAGTTCAGGTCTGCCTCTTTGCTTCTTGCCAGAGGGAGGAGGATCGCTTTCCCACCCTTGAACAACTTCTTGAAAAACACGCTGCCCTCCAGAAAACCGAGGGCCCTGACGCACCATCGACAAGCAGGTAGGTCCATGTCCAGAAAACCACTCGATCCACTCCTGTCTGTCGACAATGCCCCCACCACGGCAGACAGCATCACGGAACGCCGCCATCAAGTGGCCATGCCGATAACGGGCGCTTTGCAGAACGCAATTTTCAACAGCGCCAACTTCTCGAGTATCGCCACTGACGCAAAGGGCGTCATTCAAATCTTCAATGTCGGGGCCGAGTGTATGCTCGGCTACACGGCCGCCGAAGTGATGAACAAAATCACACCGGCCGACATTTCCGATCCGCAGGAAGTCATTGCGCGTGCCAAAGCGTTGAGCCTCGAGCTTGGAACGCCCATTACGCCCGGCTTCGAGGCTTTGGTGTTCAAGGCCTCGCGCGGGATCGAAGACATCTACGAGTTGACCTACTTTCGCAAGGACGGGAGCCGCTTCCCGGCGGTGGTATCCGTCACGGCGCTACGGGACGCGCAGGACGCCATCATCGGCTATCTGTTGATCGGTACCGACAACACCACGCGCAAGCAGGTCGAAGCAGAACAGAAGAAACTCAATCAGCGCTTGCGCGACCAGCAGTTCTACACACGCTCGCTCATCGAATCCAATATTGACGCCATCATAACGACCGATCCGTCCGGAATCATCACCGACATCAATCAGCAGATGGAGGCGCTCACCGGTTGCACGCGCGACGAATTGATCGGCACGCCGTTCAAGAACTATTTTACCGATCCAGATCGAGCCGAGGCGGCCATCAAACTGGTGCTGAGTGAAAAGAAAGTCACCAATTACGAACTCACCGCGCGTTCCCGGGATGGCAAGAAAACAGTCGTGTCCTACAATGCGACCGTCTTCTACGACCAGGACAGGACCCTTCAGGGTGTATTTGCCGCAGCGCGTGATATCACGGAAAGCAAACGTCTCGACCAGGAACTGCAGGAAACGAATGTTGCGTTGAAGAGTGCCAAGTTCGTGGCAGAAAAAGCCAACCTTGCAAAATCGAACTTCCTTTCCAGTATGAGTCATGAGTTGCGCTCCCCACTCAATGCAATTCTCGGCTTTGCCCAGTTGATGGACACCGACTCCCCACCGGCAACACCTGCCCAGAAGGAAAGCATCGACCAGATCCTGCACGCGGGCTGGTATCTGCTGGAGTTGATCAATGAGATCCTCGATCTCGCAGTGATCGAATCTGGAAAACTGTTGCTGTCGGAAGAGTCGGTATCATTGGCCGATGTCATGCTCGAATGCCAGGCCATGATCGGACCACAGGGGAAAAAGCGTGGCATCAGACTGACTTTTCCCCAGTTCGACAGCCCTTACTTTGTTCGCGCTGACCGAACACGGCTGAAACAGGTCCTCATCAACCTCCTTTCCAATGCGATCAAATACAACCGGCCGGATGGAACGGTCATCGTGGACTGTACCGTGACCCCGGAACGCACGCGCATCAGCATCAGGGATACCGGCGCGGGATTACCTCTGGAAAAATTGACTCAACTCTTTCAACCATTCAATCGCCTTGGACAAGAGAACAGCACTGAGGAAGGCACAGGCATCGGCCTTGTGATGAGCAAGCGCCTGGTTGAACTGATGGGGGGGGTGATCGGCGTGGAAAGCGCCGTCGGAATGGGAAGCGTGTTCTGGTTCGAACTCGTCTCGGATACCGAACCATACCTTTCCATGAAAGGAGGAGATGCGGCAGCACCGACCGAACCGCATGTACTTCGTGGAACACGGCCACACACCTTGCTCTATGTAGAGGACAACCCGGCAAACCTGAAACTGGTTGAAAAAATCATCGCACGCTACCCGGATATTCGTCTGACGAGTGCCGTGAATGGGAATAGTGGCATCGAGATTGCTCGCGCATCCCAGCCAAATGTGATCCTGATGGACATCAATCTGCCCGGCATCAATGGATTCGAAGCCCTGAAAATCCTGCAGTTGGACCCGACTACGGCGCACATCCCCGTCATTGCCATCAGTGCGAATGCGATGCCACTCGATGTCGAAAGAGGGATAAAAGCGGGGTTTTTCCGCTATATAACCAAACCTATCCGGGTTGATGAGTTCATGGAAGCGCTGGATGTGGCGCTGGAATTTGCAAGGGAACATTCTGATGATGACTCATAAGACGCGCCGATTCTCGTGATCAGCCCAACCGATATTCTTCATGGCAAGGTCCTGATCGTCGATGATCTGGAAGCCAATACCCTTCTGCTCGAGCGGATGCTGCGCGGAGCCGGCTATGTTGCCATTACGTCAACGATAAATCCAGGCGAGGTCTGCGCGCTTCACCTCAAGAACCACTACGACTTGATCCTGCTCGATCTTCAAATGCCTGGTATGGACGGATTCCATGTGATGGAGGAACTCAGGGCCATTGAACCCGACGGCTACCTGCCGGTGCTCGTCATTACCGCCCAACCGGATCACAAACTGCGCGCCTTGAAAGCAGGCGCGAAGGATTTCATCAGCAAGCCATTTGACCTTGCCGATGTCCTGGCACGCGTCAATAACATGCTGGAAGTACGCCTGTTACACGTGGAAGCAAAGAACTACAGCAAGACACTGGAACAAAAGATTCAGGAAGTGGAGGCCAGCCGCGCGTTGATCCACCGCCAAAGTGACGAGGTCAGGCGCCTCTACGATGAAATCGTGGCTGAGCAAAAGCGGTCCATCGAGTTGAGCCTCCAACCTGGCGCCATGGTGGGTGTCGAAAAAGAGGAGCGCACTGCCACACGCTGGGTCAGGAGCCTGAGGCTCCGTCACCCCTGGCTCCAGATCAACCTGCTCACGGCCTTCGCCGCCGCCGCTGTGGTGGGCCACTTCCAGGAAACCATCAGCCGTTTGCTGATCCTCACCATGTTCCTGCCAGTGCTGGCCGATCAGGCGTGCAACACCGGTAGCCAAGCCTTGGCCATCACCTTACGGGGGATTGCTCTGGGTGATCTGGAATCGGGCAAGGAAAAAGCGCTGGTCAGGAAAGAAGCTCTGCTCGGTTTGCTGAATGGCGCACTCGTCGGGCTGGTGGCAGCGACGGGCATGTACGGAGTTGCCACCGTCCAACATTTGCACAGTGCCCCCATGCTCAGTTCAGTCGTCTTCCTGGCCATGATCGGCAGTTGCTTCGTCAGCGGCATCTGCGGTGCCGTCGTACCTCTCATCCTGAAACGTCTCGGTGCCGACCCCGCCACGGCTTCAAGTATTTTCCTGACCACCGCCACAAACATAGTGAGCATGGGAATGCTATTGGGACTGGCGACAGTTCTGGTAAAGCGGTAGGGAAGGAAGATCCATGAAGCAGTTCATTTCATCAGATGCTGGCGGATCGACAGCAATTCTTGCCGCCGCCTTTCGTCGGTTTTGGGATAACTCATTTCAAATGCTTTGAAGGTATCGAGAATGATCCGTGAAATAATCAGCCGGGCATTCTCCTTATCATCGGCGGGAACTACATACCACGGGGCAACTTTCGTACTTGTTGCGCTCAAACATGCCTCATAGGCTTGCATGTATTGTTTCCAGAACTTTCTTTCTTCAATGTCGGCGAGGCTGAATTTCCAGTTTTTTTCTGGATCATCGATGCGATCAATAAAGCGTTTTCTCTGCTCCTCCTCTGAAAGATGCAGGAAGAATTTGATGATCCGTGTGCCGTTGCGATGGAGGTGGCCCTCCATTTCCACGATGGAACGGTAGCGCTCCTGCCAAAGAGTTTTTTCGTCGGTCAACCCATCGGGGATCCCCTGGCTGCGGAGAATCTCCGGGTGCACGCGAACGATCAGTACCTCTTCATAATAGGATCGGTTGAAAATACCGATGCGACCGCGTTCAGGCAAACACCGGGAAGTGCGCCACAAAAAGTCGTGCTCCAGTTCGGCAGCACTCGGATGCTTGAAACTGAATACTTGGCACCCCTGGGGGTTGACACCAGACATGACATGCCGGATAGCGCCATCCTTGCCTGCCGCATCCATTGCCTGAAAAACCAGCAATACCGCATG
The DNA here is from genome assembly GCA_021796835.1 of Pseudomonadota bacterium. Lineage (GTDB taxonomy): Bacteria > Pseudomonadota > Gammaproteobacteria > Burkholderiales > Ferrovaceae > Ferrovum. The sequence continues at coordinate 76,709 of JAKABO010000009.1, read as the reverse complement.
GCGATTGGAGGCATAGAGGAGTTGTTGCTGCCTGCTCAGTTCCTCCACCTGTTCTCCGAGAAGCTTTTGGTACTGATCCTTCGATGAGTAAACAGGCTCCACCCGCGTAGGCCACTTCTTGAGGTCGACCTTTTCTCCCTCACTTACCCGGAAATCCCTTGTCTTGACTTTCATCCTCATCCCTCCATGACCGCGTCAGCAACTCAGGTGGAATAATTCATATTTTTCCGCTGGCGTCTAGCGTGGGACAATATTGCCATTGGAATCGGAGAAAATAATTTCCACACGCCGATTCAATTGACGACCAGCGGCGGTATCATTGCCGGCAACCGGGAACGCTTTACCGTACCCATGGGTAGTGACGCGGTCACTGCCGATTCCCGCTTCGAGCAGGGCCTCCCGTACAGCATTGGCGCGTCGCTCGGACAGTTCCTGATTGTAATCATCGCTGCCCGTACTGTCAGTATAGCCTTCAACCAATACCTTGTACTTCGGGTACTGGTTGAGAAAACCAGCCAGTTTTTGCACGTTGTGCTTTCCGCCAGAAGACACCTGCGCCTTGTCAGTACTGAACAATAAATCGCCGAGTGTCACCACCATGCCGCGTTTGGTTTCCTTGGCATTCAACTCCTTGAGTTGTTCTGCCTGTTGAGCCATGAGGACTTGGTCACGATCAGCTTCAGCCGTTCTTGCCGCCAACTGGACCTTGTCGCGTTGGGCAGTGGCGTTTCTGACTGCCAGTTCATCCGCTTTCCGTTTGGCGGTTTCCAACGCAATTTCTGTTTTGCGTTTGGCTATGTAAGCCAGATGATCGACTGTGGAAGAACTTTCCCCCGTACTCAATGCATTGTCCGCCTTGTCCAGAGACTCGCTGGCATCCTTCAATTCAGCCGGCGCCAGACTTGTGACCTGAGGGTTGGCTCGCGCACGTTCATAACTGCTCTGTGCTTCCGAGAGATTTGAATTTTGCGACATCGAACTGCAACCAGAAAGAATTGTAGCGGCGGCAATCAGGGTCAGAGAAAAATATCGGTTTTTTTGCATGATGAACTCCATGAATGATTATTGGGCATTGCGATCTATTTCCTGGTGCAGTGCGCGGCTATCCTCCTGCACTGCGTCCGCTGCTTTCTTTGCCTGATTTGAACGCGCTATCGCGACAGCCAACTCGGCATCGACTTGCGCTTCTTCCGCCAATTGCTTTGCAAGCACATAATTTTTCTCTACCATTGCCCGCTCGGCAGCATCCAGTTTCTCTTTCGCAGACTTGAGTTGAAGCGGTGCATACTCGGTTCCTCCAGCGCTGCTCGCATTACTGACTGCGGTTTTGGAAATAGCCATCTGCGCCGTAGGCGGTGGAGTGCTCGCACAACCCGCCACCAGGATGGCAGCGCCCACGATCACGCCAATTCTGCGCAGTATTTGATTTGACTTTATGTAGTGAAAATTTCTCATCATTTTTTCATCCTTTGAAATAAGCACTGCACAGAACCACGGTCAGGGTCAACACGACTCCTGAAGCCATAACTTTCAACATAACGACCTCTCCTCACCCCCGCGAACGGGCACGCGACCGTATTCACGAAAGTTTCTGGTATTCTGTTCAGCGAACCTATCCGGAAAACACCGAACTTGGAGGGTCCATTTGACCTCTGTTTTGATATAGGGGCTGTACGTTAACCCACATAACGACCAAGTTTTAATCTGGTGCGCACGATGAGATTACGAATCACCTGATGGAATTGAAAAACTTGCAGGCGCGAATGCCGCTCAATGGTCATGCCTTGGTTGTCTTGCCAAACTTACGGGTGCTCGCTCTCAACGCTGATCAGCCCCACAGGAAAATCCGCCAGCAATTCTGCGATGGACAGGCACCAACCAGACAACTGCTGATGCGGCTTCAATCCCTTCCCGGTAAAGACGCAGGTATATTGGTCATCGGAGCGATGAAAGGGCAGATCCACCGTTGTGTTCCCCCAAACCTTTTCTCCCAGAGGGAGCGTATCGGCATCGCTCAGCAATTGCGCGAAGAAACGTGGCGCCAGCGTAATGACCTTATGCCTGCCGTCAATACGGGCATAAGCGCACAAATGAACCGCGTGTTTTCCCTTGATGGGCAGTCGCAAATATTTCCCTTTCTGAAACACATCTGGCCAGCGCTTCCGTAATTCCAGCGCCGATCTTACGATCAGCAATTTGGCCCGCCCATCTTCCAAACCATCACATAACGCACGCACCCCTGCACTGCGTTGCTGCGACGTTTTGCTTTCGAGTTTCTGCAACGCATCGAGCATCCTTCGCCGGACGCCAAAGTCAACGGATCGCCGATTATCCGGATCCACCAGACTGAAATTCAACAACTCGCAACCTTGATAAATATCTGGTACGCCTGGCACCGTAAACTTGATCAAGGTCTGTGACAGGCTGTTGAACATGCCCATCCGTGCAACCTGTCGCTGGAAAGGCAGGAAATCCGTCATGAATGAACTTTCCACGGGCGAATTGACCAGCGCATCGACAAACGCCAATACGGCATCCTCATAGGCCGTATTGGGACTTATCCAACTGGTATGAACCTTGGCCTCACGCACTGCCTTGATCAGATAGTCCGCCAACCGGACCCCCAAGCCGGTGATTTCCTTTGCATCCGGTTTTCCTTGAGGCCAGACCCCCAACAAGGTCTGATAGATGAAATATTCATCGTTGGGCGTGGGTACCAACCGCCCATCCACCCTGCGTTTGAAGTTGCGGTTGGCAGATCGCCAGTGTCGCAACGCCAGCCGCCAGGCAGCCGGTATTTCGGACAATACATCGAGGCGAGCACGCACATCCTCGCTACGCTTGGTATCGTGCGTGGAAGTGGTTAACATCGCATGCGGCCAATTCAGTGCTCGAAACTGATTGGCTCGGTGGAATGCTGTCAGGGTCACCCCAAATTGACGCGGATCGCTACCGACTTCGTTAAGTGACAGCAAGCGGTTATAGCGATAAGAACTGGTATCCTCCAGTCCTTTCGCCTTGACTGGACTGGTCACTTGCTGGAATTTCATGGTAAATTCAAGCACTTTGTCGGCGTATGCGGGCAATTTTCCCTCGGCTGCGACAAGCGTAAGTACATCAAGTAAAAAATCAAAGATGCTGGTATCCGCGGCGGTACTTCTGCGTTTGGCCTCCAGAGTTGCCTGCTCGATGTTGAGATGGTCTTCTGCCACCACTTCCCGTGCGTTGATGTAACCACGATATACCGGGAAGCAGGCGACGATTTCGGCCAATGCCGTACGCAATCCATTCAACGTGTAATCACAGGTATGACGGTCGGCTTCAGCGATTTTAGAGAGCAGGTTGGCCAATACATTCAACTCCCCGGACAGCGCAGTTTTGATGACAAGCCTCTTGGAATCGTAGAGCAGATCATCAAAATCGACATGTTCTCCAATGAAATTATTGTAAAGACGCGTCATACGCTCGGCGGCACCGGTCACCACAAACAACCCATTGACCAAATTAGTAAATTCGTATCCCGTGGTCCCATGCACTGGCCAATCGGCACGCAAATTCTCATGGTTCGCCAGAATCTTTTCCACCACCACATAAGGTGCACGACCAACGCGTCTGCATTGTTCAACCAACTTGCAAAAATACGCCTTTGGGTCGTACAGTCCGTCAGGATGATCCAGACGCAGGCCATCCAGTTTTCCTTCCTGAACCAGTCGCAGTAATAGTTGATGGGTCGCGTCGAAAACCTCGTCGTTTTCCATACGCAGACCAGCCAGGTCATTGATATCGAAAAATCGCCGGTAATTGATTTCGTCCGAAGCCACTTGCCAGAAAGCCAGACGGTAAACTTGTGCTTCAATCAAATTGTGAAGTCGATCAAAAGTAGCGGGTTCACCTGCCGTCCCGTTGAAGAATTTCAGGTTTTCTTCAATAAACCAAGTGATATCCGAAGAGCCTTCAACAAGACCGGCAAGATGGCGTTTATGAACTTCCTTGTCTCGTCTGCGCTCAACCTGACGCTCGAGCACACGCTCAGCACGGGAAGGAAGATTCTGGAACGCAGTGACCAGACTCTGGTATTCCATCAATATCGGGTTGTCTTGCCCCAACCGTAGGCCCAGAGTATCGATGCGATACGCCATGATCTGTGGATATTCGGAGGGATCCACCGGAAAGCGATGCTCGTAATAATAAGTCGTGAATTCACCCCGGCCCGCATCAAAACACAATTTTAATTCGGCATTCTCCAATACCGTCCCATAATGATCAGCCAATACCGGCAATACCACCTTGCCGCGCAACTCGGTTTTTGTCGGTGCCCAGTCAATATCGAAGAATCCGGCATAAACGGATGTTTGACCATTTTCCAGAACATCCAGCCACCAGGCATTATCCCCCCCCTGAACGCCCATATGATTAGGCACGATGTCCAGCACTTGCCCCATGCCGTGTTCGGCGAGGGTAGCGCAAAGCAACTCAAACTCGGGGTATGTGCCAATCTCGGGATTCAACTGGTTGTGATCGATGATGTCGTAGCCGTGCCGACTTCCTGGACGCGCCTTGAGATACGGCGAGGCATACAGGTGTGAAATGCCCAGTGCGCTCAGGTAGGGAACGATTTCCCGTGCCTGGTTGAAAGTGAAATCACGATTGAATTGCAGACGATAGGTGGATAATGGAATATGCAAATTGTGTACTTGCGGTAGGTCGAACGGTTGTGGCAGTGCTTTCCCGGAGCCAACTCGTTCGGCGGTAATGGCCTCGACCATGTGCTTCAACCGCGAGTCGTCGCGCCATTCTTCCAGATTGATGATCAAACGCCGTCGCCAATTTGGATAGGCATCACGCGTGCTACCGGGCAAATTAACCTGATCCATCTGACCAAAAACGTCCTCGAGCCAGATCATCATCACCTGTGCCGGTGTTCTGGCCAGGAAGCGGTGCACCGAGCCCACCAATTCCAGCGACATGTCTGGATTGGCACCCGGATGCAAGTTGTCCCCCGCTTCCAGCAGTCCCTCGCGTTCGAGGGCCATGAGCAAGGCAGCGCGGTCATTCACGCGTTCCATCACCTGTTCCTGCCGCATATTTTCGCTGGGAAAGAGCCCTAGCGTCGTGCGTAGGTCAATATCCTGCCCATGCCAAAAACCGTAGAGGGTAGGCAAATCGTGGGTAGTCACCGTTACCAGAGACTGCACAGGATAGTCGGCAGGGGGGATAAACCCACCCTGTTCATCGCGTGAAAAAAACAGCACACGATAAGACAAGATACCAACACGTTGCAATTGTTCGCGTAAATGATCAGGGACACTGCCCAGATCCTCCCCGATAACCAGACAACCGTTACGTTGGCTCTCCAGCATCAAGATACCAAGCAAGTCATCAAAAGGATAATTCACATAGGTGCCCGCCACGGCAACGTCATCGTGCGGAATCCAAAATAGCCGCATCAGTCCCATGACATGATCGATACGCAACGCACCCATTGAACGCATATTGGCGCGCAGCATCTGAACAAAGGGCGCATAGGCCGCCGCACGCAAACGCTCTGGTATCCATGGGGGTAATTCCCAATCCTGTCCGTTCGGATTGGAATAATCAGCCGGTGTACCGATACTGGCACCGAGCGCATAATCGCTCTGGTTAGCCCATACTTCCGCGCCACCGCGATTCACACCGACCGCCAGATCGCCATAAAGTCCAATGCTCAAACCCAGGTCCCGAGAAGTTTTGCCAACCGCATCGAGTTGCAGGGTCGCCAGCCACTGCTGGTATTCGTAATACTCGATCTGTTCCCAATGATCTTGCAAGAAATCGGCAATTTCCTGCGATGCAGGGTCGTGGTAAGCTTCCGGCCATACCGGCCAACCCCATATACTGATATCCTGCTCTTGAAAATGTGCCTGTAACGCTTCGAACAATGCATAGCGCCGCAGGCTTTCCGATCCACTCGATTGAAATGCACGAAACTGCTGTCCACGTTCGCTATTCTCGTTCAGATGCCGTTTTCTGAAGTGCCGATACAAGCAGTTAAGTATCGTCTGCTTGACCACCATGACTTGGGAATAATCGACCAGTTCCTCAGAACGTAGCGCACGTAAGCGGGCCTGAAACATTTCATCCGCAACCAAGGTGCGGGCTTCATCACATTCAGCAAAATCTGCTACCGCTTCCAGGTCCAGATACAAGATATTGAGGAACAAACGACTTGATGGACTGTACGGGCTGGCATGGGCCGGATTGCCCGGAAATAAAGCATGCAATGGATTAAGACCAATAATATCCATGCCTGCCTCACTGGCCAGTTCGACCATGAGGCGCAAGTCGGTAAAGTCGCCGATGCCCCAATTACGCTGGGACCGCACTCCATAAAGTTGCAGCGCGGCCCCATGGATTCGCCCCCCATCAGCAAGTGCCTTGGGCTGGTAGCAAGTAGCAGGTGCAACAATCAGCGACATGCAGGTTTCCACACCATCGGGTGCACGCACTGTCAGTTGGTGGTAGCCTGGTTTCGGACAGGAGGGCAACTGCAGCAAGCCACGCTGGTACTGCCCGCCATCGATCTGATGGCTGCCCGTGGCCTCAAGATCCGCCGGCCGGAACCCCCCCTCTTCACACATGCCATCTTCCTGCGTTAACTGCCATCGATACAAGTCAGCCCCGCACGTGGAAGGAAATGCAACCGGTACCGCAACGGTCTTTGTCACCGCTCGCACGACCCATACGGGCGGCAGCAAGTTACGCCATGACCGCGCTTCATGTTCGGCCAGAATGGTGGGCAAATCGCCCTCCAACTTTACCCCCATCGCGGTGAGCAAGGCGCGTTGCGTGGCCGGATTGGTGTGACAGAAATCACCCTTCAGGTCTTGATAGTGCGGCGCGATGCCATACAAATCGGCAAGTTGTGCGAGCGCATCCTTGGGGTTCATGTTTGCGTTTCCTTGATAAACCAGGCCGCGCACCAAGGGGGCATACGCCCGGCAGCAAGGAATCCCGGCAGATCGACCTGGCTCAGGTAGAAGGGAGCGCCATCAAAACGCAATGGACCTTCGACTGGATCAGCGCCCAGATTGGCCAACAACGTCAGTTGCGCACCATCCCCCAAACGCCAACGCACGATCAGGCCCGTCTCCCCCATCAGTTCAAATCCGGCACCCCCGTGAAGACCCGGCAAATGTGGCACGATCTGTGTACGTCGCAATGCCAGTAAACGTTGGTAATATTCCAGCCAAGCTTGATGCCGGGATTGATTCAGGCAGTCCCAATCAAGTTTGCATCGTTCAAAGGTAGCCAAATCGTTGGGATCTGGAATACTCGCCAGTGCAGCGGGGTCGGCAAAGGCACGAAAACCGGAAAACTCGCGCCGGCGCCCCTCCGTAACCCTGCTGGCCAGTTCACCCTGGAAATTGCAGAAAAACTGAAAGGGCGTTGCCGCAGCGAATTCTTCTCCCATGAAGAGCATCGGTGGGGACGGGGCCAGCAGTAATAGAGACAGTGCAACTTGCAGCGGTTTTTCTGAGGCCAGCAGGGCGATACGTTCACCGAAGGCGCGATTGCCGATCTGGTCGTGGGACTGGGTGAAGTTGATGAAAGCACTGAGCGGCAGGTGTCTGCTTGGCTCACCACGCAACTGTCCCGCACGAAAAGCAGAAGGCTCACCCTGAAAAGCAAAGCCTTCTGCCAGGCAACGGGCCAGATGGCGGGTCGGCTGATCGGCATAATCCGAATAGTAGCCATCCGATTCACCCGTCAGCAACAGATGCAAGGCGTGGTGATAATCGTCATTCCATTGGGCGGCAATGGTTCCTTGCTGTAAATAACTGGCGATATTTGCGTCATTTTCCAGGATCAGGTGTACTTTCCGGGTGCTTCCGGGCCCTGCCCGTACGGCCCCAGCCAGTTCTGTCACGATATCCGGTCGGCTATTGTCGACAATGGCGTGTACTGCGTCGAGCCGCAACCCGTCGAAATGGTATTCCTCGAGCCAGTACAATGCGTTATGAATGAAAAAAGAACGGACTGTGGAACTGTGCTTGCCCTCAAAATCGATGGCTGCCCCCCACGGCGTGGAATGGCGCTCGTTAAAGAACTGCGGGGCATAAGCATGAAGATAATTGCCCTCCGGTCCGAAGTGGTTGTACACCACATCCAGAAATACCATCAATCCGCGTGCGTGGGCAGCCTGCACCAGTGTCTTCAGTTGATCTGGAGTGCCGTAACTGTGGTCGGGTGCAAACAGCAGCACGCCGTCGTAGCCCCAGTTCCGTGCCCCCGGAAAATCCGCGACGGGCATCAACTCGATGGCGGTAATCCCCAGTTCCACCAGATAGTCCAGATGCTGAAGGGCAGCCGCAAAGGTCCCCGCGCTCGTGAAGGTACCAAGATGCAGTTCATAGATGACCGCTTCATGCCAAGGACGACCCTGCCAGTTCGCGTCCTGCCAGACGAAAGCAGCCGCATCGACCACCTGACTGGGGCCGTGGATGTCCTGAGGATTGGCGCGCGATGCCGGATCAGGGATATCCAGTTCGCCATCCAGCCGATAATGATAGAAAGTCCCAGATCGCGCCTGTTGTGGTGAAGTCTCGATTTGAAACCAGCCGTCAGCCAGGGAATGCATCGGTAAAATGTTTTCCTGACCGTCATCCCGGTTCAGAATCAACTCAACCTGCCGTACTGCAGGTGCCCACAGGCGAAACCGTACGCTTCCACACGGGAGCAGACAAGCGCCAAAAGGCATGTCATGAGATCTTCTCATTGCGTTTTGCCTTGTTTCAAGAGCACCAGACTCCGTCCATGAACGGAGTAGTTTTGTCCAACTTGGTAGTGGGAAATCTCGGGGGTCCCCGTGCCGTCAAACGTGTCGAGCAATGCCTCCCAACAGGAATGCTCATCAAATTCTGGCAGGGTAAAAACAATGTCCTCGTGATACGCATTGATCAGCAGCAGGAGATTGTCGTCGATCAGACGTTGCCCGTGTTTGTCGGTTTCAAACAAGGAATCGCCGATCAGGTGCAAGCCCAGACAACGTGAAAATGGCTGGTTCCAGTCATCATCACTCATTTCGGTGCCATCCGGTTTAAGCCAGAGAATATCTTTTACATCACCGCCGCGAATGGAGCGTCCCTGAAAAAAATAGCGCCGTCGCAGCAGGGGGTGCTTGAGGCGCAAACTGATCATGCTCCGGGTAAATTCGAGCAATTCCTGATCCTGTGGCTTAAGTTCCCACGATAGCCAATTAATTGCATTGTCCTGGCAGTAGGCATTGTTATTGCCTTGCTGGGTACGGCCCATCTCGTCCCCGGCAACCAGCATGGGAACCCCCTGTGAAAACAAGAGGGTGGCAATAAGATTTCGTTTCTGACGGGCGCGCAGGATATTGATCTCAGGATTGTCTGTTTCCCCCTCGATGCCGCAATTCCAGGAATGATTATTGTCGTTCCCATCGTGGTTGTCTTCCTGATTGGCCTCGTTATGTTTGGTGTCGTAGGTCACCAGATCATGCAAGGTAAAACCATCGTGTGCACTAATGAAATTGATGCTGGCATGGGGCTTGCGTCCGCTACGTTCATACAGATCGCTGGAGCCGGTCAAGCGCTGTGCCAGTTCTCCGAGTAGTCCACCATCACCTTTCCAGTAGGAGCGAATACTGTCACGATACTTGTCGTTCCATTCCGCCCAGCCCATCGGGAAATTTCCCACTTGATATCCCCCCTCGCCCAGATCCCAGGGTTCGGCAATCAGTTTGATGGTGCTCAGCACCGGGTCCTGACGGATGGTATCGAAGAAGGTGCCCAACTGGTTGACTTCATGCAACTCCCTGGCCAGAGCGGAAGCCAGATCGAAACGGAAACCATCCACATGCATCTCCAGCACCCAATAGCGCAGACTATCCATGATCAACTGAAGCACGCAGGATTGTTGCATGTCCAGAGTATTACCACAGCCCGTATAATCCATGTAATAACGAGGGTTATCAGCCACCAGGCGATAATAGGAGATGTTGTCGATACCCCGGAAGGACAGGGTCGGACCCAACTGACTTCCTTCGACGGTGTGGTTATAGACCACGTCCAGAATGACCTCGATGCCCGCCTTATGGAGCATCTTTACCATGGTTTTGAATTCGCCGATATCACCGCTCGCCGAATAACGGGAATCCGGGGCCAGGAAACCAATCGAATTATATCCCCAGTAATTTCGCATCCCCCGTTCGACCAGGTGGCGATCGTCGAAGAAAGTATGTACCGGCATCAGTTCGACCGTGGTCACGCCCAACCGTTTGAGATGTTCGATGGGCGGCCCCATCGACAACCCGGCGTAAGTTCCGCGGAACCGGTCAGGAATACCCGGATGTTGCATCGTGAATCCTTTGACATGCAACTCGTAAATCACCATATCCTGCCACTGAATGTCCGGCGATTGATCATTCCCCCAGTTGAAGGTCTGATCGACGACCCGACACTTTGGCATGAAACTGGCGTTGTCGCGGCGGCTAAAAGAAAGATCCTCTTGCTTGCTGCCAATGCTGTAGCCGAAATGCGCATCGTTCCAGATTGGGGTTCCCACGATGTCTTTCGCATAGGGTTCTATCAGCAGTTTGTGCGGATTGAATCGATGCCCATCCTGCGGGCGGTAAGGTCCATGAACCCTGAAACCATACAGCGCGCCAGGACGAAGTTCGGGGAGATAGCAGTGCCAGACAAAATCACTGCGCTCTTTCAGTTCGATACGCTGAATTTCGCTCTTTCCCTTCGGATCGAACAAACATAATTCAACCTTTTCGGCATGCACGGAAAAAATGGCGAAATTCACGCCTTCGCCATCCCAATGTGCACCGCGAGGATAGGGGCGACCTGGCCAGACTGCCGATATGGGCTTGTTCATATTGAGTTCTCACCGTTGAAATATACGTGTCAGACATGGTCGTTCATGGAAAAAGGCGTCCATCTTGCAGTGATCCAACTGTCTACTGCGGAACGTCCGCTTGTACGAGTGCCAAAATTCCAATCAACGGGATAATTACCCAATCCGGTCGATTGTCAAGTTCGTAGCGTACTTCGTAAAGTACCTTTTCCAGCAAAAACAGATCAAGCAAGCCGTGCGTCGATGCCTGCTCTGAGAACAGGCTGGAATCCTGCGCCGCCTCATTGTAGGCCGCGAGAAATACCCGGCTGGTTTCGGCTTCCCAGTCGTTGAGCAAGGCTTCAAACATCGCCAGATCTTCAGATCGATCTGCCCGGACATTCACAAGTGCCGTGTGGGCAACATAGTCGAACGAGCGCAGCATACCGGCCACATCCCTCAAGGGCGAGTGCTTGTGGAGACGTTCGGCGAGTGGGCGGCCAGGCTCGCCCTCAAAATCGATAAACATGAAATCATTCTGGGTGAGCAGAACCTGCCCCAGATGCAAATCACCGTGGTAGCGTGTTTTGACTGCCTTGATCGGTTCAATAACACAGGCCTGAATACGGTCAGCAAGTTCTTTTCGCCGCGTGAGCAAGGTTCTTGCGGCTTCCTGAGCAGTCTCCGACAGATTTTCCACATGAAGTTCCAACTGGTCCAATGTGGTTACAGCTTCTGCCTGCAACTGCAATACCCAGTCCCCAAGATCGGCCTCTGTAATCGGTTCGGGGTCGAAAGACAAATTCCCGGTCACTTTACCCAGCGCATTGTGCAGTTCCCCCGTACGCCGACCCAGCGTGTCCATCAAAACCAGATAGGCGCCATGAGTTGCCTGCGCCGTCGTTTCTGCCGACCCAACTACGGTGCACGCGTCTTCCAGGGATCGATTCAGGTAATCCAGCGTATAACTCCAGCAGTCCCCCTGGTTTTCGATATGCCTTTGTAACAAGGCAAGCGTCCTGTTGTTGCCATTGCTGACTTGATATTCGATGATGCCGAGTACCGGTATCGTATTGGGAAAGTTGACCACATCGGTTAAAAACCGCCCGATCTCAAACTCGGGTTGCGTCCCGATTTGCAAATGCCGATAGCCTTTCAGGAAGAACTTTTCACCCAGCACGACAACGGTATTACTGCCCTGTGTGCTGGGCTGCCGAACGGACAGATCCTCGGATACCTCACCCGCGAATGCCGCGAAAGCCTTGGTCGTCGAGAAACTGATGCGGCCGTGTTCACAGGGTAGCGTTTGTTGCGCACCCATGGCCCGCACCAGCGACCTGCAGAATGCCGGATCTGCAAATGCATCACCCAGGATTCCGACTTTTGCCTGATGTCGAACTTTGGCCACGGTGGCAAGCGTCATGGCATTCAAACGCCCCTCGTCGCCATTCTCCCAGGCCAGTGAGAGGGGAATAAAATAGACCTGTGGTTCTTCCTCTGCTCCTTCAATACGAAACAGGGCGATCAACCACGGGTATTCTGCATGCTCCCACTGGGCATAGTCATCGATGCCTACCCGTCGCACCCCCTCGTCCTTGGCCCCATACCAGCGTTGCTCAGCAACAAAGCGGGGCAATACGTCTTCTTCGAGTTGGACACGAACCGTCTCTGCCATGGCCGCATGCCCGGGTTCGACCCGTTCGCGGAAGAAACTCTGCAAGCCCTTGAACAACACCAGAGTCGGCAATTCATCAGGCGGGAAATATTCCGCATGCTCTACCGAATCCCCTTCGTCTCTGGTCAGCAGAAACCAGTAATAGTTATATCCAGGCAATGTGAGTAGGTAGGGTAATTGGCCAATCGATGGAAAAACCGCGCGCCCCATCAGTTCCACCGGCGCATATCCCTTATAAGCCGAAAGATCGAGTTCGACTGCCTGCGCATTACGCGACAGGTTGCTGACGCACAAAATAATATCGTTTTCGTAGGACCTTAAATAGGCAAGTATCTTGCGATTGAGGGGGTGCAAAAAAACCAGTGCCCCGCGCCCAAATGCCTGATGGTTCTTACGCAGTGCCAGCACACGCCGCATCCAGTTCAACAGTGAACCCCGCTCCCGCAACTGTGCCTCCACATTGACGGCGCCGTAGCCATACTCCAGGTCCATGATGGGCGGCAGGTACAAGCGTTGCGGATCAGCGCGCGAGAACCCGGCATTGCGATCCGGACTCCATTGCATGGGGGTGCGCAGACCATTGCGATCCCCCAGAAAAAAATTATCCCCCATGCCAATTTCATCCCCGTAATAGATGCAGGGAGAGCCCGGCATGGACAGCAACAAATTGTTCATCAATTTGATTTTATCGGTTTCATTTCCCATCAGGGGGGCCAGTCGGCATCGAATGCCGATGTTCAGACGCGCATGGGAATCATCGATGTACATCTGGTACATGTAGTCACGTTCTTTGTCCGTGACCATTTCCAGGGTGAGTTCGTCATGATTCCGAAGAAAAATGGTCCATTGACAGGTTTCCGGAATATTCGGACTTTGCCGGATGATATCGACGATGGGGTGACGGTCCTCCTGAGCGATGGCGATGTACATTCGCGGCATGAGAGGAAAATGGTAAGCCATGTGACATTCATCACCGTCACTGAAGTAGTCTCGTACATCTTCCGGCCACTGATTGACTTCGGCGAGAAAAACTCGGTTGGTGTAATGCGCATCGAGTACCTTACGCATTTGTTTGATCACGGCGTGCGTACCTGGCAAATTTTCGTTTTGCGTTCCCTCCTGTACACACAGATAGGGAATTGCATCCAGACGCAAGCCATCCACACCCAGATCCAGCCAGAAACGCATCAGTTTGATGACTTCTTTCACCACCAGAGGATTATTGAAATTCAGGTCTGGTTGGTGGTGAAAGAAGCGATGCCAGTAATAGGCTTGTGCCTCATCATCCCAGGCCCAGTTGGACTTCTCGGTATCATTGAAGATGATGCGCGTCTCTGGAAATTTCTGATCCGTATCGCTCCACACGTAAAAATCCCGCTTGCTCGACCCGGCGGGTGCCCGACGGGCAACTTGAAACCAGGGGTGCTGATCGGAAGTGTGATTGATGACCAATTCCGTGATGACCTTGAGGCTGCGTCGGTGTGCTTCCTTCACAAACTGCCTGAAATTGGCCATGGTGCCGTACATGGGATGGATATTGCGATAGTCGGATATGTCATACCCATCATCGCGCATGGGCGAAGGATAAAAAGGTAACAACCAGAGTGTATTCACCCCAAGATCCTGAATATAATCGAGTTTCTGAATCAACCCGACAAAATCTCCCACCCCATTATTGTCGCTGTCAAAAAAAGCCTTGATGTGCAGTTCGTAAATAACGGCATCCTTATACCAGAGCGGGTCTTCCATCCATGACGCGTTGTCCACGGGTAGGGAGGGTTCATTCACCTTGGTTTTGTTCATGGTTACTTCCTACAGAAAGTAGTCAAAGTCGTGTTCCGTGCGTACGCGCCGACGCAATTTGAAAATATGTGCAGGGGCCACCTGAGGATTGATTTCAACGTAGTTGATCGCCCCACTCCACAAGAAACACGCTGCCGTCAGCAGATCCTGAACCTGATAAGAACGATCCGCATCCAACCCAAGCGTATCCAGCGGCAATGTCACCCAACCGGATTGGGTATGATGCGGATCCAGATTGACGACCACCAGAATGATTTCAGTATGATCCGGTGTGGTTTTTGCGTAACAAATCAGGTTGTCATTATTCACATCAAAAAATTGCAGCGCATGATCTTGTTGCAATGCCGCGTTTTCCCTGCGGATGCGGTTCACCCGCGCGATAAAATCCCTCAGGCTGTCTGCACGATCAAGTTTCCAGCGCCGCACCTGGTATTTTTCTGAATCAAGGTATTCTTCTCCGCCTGCGACGCGGGGCGAGGCTTCCATCAACTCGTAGGCGGGACCGTAGATGCCATAATTCGCGCCCAGCGTGGCGGCAAGCACCAGACGCAGCATAAACGCCGGGCGACCACCGAACTGCAAATATTCGGCCAGGATGTCGGGTGAATTTGGCCATAGATTCGGTCGAAAATATTCACGTACTTCAGTTTGGGTAAGTTTGGTGAAATACGTCTCAAGTTCTCGTTTCGAATTGCGCCAGATGAAATAAGTATAGGATTGGCTGAATCCTGCCTTGGCCAGACGGTAAGCAATTTTTGGTCGGGTAAACGCTTCCGCCAGGAAAATCGTTTCGGGGTGTACGCGTTTGACTTCGCCGATCAGCCACTCCCAGAACGGGAGCGGTTTGGTGTGTGGATTATCGACCCGGAATAGGCAAATCCCTTGCCTGATCCAGAATAGAACCACATCCAGAAGTTCCTGCCATAACTCATGCCAGGTATCGGTTTCAAAATCAAACGGAACAATGTCTTCGTATTTTTTGGGCGGGTTTTCGGCATACTGGATACTGCCATCCGCTCGATGGCAGAACCATTCTGGATGCGCCTGCACATAAGGGTGATCAGGGGAACACTGAAAGGCGATGTCCAGCGCAATATCCATACCCAGTTCCCGCGCTTTCGTCACCAACTGCTGAAAATCGTCCAATGTGCCAAGTTGCGGATGAATCGATTTATGACCGCCCTCCGCCGCACCGATTGCCCACGGACTGCCCACATCCGTATCACTGGCTCCCAGCGTATTATTTGAGCCCTTTCGTTTGGTCAAGCCGATCGGATGAATGGGGGGTAAATACAGCACATCAAACCCCATGCCCGAGATATAGGGCAACCGCTTCTGACATTCAGCGAAACTCCCGTGCTCCATGTCATCACTGACACAGGAACGAGGGAAAAATTCATACCATGTACTGTATTGTGCTTTTACTGGCTCGGACCATACGCCGAGCAGATAAGGATAATCCGATGCCAGGCTTCGGTCGGAATATTGCTGCATCAAACTTGCCAAAGCTTCGGAACGAGCCAGCATGGCGCCTGAATCCGCTCGGGCTGTCCGCATTTTCTTGGCAAACTGTTGGAGTTGCACCTGGTCTTTACCTTGGGCACGCGCCGCGGCCTCTTCCACCCACTTCGCCCCAACCCCAAGAGTCTGGACGATATCCTGGGCATCATTGCGATGCACAAAGTCATTTCGCCAGGAAAAAAAATGATCGATCCAGGCGGTTATGGTGTAGACATATTGACCAAGTTCCTCGAGCAGGAACGATGCGTGCCAACGATCATCGCCCAGCGGACACATAATCACCTCATGCCAGTCAGACTTCGTGCTGTGCCGGTAGCGCAACATACAGTTCAAAACATCGTGACTGTCGGTGAAGGCATCGACCTGTACCACCACATCCTGGCCCAGGACCCGCTTGATTGGAAAGCGCCCGGACTCGATTTCCGGTTGTACGTTTTCGATGATCACACGCCGTCTGCCATCGAGTTTGAGTCTGTCCGTCATGGCCCATCCCCAGGTTTGAAGAACAGAACGGCCAAGGGGGGCAAACGCAGCATCAGCGAATGATACATTTCACCTGCAGAGACGGGACCGGCTTCTACCCCGCCCAGATTTCCCACGCTGCTGCCACCATAGAGTTCACTGTCGCTGTTGAGTACTTCGTGCCAGTAACCGCCGCTGGGCACTCCGACAAGATAATTTTCGCGGATGACGGGGGTAAAATTGCAGACCACCAGCAGCACATCGTCCGCGCTATAGCCACGACGCACAAAACTCACCACACTTTTTTCCGCGCCATTACAGTCTATCCATTGAAAACCCTCACGGCTGAAATCTTGCTGATAAAGTGCTGCTTCACTGCGGTAAAAACGGTTGAGATCTTCGACCCAGCGTCGCAATCCGGCGTGCAACGGATATTGCAGTACAGACCAGTCCAGACTTTCTTCGTGCTGCCACTCGCCTTTCTGTCCAAATTCGCAGCCCATGAACAATAGTTTTTTGCCCGGATGCCCCCACATATAACCGTACAACAGGCGTACATTGGCAAACTGCTGCCATTCATCGCAGGACATTTTCCCGATCAGTGAACCTTTGCCATAGACCACTTCGTCATGGGACAAAGGTAGAACAAAGTTCTCTGAAAACGCATACCAAATGCTAAAAATAATCTGTGTATGGTGGTATTTTCGATTGATCGGATTTTCCGAGAAATATCCCAGCGTGTCATGCATCCAACCCATATTCCACTTCAGACCAAAACCCAGACCACCAAAATTGGCGGGACGAGAGACCATGGGCCAGGCCGTCGATTCCTCGGCAAAAGTCTGAGTATCTGGATAATCCCGATAAATCGCATCATTCAGGGTGCGCAAGAAAGTGACCGCTTCCAGATTTTCCCGCCCACCATTGCGGTTAGGAATCCACTCCCCTTCCTTGCGACCATAATCCAGATAAAGCATCGAGGTCACCGCATCGATGCGCAGTCCATCAATATGATATTGATCAAGCCAGAACAGAGCACTGCTGGTCAGAAATGCACGCACCTCATTTCGGCCATAATTGAACAACGAACTATGCCAGTCCGGTTGATAGCCTTGGCGCGGATCAGCATGCTCGTACAGAAAGGTCCCATCAAAATGACCGAGGCCATGAGCGTCGGCAGGAAAATGCGCAGGCACCCAGTCCAGAATCACGCCGATGCCCTGCTGATGCAGGGCATCCACCAGAAACATGAAATCCTCCGGCGCGCCATAACGTGCCGTCGGGGCAAAATAACCGATGGTCTCGTAGCCCCAGGAACCATAAAAAGGATGTTCTGTCACCGGCATGAATTCGACATGAGTAAAATTCAATTCGACCAGATAACGCGGCAACCACTCCGCCATCTCACGGTACGTGAGAGAACGATTGCCCTCTTCAGGAATACGCCGCCAGGAACCCAGATGTACTTCGTAAATGGAACAAGGCGCGTTCAACCGGTTTTTCTCGCCACGCACCCTCATCCAGTCAGCGTCATTCCAGACGTAATCCAATGCCCAGACGCGGGAAGCGGTTAACGGCGGTATTTCCCAGTAAAAGGCAAAGGGATCGCCCTTGTCGGCTATTTTCCCATCGCGGGAAACGATGCGGTACTTATACGTTGCCCCGACCGCGACATCCGCAATGAACCCTTCCCAAATCCCCGATCCATCGTCACGCAGACGTAGCGCATCGATGGTTGCATCCCAATGATTGAACCCACCGATCACCGAGACACTCACCGCATTCGGCGCCCATACGGCGAACCAGGTCCCTTTTACGCCTTCAAGAGTAATACAGTGCGAACCGAGTTTTTCGTATAAGCGAAAATGATCGCCTTGCTTAAACAAATAAACATCGAGATCCGTCAGCATGCAGGCCTTTGGAACGGATGCCACGAGAAGGTTCATTGGCACTCGAGCAAACCTTAATTCGAGTCAACTTTCAAATTATTGTGCACTGCCTTCACCGATTTTACGTGTGTCGCAAGTTCCGTAGCCCGGTCAGACTGCTTCTTGCTACCGACGGTTCCAGTCAGGTCGACAACGCCGTGATCGGTGCGAACACTGATGTCTCGCCCCTTTATCCCCTTGTCCTCGGCAAAACTTGCTTTCACTTTGGTGGTGATGGTCGCATCATCCAGGTATTGACCGGCGCTATCGGTGGAACTATCTTCCGCATGGGAAAGAACGGGGGCGAGGAGTGCCACCAGGATAAGCGCCCCGGCAAACTTGGTACCCACAGTGGTTTCTTTGACTTGATTTTTGTTCATGATGTGCTCCTGACAAGAGTTGCTAAAAACCCAGTCGTCATCATTCACCTTCATGTTCAAACTTTCCGTACGCTGGCGAACACAGCCATGGCGAAACTGCACCTGCGTGACGAACTTCAGGACAGTTGTCCCGGTGCTACGGAATCAGTCAACTTTATTTGGGAGAGAGAGTGGGGGGAGGGGGGGGTGTAAAACACCCGGTGTAACGGCAAAGCGACATCAGATGTCACATCAGAATCCTGGTCGGGGCGAGAGGATTCGAACCTCCGACCACCTGCACCCCATGCAGGTACGCTACCAGGCTGCGCTACGCCCCGAGTTCGTTATTATGACACAGTCAGCGCGAAAGGAGAAGGAGGATTTCGTTTAATTCCGCACGCAGGGCTTCGTTCATGGTTCTCTCATGAGGAGAAGGGGGGGCACTCAGGGTCGGTTCGGCAGGAAGATCCTGGGCAGCGATCATTTCCCCAGTGGGCGCGGTCTGTCCTTCCGTGAAATCGGAAGCCGACCGCCGTCTCTCTTTCCCCGTATGGGATAATTCGTGACGCGCACCGGTGATGGTAAAGCCCCGTTCATAGAGCAGAGAGCGGATATGCCGGATCAGCTCCACTTCACGGGGCTGATAATAGCGGCGGTTGCCCCGCCGCTTGACCTGGCGGAGTTGCAGGAACTCCTGCTCCCAGTAACGCAGGACATGCGGTTTGATGTCGCATAACTGGCTCACCTCCCCGATCGTGAAGTAATGCTTGGGAGGGATGGGTGGAAGATCGCGTTCAGCGCGCTGAAGCCTTACCACGGCGTTCCTCTACCATGGACTTCAACTTCTGGCTGGCGTGAAAAGTCACCACGCGCCGCGCAGTGATCGGAATCTCCTCGCCCGTCTTGGGATTGCGTCCCGGTCTTTGAGGTTTGGAGCGTACCTGAAAGTTGCCGAAACCCGAAAGTTTCACTTCCTCCCCTGCCTCCAGCGAGAGACGGATTTCTTCGAAAAAAGATTCTACAAACGCTTTGGCTTCCCGTTTGTTCAAACCCACCCGCTCAAACAACTGTTCTGCGAGTTCCGCCTTGGTCAACGTCATACCTTTCTCCCTATCTCAAGACCGCACCGAAACGGTGTTCTGCGATCCGTATCAATTCCTGGCAAATCTGCTCCAATTCTCCCTCCGTGGAAGAACGTTCCGTGTCCTGGATCTTCACACAAAACGCCAAACTTTTCTTGCCTTCCTCCACGCCAGCCCCTTGATAAACGTCGAACAACAAGACGCTGTCCACATTTTCCGGGGCCGCTGAACGCAGGGCATCCAATACAGCCGTGGCCGGAACATCCTTTTCCACCACCAGGGCCAGATCGCGCCGTACAGGCTGAAAACGCGGCGTAGGACGATACTCGGGCCACGCTTCCAGTGCCAGAGGAGCCCATTCTAACTCAAACAACAAAGGCATGCGGGAGAGGTCATAGGCGGGGCCCAAACGGGGGTGCAACTCCCCCACCCAGCCGATACTTTGCCCATTCCACCGAACCTCGGCGGAACGCCCAGGATGCAGGGCCGGATGCTGGATCGAAACGAAACTTGCGCCAGGCGGCAGAAGTTCTTCCACGACCCCCTTGAGATCGAAAAAATCGGCGGGTTCGCTCTTGATCCCCCACTGTTCGGGGAAACGAGTACCGTACCACAAGCCCCCCAACCGCAAGGGCTGGGCGCAAAGTCCGTCCGCATCCGGTGCCGGCAGAAAACACCGCCCCCACTCAAAAATCCGTACCTGTTCCTGTTTGCGTTTGAGGTTGAACCCCAGGGTTTCCATCAGACCCACCGACA
This sequence comes from Pseudomonadota bacterium, assembly GCA_021796835.1. Lineage (GTDB taxonomy): Bacteria > Pseudomonadota > Gammaproteobacteria > Burkholderiales > Ferrovaceae > Ferrovum. Next base: position 56,281 of record JAKABO010000009.1, on the reverse strand, counting down.
AGGTGGAACGCAGGACAGCCAAATCCTGCGACAGGGGGTTGATCAACTCGAGAGGCGAAGGTTGCATGGCCAGATGCCGCTCCCCTTCCGCAGAAACGAAACTGTAGGTAATCACCTCCTGAAATCCGCGCGCCTGCAAACGCTGGGCGACCGCTTGTCGGGAGCGCTGCCGTTCCGGCAAGTGGAGCGCCCTCAGGGGCGCCTTGGGCACCTGCATCGGAATCTGGTCATAGCCCACACAACGGGCAATTTCTTCCACATAATCCACTTCCCGTTCCAGGTCCACGCGCCAGGTGGGGGCCGTGGCGGTCCAGTCTTCACCGTCCCCTTCCAGGCAAACCCCCAACCGGGTCAGAATTTGTCGCATCGTGTCCGCCGCGACCTCAAAGCCCAACAAACGGCGCACTCGGTTAGAACGAACCCGCACCGGGAGACGCTGCGGCAATTTTTCAGGGTGGACGAGATCGAGAACAGGTCCCGCTTCTCCCCCCGCACAGTCCAACAACAGTTGAGTGGCCCGTTCCAGGGCTTCCAGAGTCAGACTGGCATCCACCCCCCGCTCAAACCGGAAGGCAGCCTCCGATGCCAGCCCCAGACGACGGGCGCGCCCTGCCAATGCCACGGGAGAAAACCAGGCCGCCTCGAGAAAGATGTCCCGGGTTTGCGCAGAGACCGCGGAATGCTGTCCCCCCATCAGGCCGGCCAGGGCCTGGGGGCCCGTTTCATCGGCCACCACCAACAGATCCCCGGTCAGTGCAAGCGTTTGGCCAGAAAGCACGGTGAGGGATTCCCCTTCCCGCGCCCAACGCACGCTCAGGTTTCCGGTCAGTGCGGCATCGGCGAAGGCGTGAAGGGGCTGCCCCAATTCCAGCATGACGTAGTTGGTCACATCCACCACCAATGCTTTGGCCCGCAGGCCAGCACGTTCCAGGCGGCGCACCATCCAGTCCGGGGTGGGTTGATCGGGCCGTTCGAGACGGATCCGACGTCCGCCATAGCGCGCACATCCATCGCTTGCCTCGATCCGGACCACGCGCGCACCGAATTCGGGATTCGACGCCTTGGAGGCAAAATCCGGGAGCTGGAGCGGACACCGGGTCAGCGCCGCCACTTCGCGGGCCACGCCGCGCAAACTCAAACAGTCTGCCCGGTTGGGCGTCAGTTTGAGGGTAAACTGCTGGTCATCCAGGTCCAGCCAGGCCCGAACGGATTGCCCCACCGGGGCCTGTGCACCGAGCACAAGCAATCCCTCGCTTTCTTCGCTCAATCCCAATTCCCGGGCCGAACACATCATGCCCTGCGATTCGATGCCCCTTACCCTGGCCGCCCGGATGGCGAGCCCACCGGGAAGGACTGCGCCCACCAGGGCGCAAGGGGCTTTCATCCCCACCGCCACATTGGGTGCGCCGCAGACGATGGGCAGAGGTTCTGCCGTTCCCACGTCCACCATCAGGCAATTCAGACGATCGGCCTGAGGATGTTTTTCCACGCTCAGAACCTGACCGACCACCACCTGGTCGAAGGGCGGCGCAGAGGGACTTAGGGCTTCCACTTCCAGCCCACCCATGGTCAGAACATGAGCCAACCCGGCCGCGTCAAGTTCTGGATCCACCCAGGTTCTCAGCCATGCTTCGGAAAATTTCACCGCGCTCCTCCTATTGAAAATGCTTCAGAAAACGCAGGTCGTTCTCGTAGAAAGTACGCAAGTCATCCACCCCGTACCGGATCATGGCCAGGCGTTCGACGCCCAGGCCAAAGGCCAGTCCCACATACCGCTCACTGTCGATCCCCAGGGGTTCCAGGACATTGGGGTGAACCAATCCGCACCCCAGCACTTCCAGCCACCCCGTATGGCTACATACCCGGCACCCGTTCCCCTGACAGATGACGCAGCCGATATCCATTTCAGCAGAGGGTTCGGTAAAGGGAAAAAACGAGGGACGAAAACGGGTCGGCAATTCTTCCTGTTCGAAGAAGTGGCGCATGAACTCGCTCAGCAATCCTTTGAGGGCCGCCAGGGAAACCCCTTCTTCCGCAACCCAGAGCCCCTCCACCTGATGAAACATGGGGGTATGAGTCACATCGGAATCACAGCGAAACACGCGTCCCGGCGCAATGATGCGAACCGGCAGCGCATGGGATTCCAGATAACGGACCTGGACGGGAGAAGTGTGGGTCCGCAACACCACCCCCGGCGCCAGGTAGAAGGTATCGTGCATGGCCCGCGCCGGATGATCGGCAGGAATATTGAGCGCGGTAAAATTATAGTCATCGCTTTCGACTTCCGGCCCCTCCGCCACCTCGAAGCCGAGGCTTCGAAACAGAGTTTCGATGCGCTCCAGGGTACGGGTCACCGGATGCGTTGCCCCCCTCCCGTGGAGGCGCCCCGGCAACGTCACATCCAGGGCCGAAGCGCGCAACTCCCGTTCCTGCTGAGCCAGGACCAACGCCTCACGACGCTGCTGCAACGCCTTTTCCAGAACACCTTTGACCTGATTGATCGCGGCCCCCGCAGACTTGCGCTCTTCGTGGGGAAGCGCGCCCAATCCCTTGAGGCGTTCCGTCAACACGCCGGTTTTACCCAGATAACGGGCCTTGGCTTCTTCCAGCGCATGGGGGGAGTCGAGACGGGCAAAAAGGGCCAATGCCTCTTCCTGCAAAGACATCAAAACTTGCATGAACGATCCCGGAATAGAAAAACCCCCGGGGGGACCCCGGGGGTTGGATTCAACGTCAGGCAGACAAAACGGTACGAGCCGTTTCCACCATTTGCCCAAAGGCAGGCTTGTCGAAAACCGCCAGATCGGCCAACACCTTGCGATCGATCTCGATACTGGCTTTTTTCAGGCCATTCATGAACACGCTGTAGGTCATGCCGCATTCCCGTGCTGCCGCATTGATCCGGGCAATCCACAAAACACGGAAATCGCGCTTGCGACGCCGGCGATCCCGGTAGGCATACTGGCCGGCCTTCATCACCGCTTCCTTGGCGATCCGATAGACATTCTTGCGCCGGCCGCGGTACCCCTTGGCCAGATCCAGAATCTTCTTGTGACGTGCGTGGGCCGTTACTCCCCGTTTAACTCGTGGCATGGACGGTTCTCCTTAGGCGTAGGGCAACATGGCCTTGACCGAGCCCATGTTGGTGGAATGAATTTCTGCCGTCCCACGCAATTGACGCTTGGTCTTGGTGGTTTTCTTGGTCAGGATATGGCGTTTGAATGCCTGAGAGCGCTTGACACTGCCACTCCCTCGCACGCGGAAACGTTTTGCGGCTCCGCTTTTGGTTTTCATCTTGGGCATGGAAGGCTCCAATCGTTATCGTAATCCGCGTCGGGTGAACAGGCTACGCGCCTGATGCTTGACGACCCGCCGCGCCTTGTGGGCACTGCTTGCTACGCATCTACTGCCGTCGACGTAGCTCCGACTTTATTTTCCTTGCCTGTCTTGGCGGCCACTTCAACCTTCTTGCGTGGGGCCAGCACCATCACCATCTGACGCCCTTCCATCTTGGGAAACTGCTCGACGACCCCATAGGCCATCAGGTCGGCTTCCACCCGCTTGAGCAGGTTGTAGCCCAATTCCTGATGCGTCATCTCGCGGCCGCGAAACCGCAAGGTGACCTTGGTTTTATCCCCTTCGGACAAAAAGCGGATCAGGTTGCGCACCTTGATGGCGTAATCCCCATCATCGGTACCGGGACGGAACTTGATTTCCTTGACTTGGATCTGCTTCTGTTTGACCTTGGCTTCGTGTTGTCGCTTGCTTTCCCGATACTTGAACTTGCCAAAGTCCATCAGGCGACAGACCGGTGGGCTTGCCGTCGGGGCAATTTCCACCAGATCGACGTCGGCTTCTTCAGCCTGACGCAACGCGTCATTCAGACGCATGATCCCCAATTGTTCTCCATCTATCCCCACCAACCGCACTTCTGCGACGGTGATTTCCCCGTTGATCCGGACTTCCTTATCCTGAGCGATCGCCATTTCTCCTAAAAAACAATAACTGATCAAGACCCGACCCGATCTTGATCCCGAAACCTTCGACTTCAGTCAGTGAGTTCGCTCCTGGCCAGAATTTCAGCCTTCATGCGGGACACGACGACCTCCACAGGCTGCGCGCCCAGGTCCTTTCCGCCCCGTAAACGCACCGACGCCTGACCAGATACAGCCTCCCGGTCACCCATCACCAGTTGATAAGGGACCTTCTGTAAACTGTGCGTGCGTATTTTATAACTGATTTTCTCATTACGCAAGTCCGTCTCCACGCGCAACCCTTCCTCACGCAGCTGTTGTGCCACCTTTTCCACTGCATCGCGCTGGGCTTCGCTGATATTTGCCACCACGACCTGTACGGGCGACAGCCACAGGGGCAGGGCCCCCGCATAGTGCTCGATCAGAATTCCGATGAACCGTTCCAGGGAACCCAGGATGGCGCGATGCAGCATGACGGGGGTCTGACGGCTGTTGTCGGCCGCCACGAAAGTCGCGCCCAACCGTTCCGGCATGGAAAAATCCGCCTGGATGGTGCCGCACTGCCAAGTGCGTCCCAGACTGTCGCACAGGTGAAATTCGATCTTCGGGCCATAGAAGGCCCCTTCTCCGACCAGGGTCTGAAAATCCACGGCGTTATGCTCCAGCGCAGTGCGCAGCGCCTCTTCCGCCTTGTCCCAGATAGCTTCGGAACCGACGCGCGAAGTGGGTCGGGTCGCCAGTTTGTACTGGATTTCGTTGAATCCGAAATCTGCATAGACCCGTCGCAATAAACGGATGAAGGCCGATACTTCTTCCAGTATCTGGTCCTCGGTGCAAAAAATATGTCCGTCATCCTGGGTAAAACCGCGCACCCGCATAACCCCATGCAGGGCGCCGGAAGGCTCATTGCGGTGGCAGGAGCCGAATTCCCCGTAACGGACCGGCAATTCCCGGTAACTGCGCACCCCCTGGTTGAAGATCTGAACATGCCCCGGACAATTCATCGGCTTGATGGCAAATTCCCGTTCTTCCGACAGGGTGGTGAACATGTTCTGGTGAAAATGCCCCCAATGTCCCGATTTCTCCCATAGACCCCGATCCAGGATCTGCGGGCAACGCACCTCCTGATAGCCATTCTCCCGATAGATGCGACGCATGTACTGCTCGATCTCCTGCCACAGGGCCCATCCCTTGGGATGCCAGAAAATCATTCCCGGCGCCTCCTCCTGCAGGTGAAACAGGTCCAGTTCCCGTCCCAGACGCCGATGATCCCGTCGTTCGGCTTCCTCCAGGCGGTGCAGATAGGTCTCCTGGTCCTCACGGGTGGCCCAGGCCGTTCCGTACACCCGGGTCAGCATTTCGTTCTTCGCATCTCCCCGCCAGTACGCACCGGCCACACGGGTCAACTTGAACACCTTGAGTTTGCCCGTGGAAGGCACATGGGGACCGCGACACAAATCCACGAAATTGTCCTGCCGGTAGAGGGAAATGGGCTCATCCGTGGGAATGGCTGCGATGATCTCTGCCTTGTATTTCTCTCCCAGTCCCTCAAAAAACCGGACCGCCTCGGCCCGCGCCATTAGTTCCCGTTGTACGGGCAGATCCCGGCGCACGATCTCTTCCATGCGCTTTTCGATGCGTTCGAGATCCTCCGGCGTGAAAGGACGCAGATAGGAGAAATCGTAATAAAAACCGTTCTCGATCACCGGACCGATGGTCACCTGCGCTTCAGGATAAAGTTCCTTGACGGCGTGCGCCAGCAGGTGGGCGGTGGAATGACGCAGGATCTCCACTCCCTCCGGATCTTTGGCCGTCACCAATGCCAGGGTGACGTCCTGTTCGATCAGGGTCGAGGTATCCACCAGACGTCCGTCCACCTTGCCGGCCAGGGCGGCCTTGGCCAGTCCCGACCCGATACTTTTGGCCACATCGGCCACGGTCAGGGGGGCCGGGTAGGTACGATGGGAACCATCAGGCAGTTTTACGGTGATCACGGTTTTGTTCCTTTCATTTCAACGTTTCCCAAACAATTTACGCCCTCGCCGCCGTTGACGGCGCAGGCTGTTTTCCTCGGATTCGGTCAGGGGCTTGGGTTTGCGGTCCGCAAAGGGGTTACTTCCCTGCCGAAACTCGACCCGCAATGGGGTCCCACGCAATTCAAAGGCTTCCCGAAAAGTATTTTCCAGGTAACGACGATAGTTATCCTGGATATGGGCAACTGCAGATCCATGGATTACCACGATGGGTGGATTATGCCCCCCCTGGTGGGCATAACGCAGTTTCGGACGAAACGGCCCTGCCTTGGCAGGTTGGTGCTTCTGCACTGCGGCCATGAGCGTGCGGGTCAGGCGCGGCGTGGGCAAACGGGCCATGGCGGCCTGATAGGCGGCATCCACCGCAGGCAACAAGCCATTGACTCCCATCCCATCCAGCGCAGAAATGTACAGATGATGGGCAAAATCAAGGAAACCCAATTTGCGCGCAATATCCTGGCGCAACCTGTCGCGCCGATGGGCATCCAGTCCCTCCCATTTGTTTACCGCCAGTACTACCGCCCGCCCTGTGGTCAGCACATGTCCCGCAATGTGCGCATCCTGGTCCGAGATGTCCTGGCGCGCATCCAGCGTCAGAACCACGACGTTGGCTTCCTCGATGGACTGCATGGTCTTGAATACGGAAAACTTTTCCACCGCCTCGAAGACCTTGCCCCGGCGCCGCAATCCTGCCGTATCGATCAGGGTATAAAGGCGTCCATTTTCTTCAAAATCCACCTCGATGCTGTCCCGCGTCGTTCCCGGCTGGTCAAAGGCAATGACTCTCTCCTCGCCCAGCAACCGGTTGACGAGCGTGGATTTCCCCACATTGGGACGCCCCACGATGGCGATTCGCGGGCGATCGGGACGTTCCTCGGAAGAAGGGGCAGAGGGATCGGGGACCGGAATCCCGCCCAGGACTTCATCCATCAGATCCCCGATCCCTTCACCGTGGGAAGAGGAGATGGCCAGGGGATCGCCCAACCCCAGTTCATGGAATTCGGCGGTCACAACGGCGCGCGCCATGCCTTCCACCTTGTTCACCGCCAGGGTCACCCGTTTCCCCCTCTGACGCAGGCGTTCGGCAATGGTGCGGTCCCCAGGAGTGAGGCCGCTCCGCCCGTCGGTCAGGAAAATGACCCGATCCGCCTCATCCAGCGCCTGCTCCGTCTGGCGGGCCATTTCGCGCAGGATGCCATCCTTCGCCACGGGCTCGAAGCCACCGGTATCGATGACCAGATAGGGCAGTCCTTCCCAGACGGCACGCCCATAGTGACGATCCCGGGTCAGACCCGGCAGATCCGCCACCAGGGCGTCCCGACTGCGGGTCAGACGATTGAACAGGGTGGACTTGCCCACATTGGGCCGTCCCACGATCACCACGGTGGTCAGGGGGTGAAATTCAATGGATGGCATGAGCTGTCAACGCAAACATTTTACCTGTCCGATTCGTCACCAGTACCCGTTCATTCCCCAGGTAAACGGGAGCCTGAACGATGGGGTCCTTGCCCAGGGCGATTCGTCCCACCTCGGTGCCGTTCTCCCGGTTGATGAAATGCACCACGCCTTCCGCATCGCCCAGCACGACATAGGAAGCCGTCACGGTGGGCGGAGACAGATAACGTCCCTCGAGATCACTCATTTTCCACATCACCCCTCCAGAACTTCGGTCCAGCGCCATGACATCGGATTTGGCCGTGGTCAGTACCAGCTGGGAACCCGCTTCGACCACCGGGCCCAGGGCATCCACATCACGGGACCAGACCAACTGACCATGTTCGCCATCCAGGCACGCGGCCCGTCCCTGATAACTGGCCGTACACACCATGCCATCGCCCACCAGGGGATCGCCCAGCACATCATTCATCCGTTCCAGCTCCGTTGCCCCATGCGGCGCAGAAACCAGCGATTCCCACTGGATGGCGCCATCGGACAGGTTCAGGGACATCAGTTTCCCCCCCGGCATGCTGACCAGCGCCACGCCATGCCCCAGAGTCATCCCGCCCACCCCCCGCAACACCAGGGCCGGCATGGGACGCGCCTGCGTCCACAGGACCTTGCCTTCCGCTTCACTCAGCCCCATCACCTTGCCCTCCGCCGTCCGCACCACCACCATGCCATCGGCACCCTGAGGCGCAGCCAGCAGTTCACTGTCGATGGACGTGCGCCACAAAAACTGTCCCGTCGGCAACCAGGCCAGCACTTCGCCTTTCTTGTTGCCCAGCAGGATCTCATGCTCTCCCACGCCGATCCCCGCCGCAAAAGATTCGCCGGTCTGCAGGTCCCACAGGGTCTTCCCGTTCTCCGGGTCCACTGCCCTCAGTTCGCCCTTCTCACCGGCCACATAGAGCATGTGATCGTGCAGGAGGGGCACCAGAAAGCCTTCCTCCGTTTTACCCAGGGAAAGGTTCCAGTCGACCTCCACGGCCACCGTGGGTTTCAGCGGCGGCATGGGGGCGATCGGCAACTTGTCGGCACATCCCGCAGCCAGGGCGGCCAGGGCAATGCCCAGCCATCGAATTTTCTTCATCGTCCCCCTCCCAGGGCTTCCCACTTGTTTTGCGCCAACTGATGCAACGCATCCATCGGCTGCGCTTTCTCCATGGCGCTCCGATAGGCCGCGCGAGCCTCGGGCAACCGGTTCAGGGCCAACAGGATATCGCCGCGCAGATCCAGGGTCAGGGCCGCAAAATCCGGCGTATGGTTATCGTCCAGCAAGCGCAGGGCCGGCTCGAACTTTTTCTGATCCGCCAGCAGCCCCGCCAGGCGCAAGCGCGCAAGATCAACCAGGGCCGGTTCCCGGGAATGCTGAACGACCCACTCCAGTTCGCCCTGGGCGTCACCGTCCTTGCCCTGGGCATGGCAGATCGCCGCGGCAATCAGGGCGCCCCGGGTGGCCAGGGCGCTGTCGGGCTGCTGAGACTGCAAGGCGCGGGCAGCCCCCAGAGTGGGCGTCACCGCTCCCGTGCGGGCAGCCACCCGTATGGCTTCAAAGGCGCGTCCGGCTTCCTTGTCCTGACGGTGTCCGTACCAGAGCCAGCCGTTGTATCCGCCGACCCCCAGCAGGGCTGCCGCCGTCCCCACCATCACCCACCTGCCATACTGGCGCCACCAGGCTTTCAGGGAATCGATTTGTTCCTGTTCTTCGAGATCGTACATGGATTCACTCACTTGACTTGATTTGTTGGATCGCTTCCATGACATCCAGTGTCGACTGGGCACCCTGACCACGCAACGGCTTGAGCGAAACCTTCTGGTGCGCCGCCTCCTCTTCGCCCAGAATGATGGCCCACCCCGCACCACTGGCGTCGGCACGCTTGATCTGGGACTTGAAATTTCCTCCGCCCGCATGAAAGTGCACGTCCAACCCGGAGGAACGCAGCGTCTCGGCCACGCGCAGGGCCCAGGCTTCCTGCCGCTGGTGCATGACATACACCCCGGGATGAACGCCGAATCGCTGCGCCCAGTGCGGTTGCTGTTCCAGTAAAGCCAGGAGCCGCTCCATTCCAAGGGCAAAACCACAGGCCGGGGCAGGTTTCCCGCCCAACTGCTCCAGCAGCCCGTCGTACCGTCCCCCGCCGCAGATGGTGCTCTGAGCCCCCAGCAGGGGAGTCATCCATTCAAACACCGTGGCATTGTAATAGTCCAACCCGCGCACCAGGCGCGGATCGATTCGATACGCCACGCCATTCTGCTGCAACAGCCCTTGCAAGGTCTCGAAATGAACGCGGGATTCCTCATCCAGATCATCCATCAGTCGGGGGGCATTCTCGATCAGCTCGGTCATGGCCGGATTCTTGCTGTCCAGGATACGCAAGGGATTGGTGGCGAGGCGTCGCCGCGAGTCCTCGTCCAGACGATCCGCGTGGGCCGAAAAATAGGTCTGCAGGCGCGTACGGTAACGCGCCCGGGTGGCACTGGACCCAATGGTATTGAGGTGCAGGGAAACGTCGCTCAGTCCCAGGCGCTGCCAGAGCCGGGCGGTCATGAGAATCAGTTCGGCATCCATCTCGGGGCCGGCAAAACCCATCGCTTCCACGCCACACTGGTGAAACTGCCGGTAGCGTCCTTTCTGGGGACGTTCATGGCGAAACATGGGGCCCATGTACCAGAGTCGCTGAGGTCCGGCGTGCAACAGATGATGCTGGATGACCAGCCGGGCGCAGGAAGCCGTTCCTTCGGGACGCAAGGTCAATGCCTCCCCGTTGAGGGAATCCACGAAACTGTACATCTCCTTTTCCACGATATCCGTTGCCGTCCCGATGGAACGGACGAACAGACCGGTGGGTTCCACCACGGGGAACCGGACCTCCCGATATGCGTAAGCACGCAACCACTGGCGAATTTCTTCCTCGAGAAAAGCCCACTGCTCGCTCACCCCCGGGATGACGTCGTTCATCCCGCGGACAGCCTGAAACTGTTCACCTTTCATGTACCCACTCCGTAGCGCCGAGCCACATAGGTCTCCACCAGCGCCTGAAACTCTTCTGCAATCCGTTCGCCCTTGAGCGTTACGGTCTTTTCTCCATCCACATAGACGGGGGCCACCGGACGCTCGCCCGAGCCGGGAAGGCTGATGCCGATATCGGCCAGCTTGCTTTCGCCAGGACCATTGACCACACACCCCATCACCGCCACCTGCAGATGCTCCACGCCCGGATACCGATCCCGCCAGAGGGGCATTTGACGGCGCAGGTAAGCCTCGATCTGTTGGGCCAGGGACTGGAAATAGGTACTGGTGGTTCGCCCGCATCCGGGACAGGCCGTCACCTGAGGCGTAAAGGCGCGCAGCCCCTGAGACTGAAGAATCTCCTGGGCTACCCGCACTTCCAGGGTGCGGTCGCCGCCGGGCTCCGGCGTCAGCGATACCCTCAGGGTATCCCCGATCCCTTCTTGCAACAGCACGGCCAGAGCCGCCGTAGAGGCCACGATCCCCTTGCTCCCCAGGCCGGCTTCCGTCAAACCGAGGTGCAGCGGGTAGTCACAGCGCCGGGCCAGATCCCGGTAAACGGCGATCAGATCCTGAACCCCGCTCACCTTGCAGGACAGGACGATGCGCTCGGGCGCCAAACCCCAGGCCACTGCCTGCGCGGCACTTTCCAGTGCCGAAGCCACCAGCGCCTGGCGCATGACCCGGGAAACCGGATGGGGCTCGGCCAGACGGGCATTTTCATCCATGAAGCGGGCCATGACCTGGGGGTCCAGACTGCCCCAGTTCACGCCGATCCGGATCGGTTTATCATGGGTCCGCGCGAGTTCGATCAACCGGGCAAACTGCTCGTCGCGCCGGGAACCCTGCCCGACATTGCCGGGATTGATACGGTATTTGGCCAGCGCCCGGGCACAGTCGGGAAACTCACTCAACAGTTTGTGTCCGTTGAAGTGAAAGTCCCCCACCAGAGGAACGGCATATCCCGTCCGGTCGAGGGCCTGGCGCAGCGCAGGAACCTGGCGGGCGGCTTCTGCCGTATTCACGGTCACCCGCACCAGTTCCGAGCCTGCCTGGGCCAGGGCCTGGATCTGCTGGAGGGTCGCCTCGAAATCCGCCGTATCAGTATTGGTCATGGATTGCACGACGATGGGTGCATCCCCGCCAATCCACAGGGACCCGACCTGAACCGGACGGGAATGGCGCCGCTGGATCCCTTCCTGCATGGAGCTGCTCATGGCTGCCCCGTCACCGATCCCTGTGGCGGCACAGGGTGCGCGGGGGAAGCAGCGGACGACCGGGGCAGCCTGTCTTCTTCAGAGAGTTTCCCGGCAGGAAGGGGCTGCGCCGGTTCTGCCTGGACGGGTGTGGATTCCAGGGGAGGAAGGGCATTGGAAAAAGGAGACCGGAGGGAAGACGGATGCGCCACGGTGGTCGCTTCCAGGGGATTCTTTCCCGAAAAAACGCCCGTTTGCCAACCCGCCACGCCGGCTGCGCCCAGGATGACCACGATCAGCAGCACCCCCACCGGGAACGCACGCGGCACCTGTTTCCAGGAAGCCGAAATTTCCCGGCCCCAGGGTCGCTGTCTCCTGGGCGGAACAGGCGGGGAAGTCAGCGGCACGAGGTGCGGGGGGCGTGCATCCTGCCGCTCCCGCTCGAGTTGGGCCAGCAGAGCGGCAGGAGATTCTCCCAGTTGACTGGCATAGGCGCGCACCAGCGCACGCACAAACATGATGTCGGGCAAGGCATCGTAGTCGCCCGCTTCCAGCAACTGCAACTGGTGCGGAGAAAAACGCAGGCGCTGCACCATGTCCTGAAGCGTGAGCCCCTTCTGCTCGCGCAGTGCGGTGAGGCTTTGCCCAACGTGGGACTGTCCGCCACTTTCCTGATTCATATCCGCTCTTCCTCGCGTTTTTCGTGCCGCCGGCTGCGATCCACCACCTTTCCCGCCAGCTGGCCACAGGCGGCATCGATCTCATCCCCGCGGGTCCTGCGCACCGTCACGACCAGCCCCGCGGCCATGAGGAGGTCACGAAAACGGGCGATTCTTTCCGGTGCAGAGCGTCGATACCCGGACCCCGGAAAGGGATTGAAGGGGATCAGGTTGAACTTGCAGGGGACGTCCCGCACACAATCGATCAATTGCCGTGCCTGCTGGTCGGAATCGTTGACCCCAGCCAGCATCACATACTCGAAGGTGATGAAATCACGGGGCGCGGCCTTCAGATAACGCCGACAAGCCGCCATCAGGACTGCAAGCGGATATTTCCGGTTGATCGGCACCAGTTGGTCGCGCAACTCGTCGGTGGGGGCGTGCAGGGAGACCGCCAGAGCCACCGGAGCACGTTCGCTCAAACGATCCAGGGCAGGAATCACGCCCGAGGTGGACAGAGTCACACGGCGCCGCGACAATCCATAGCCAAAATCGTCCAGCAGAATATCCAGGGCCGCCACCACCGCGTCATAATTGAGCAGGGGTTCGCCCATGCCCATCAGAACGACGTTGCTGATGACCCGTTCATGCGACTCGTTGGCGCCCAGGGCCTGGTTGGCCCACCAGACCTGTCCGACGATCTCGGCGGTCGTCAGGTTGCGATTGAACCCTTGCCGCCCGGTGGAACAGAAAGAACATTCCAGGGCACAGCCCACCTGGGAGGAGATGCACAGCGTCCCGCGGTGAGCTTCGGGAATGAAAACCGTTTCGATGGCATTCCCGGGGCCCAGAGAGAGAACCCACTTGCGCGTCCCGTCCTCGGCCGTCTGCTCGGAAACCAGGGCGGGCACCTCCACATGGGCGTGTTCTGCCAGACGTTGGCGGGCCGTTTTGGACAGGTCGGTCATCTGGCCGAAATCTGCCACGCCTTCCTGATGAATCCAGCGCATCACCTGCCGGGCGCGAAAAGGCTTCTCCCCCAATCCTGTCAGAAACTGGGTAAGCTCAGCGCGGTTCAAGCCCAACAGGTTGATGGTCATCGTTCATCAAATCAACGGGAATGAATCTGGGCGGCCGGAAAAAAGTAAGCGATTTCAACCGCGGCAGTCTCTGCACCATCAGAACCATGGACGGCATTGGCGTCGATGCTTTCGGCAAAATCCGCACGAATCGTGCCTGGAGCCGCTTTTTTGGGATCGGTGGCGCCCATCAGGTCGCGATGCTTGAGGATCGCATTTTCGCCTTCCAGTACCTGGATCATCACCGGCCCTGAAATCATGAATGAAACCAGATCCTTGAAAAATGGACGTTCGCGATGGACGGCATAAAAGCCCTCGGCTTCCCGTTGGGACAGCCAGGCCATGCGGGCCGCTATCACCTTGAGGCCCGCCTTTTCAAAGCGGGTGTAAATCTCACCGATCACGTTCTTGGCAACGGCATCCGGTTTCAAAATGGATAGGGTTCTCTCGAGGGACATACAGGGACTCCAAAAAAGTAGAGGGAAAACCTTTCGATTCTATCATGAGCCCAAAGAAAACGCAGCCCGTCCTCCCGGATGGATCAGGAAAACTCCTGCCCGGCAGGGGGCGAAATCCGCCAGTATCCCTGACGCCGCACCAGGGTCCAACCGGCCCAGCGAATTTCCGGATGATGGTCAGGACGTGCCCTGCCCTGGCGCAAAATCTCCTGCAAACGCCGTTCCGAGCAGGCGGGGGCCCCCTGTTGCCGAATCCACCAGCGCAGGAGATGGAGCGCACGAGCCTCCGTCAAGGGCTGCAATGCCGCGATTTTCAAGCCCCGTTCATCGGAAATCTCTTGCCAGTCCTGGGCGGACAGGTCATCGAGGACGGCCTGCGCCTGCGCCAGATGACGCGCACTGCGACTCAACGTGGCCCGCCAGGCCGGAAAAGCCTCATCCAGCAAGGGACCCACGCGCTGGCGCAGAAAGTTCCGCGCATGACGGGGATCCCGATTGGAGGGGTCCTCGACCCAGTCCAGATCCCGTGCCTCGGCGTAGGATTGCAGGACGGCACGCGGAACCCCCAGCAGGGGACGCACCAGGCACGGTCCATCCGGACCCAGCAAACGCTGCTGAGGCATGGCCTGCAGCCCCGGCAACCCGGCCCCCCGCAGCAACTGCAGCAATACGGTTTCCGCCTGATCGTCCTGATGATGCGCCAGGGCCACCCACTCCGCCGACTGACGGGCAAAAACCTCATAACGCCGGGCACGGGCCACCGCCTCCAGGCTTTCCCCCCCCTTCCGGGTCACCGTCACGACAGATTCCGCGCAGGGGATCTGCCACTGCCGGCATAACCGCGCGCAGAATACCGCCCAGTCGTTGGCCGCAGATTGAAGTCGATGATTGACATGCACCGCGCTCAAACGGAAGCCCAGTTCGGACTGGAGCCCGTGCAACACATGCAGCAACACGACCGAATCCAGTCCGCCGCTCAGGGCCACCACCAGACGTTGCCCCGGTTGCAGGAATCCGGTCAGCTGCCGGGATACCTGCCGGGACAGGGGATCAGTGGTTTTCCTTGAACTTTCCATACCCCATGAGGCGATCATGACGCCGCGCCAGCAATTCATCCAGGGTCAGGGCATCCAGGGATTTCAAGGTATCCTGCAGCGCACGACGCAGGTTCTGCATCATGGTCACTGGATCCCGGTGCGCCCCCCCGAGCGGTTCCGCCACCACTTTGTCCACCAGGCCCAGCGATTTCAGGCGCGCGGAGGTAATGGCCAGGGCTTCCGCGGCATCGCTGGTCTTTTCGGGCGTTTTCCACAGAATGGCGGCACAGCCCTCCGGAGAGATCACCGAGTAAATTCCGTACTGGAGCATCAAGGTGGCGTCGCCCACGCCCACCGCCAGGGCTCCCCCCGACCCGCCCTCCCCAATCACCGTGCAGATGATCGGCGTTTGCAGGGCCGCCATTTCCAGCAGATTGCGCCCGATGGCCTCCGACTGCCCCCGTTCCTCGGCCCCGATCCCCGGATAAGCGCCGGGCGTGTCGATAAAGGTGAAAATCGGCAGATGGAATTTCTCGGCCAGACGCATCAGGCGCAGCGCCTTGCGGTAACCTTCCGGGCGCGCCTGCCCGAAATTCCGGTAGATGCGGTCCTTGGTATCGCGTCCTTTCTGATGACCGATCACCACGACCGGGCGTTCACCAAAACGGGCCACCCCACAGACGATCGCCGGGTCATCGGAAAAACTCCGGTCGCCATGCAATTCTTCAAACCCCGTAAACAACGCTTCGATGTAGTCCAGGGTATAGGGGCGCTGGCTATGGCGGGCCACCTGCGCCACCTGCCAGGCCTTGAGGCCCGCATAGATATCCTTGGTCAGGGTCTGACTCTTCTTTTGCAACCGTTCGATTTCCTGGGAGATATCCACCGCCGAATCTTCCTGCATGAAACGCAGTTCCTCGATTTTGGATTCCAGTTCCCCAATGGGTTGTTCAAATTCCAGAAATACCGTTTTCATCGCCCGTCCTCAGAGATAAGCCCAAACCGCCAGCCCACAGCCCACCAACGCTCCCACACCGGCTGGCCAGAGCAGCCAGCGCCGCTGGGTCAGCGCAGTCACCGAAGCCAGGGCGATGGCAATTTGTATGAAGGTCATGGCCAGCGCCAGGGCATGGTGTGGATGAAAATACTTGTCGGCCAATTCGTTCTCGTAGCGCGATTGTGCCTCAAAAGCCTCGGCCCGCGCCTTGATCTCCTTCTTTTCCGTCTCGTAACGCGCCAGATCGGCCGCATAACCCCGCCGCCGGTCTTCCGGAGCCAACTGGGCCGCCAGGGACATCAGATGCGCCTTGGTGCTCTTGGCCTGATAAAAACTCCACTGATCGCTGGCATGGGCTTTGTAGAGAACCGCTTCATTCTTGTGCATGAGCGATTCATTCTGCGTATTCCCCCCCAGGTAACTGACCACGGCCCCGATCGCCGCCAGAATCGCCGTAAAAATCGCCACCTGCTGGGCCAGCGCCACCGTCCCTCCATGCCCCTGGGCCGCGTGCTCCAGTTCGTGTTCATGAGCGCCATGAACGTGAAAATCATGTTCCATCGTTCATTCCTCCTCGTCTTCCCGGGCCCGCCGGGCCCGCACCGCCATCCCCAACTCTTCCAGGATGTGCGCGGTCTGCGGCATGGCCAGACATCCATCGGTGATGCTCTGACCGTAGACCAGGGGTTTCCCCGAAACCAGATCCTGACGCCCCGAGCGCAGGTGACTCTCGATCATGACCCCCATGATGCGCTGTTCACCCTGGCGCAACTGCAACGCCACATCGTGCCCCACATGCACCTGGTTCTCCGGATTTTTGGCGCTGTTGGCATGACTGAGATCGATCATGATGCGCGCGCTCAAGCCGCCCTGGGCCAGTTGGCTGGCGGCCTCCTCCACGTGGAGCGCCTGATAGTTGGGCGCTTTTCCGCCCCGCAGGATCACGTGGCAATCTTCGTTGCCTCGCGTCGCCACGATGGCCGAACGACCCGCCTTGGTCACCGACAGGAAATGATGGGGCTGCTGGGCCGCCCGGATGGCATCCACTGCAATCCGCAGGTTTCCGTCGGTTCCATTCTTGAACCCCACAGGACAGGACAATCCCGAAGCCAGTTCGCGATGCACCTGACTTTCCGTGGTACGCGCCCCAATGGCGCCCCAACTGATCAGATCGGCCAGGTACTGAGGGGTGATCAAATCCAGAAATTCAGTCCCCGCGGGAACCCCCATCTCGTTGATGGCCAACAGCAGACGACGCGCCACCCGCAAGCCTTCATTGATCTTGAAACTGCCGTCGAGTCCGGGATCGTTGATCAACCCCTTCCAACCCACCGTGGTGCGGGGTTTCTCGAAATATACCCGCATCACGAGGAGCAGTTCCTGCTGCCAGTGCTGAATCAGGGGAACCAACCCCCGGGCGTATTCCAGCGCGGCGATGGGATCGTGAATCGAGCAGGGCCCCACGATCACCAGCAGACGATCATCCACCCCATGGAGGATGCGATGAACCTGCTGGCGGGTGTCGAAGACCACCCGGGCGGCGGCGGTCGTACTGGGGATTTCGCGCAACACCTGGTCCGGGGTCACCAATTCCTCGATGCCCTGAACCCTTACGTCGTCGTTCTCTGGTAAAACATCCTTCATTTCCCGAATTCCCGACTGGCCAAAAGCGACATTCTACCAAAGGGGGGGCTAGACCGTCCCACCCACCGTCAGACCATCGATGCGCAGGGTCGGTTGGCCAACGCCCACGGGCACACTTTGCCCCTCCTTGCCACACACCCCCACCCCGGGGTCCAGCGCCAGATCATGACCGATCATGGAGACCCGGGTAAGCACATCCGGCCCGTTGCCGATCAGGGTTGCGCCCCTGACCGGATACAGGCATTTCCCGTTTTCCACCCACCAGGCCTCGGACATGGAAAAAACAAATTTTCCGCTGGTGATGTCCACCTGGCCACCGCCGAAATTCACCGCATAGATCCCCCGGTCCAGGGAGGCGAGGATCTCCTCGGGCGGGCGATTTCCGTTGCGCATGTAGGTATTGGTCATGCGCGGCAAGGGCAGATGGGCGAAGGATTCGCGCCGTCCGTTTCCGGTGGGCGCCATGTTCATCAGGCGGGCATTCAGACCATCCTGCAGATAGCCCCGCAAGATCCCGTCCTCGATCAGCGGGGTACATTGTCCCGGCTGGCCTTCGTCGTCCCATTGCAGGGAACCCCGTCGTCCCGGCAGGGTTCCGTCATCCACTACCGTCACGCCCGCAGCCGCGACCCGTTGTCCGATTCGTCCGCTGAAGGCCGAGGTTCCCTTGCGGTTGAAATCCCCTTCCAGGCCGTGACCGATGGCTTCATGCAGGAGGATTCCCGGCCAGCCGGACCCCAGGACCACCGTCATGGTACCGGCCGGGGCGGGGCGGGCCTCCAGGTTGAGCAGGGCCTGCTGGACGGCTTGACGGGCATACCCTTCCAGGACGGCGTCACTGAAATATTCGTAGCCGCTGCGTCCGCCCCCCCCCGCCGAACCCTGTTCGCGCACCCCCCCCTGCTCGGCAATCACCTGCAGGGAAACCCGCACCAGCGGGCGGACATCGGCCTGGAATCCCCCATCACTGCGCGCCACCAGGACCACTTCGTATTCGCCGGCCAGCGAAGCCATGACCTGGACGACCCGCGGGTCGATCCGGCGCGCCATTCCCTCCAGACGCTCCAGAAGCCGTACCTTGGCTTCGTCGGGCAAGGTCGACAGGGGGTCCTGGGGGGCATAGAGAAGTGCCGCCGGGTGTGGTTTCGCACGCAACAGGGGACAGACCGCCTCCTGACCGGAACGTCCGATGGCCCGCGTGGCCCGGGCCGCCTGTTCCAGCGCCGCCCCGTGAATGTCGTCGGAATAGGCAAACGCGGTCTTTTCTCCGCTGATGGCGCGAATGCCCACCCCCTGCTCGATATGGAAGGAACCCGACTTGACGGCCCCCTCCTCCAGGCTCCAGCCTTCCGAGCGGGAATACTGGAAATACAGATCGGCATAATCCACATCGTGGGTCAGCATCAAACCCAGGGTTCGGGACAAATCTTCTTCTTCAAGGGCAAACGGCGCCAGCAACGTCGCTTTGGCAATCGAAATGGGGTCCATGGACATGATCCTAAATATTCCTGTACGAGATGAAATGAGGCGCCGCCATGCAATCAGACCCGTCCTTTTTCCAAGGGAACCCGGCGTCGGGACAAGGCGGGTAACTGACTGCGCAGATCGGCCTGATGGACGGGATTGACGCCGGCCATCACCACCCCCGACCCCCGCGCCAACTGATCCAGAATCACGCCCCAGGGATCGACGATCATGCTGGCGCCGTGGGTTTCCCGCCCGTTCATGTGGTAGCCGCCCTGGGCCGGCGCCACGACATAGGCCAGATTCTCGATGGCCCGGGCCCGTACCAGAGGTTCCCAGTGAGCCCGACCAGTGGTTTCCGTGAAAGCCGATGGAATGAAAATCAGGTCCACTTCGCCCATGGCACGGTACAGTTCCGGAAAGCGCAGATCATAGCAGACGGATAACCCGATCCGGCCAAAGGGAGAATCGAAGGTCACCACCTCGTCGCCCGGCTCGATGGTCTGTGCCTCGTCATAACGTTCCTGCGCCCGTTGAAACTCGAACAAATGGATCTTGTCGTAGCGTGCCACGCAATGCCCCTCTTTGTCGTAGACCAGGCAACTGTTACGGATGCGCCGGTCGTCATGCCCCTTGAGGGGGACCGTCCCCCCCACGAGCCAGACCCCGAAGCGGCGTGCGCTGCGCGCCAGAAACTCCTGAACCGGTCCCCGACCGAAGGGTTCTGCAATGTCCACCTTGTCCGAATCCCGCATCCCCATCAGGGCAAAGAACTCGGGCAGAGCCACCAGGGACGCTCCGGCATCGGCCGCCATCTTGATCAGCCGCTCTGCTTCACACAGGTTGGCATCGAGATGGGGGCCCGAAGCCATCTGTATCGCCGCCACCCGGAAACTGCCCGGCAGGGGACGCGCTTTGCCGAACCCGGCATCGATGGACTCTCCGGCCGTTTCAAGAACCCGCTTCATCATTCACTCTCCCTATGGACTGTGTCATTCAAGGATGACCCACAGATTGTATCCGAGGATCGTCCCATGGTCCCTGAATCGTGTAGGCATAACTCAATACCTGGTCAAAGGGGTTGCCCAGGATCTTCTGCAACACCCAGGAAGCCGCCCCCACCACCGGCCCCCCCACCACGGTGGAAGCCAAAGCCACACTGCCCCCCACCGAGGGGGCCACCTGGGCAGTCAGATCGCTGGTTTCACGGGCCAGATCCACCTGCCCGAACAACTTGACGTGGGCTGCGGGTCCGACCATCTCGAAATCACGCGTATCCAGTTGGGAATGATCCAGGGCAAGGTCTGCGGTCAGATGATCAAAGGCAAAGCCTGCCGAAAAGACATCGTTGAAATCCAGGGTGATCCGGCGTGGCAACGTTTGCAGGCTGAACAAACTGATCAGACGCCCCAGCCCCCCCGTTTGCACCTTGGAGAACTGTCCATCCTTGAGATCCAGGGATGCGTGCCCCGACAGCCCCGTCAGATCGAAGTCTTCCAGCGCGCCGTCCCACTGGATATGTCCGTGCCCCTCCCCATGCCCACGGGCCACCAGCCCGGGATACCCCAATCCAACCAGGAGGTTTCCCAGATCCTCCGTCTTGACTTCCCATTGATAGTGATTTTGCGGTTTGGGCTGATCCTGCCAGACCCCTTCCATCTGAATCTGGGTTTCCGGAGAAACCAGCGTCAGGGTCTGCAGATGCCAGATACCTGCGCCCTCCTGGGTGCCCACCAGGTGTGCATGCCCCGCCAACCCGTCCGGCAGGGCCAGATGATCCACCTGCAGGTCCATCGTGGGCATGTGCGCAGCCAGGGCCCGGGAATGATCCTCTGCCCCGGAGGAGGCACCGGGAGGGGACCCCGCCGGAATGACGAGATGCGCCAGATGCCCCGTCAGACGGCCCGGTTCCCCCTGCATCCCGATCAGGTCCCCGGCCACGCTGCGCCCTTCGGTCCGGATCAACCACTGTTTCCCCTCGACCCGGGCATCGACGCCGACCTCCGGCCAGAGTCGCCCGGCCCAGGACACGGCGCCAAACCTCACATGGACATGACTCACCCTGCTCTCGCCGGCAGGAGCCGTCTCCGCGTTCTGACTCCAGTGCGCCAGATAACGCTGCCAGGCCGTCAGATCCAGTATGGGCCAGGATCCTTCGACAGAAAAACCGGAGTCCAGGGGCGCATGGGGTTCCGCTTTTCCCAACCAAAGTCGCCCCCGTTCGAGTTGCCAGGTCTCTCCCGCTTCCGGTTCCGTTTTTGTGGCACGATACAGTGCCTGAAAAGCCAGTTGATCCCCCAGACTCCCCTCGACTTCCCGCTCCGCCCCGAATAACTGGGCATGGATTTCCAGGGGTCGGGCCGTTGCCGCATCCTTCTGCAACGGCTGCGGAAGATTCAGCGCCATGCCCACCAGAGACGTGTTGATCCACAGTTGAGGATCTTCGTTTTCTTTCTTTTCCAGCCGCCCCGACCAGTCGGTTTTTCCTTGCAAGGCCTCCAGCGGAGCCAATGCCGTCCATTTCCGCAGGGCCGTCGCCTCGATATGCCCGGCGAAGGAAGCCCGCAGGGTATGATGGATGCCCCGGATCGCCACAAAGGTGGTGTGCCCCCCCAACCACAGGGCATCGCCCCGCACCTCGGCGCGCACGTGCTGGTCGTGCAGACGCACATGGCCTTCCCAATTCACCGGCCCTTCCAGGCCCCGGGTCCAGAAGGAGGAGAAATGCCGCTGGAGTGCGCCCAGGGAAGTCGACCCCGCAAACTTCAGGTCGACCCCGCGTTCCGGCTTGGCCAACAACTGAAAAGCAAAGGGTTCGCCCAGATAACTTCCCTGCGTCTGGAGTTGCGCGTCCACCCCCCCATGACCAAAGGCAAACTCTCCCTGCCAGGGCTCCTGCCCCGTCACATCTTTCAGGATGGGTTCGTCATACACCGTCTGCAACCGGGACCAGTCGCCCTGTCCGCTGGCCTTGAGATGCAGAATCCCGTGCCTGTCCGTGTGAAACTCCAGTGCCGCATCCCCGCCCAGAACGCGAGCCGTCAGGCCTTGGGAATTCAATTCCCGTTCAGTGAAGAGGAGGTGCCCCCTGACCTTGCTCAGGGGGGGAATCCCCAGCCTCCCTTCCGCCAGATCCGCCCCCAGGAATTCATAATCTCCCTGCACGCGGGTTTTCTGGGGCTGATCCAGGGGAATGCCCAGTTGCAGGGTCAACTGCCCATCCCCCTTTCCCGACCAACCCTCCAGTGCCTGGTCGAGCATGGCATTCAGGGGGCTGTGCTGGATGAAAGCCAGGCCAGCGGGCACCGGTCCCTGCGCCTGGCCCGAAACCAGCAGCACGGCGTCTTGTTTCGTCATGTCGGGAAGACGGGCCTGTACGGCGCCGAGGTGCGTGCCCAGCACGTCCCCCGACTGGGTCAGCACGAGCAGTTCGCCGCCCCGGATCTGCAACGTCCCTTCCAGATGGGTAAGGACGGGCCAGGCCGGATCGAAGTGCAGGTTGACGTCATGAAGTTGGGCATCCACCCGGAAAGTGCCGCCCTGATCCCCCACGAAGGGAAAACGGGACAGATCGCCAGCCACGGAAAACTGCGCCGGACTGGCTTCGCCGCCCTGCAGCGCCTGATGAAGCCAGAGACGCGCCGGGCGCGGGATCACCAGCGGCAGATACTGCCATACCGCATCCGGCCGCGCGTGGGTCAAACTGCCGCTCAGGTGCGCCTGCCCAGGCCCCTGAGGCCCCACATCGAGATCGCCTTCGACGGAACCGGTCAGATCTTCATTGCTTACCTGCAACTGCTTGAGCGTCAGGGCCAGGTGGTCCTGCCGACGCTGCCACCGTGCATCCACCCGGAAGGAATGCGCCTTGAGGGGAACCACGAACAGGTCGGGCAGGTCCCATTGGGCCTCCAGCCCCGCCCCCTTGATCTGCCCCCCCTGCGCGTCACAAGTCACCTGTCCTGAAAAGGCCTGCAGGGCAGGCAGGCCGTGCCAGGCATGAACCGACACATGATGCAGAGTCCCCTGGAACCCCAGGGAGTCGGCAAGAACCCCGCCCTCTTTCCAGGTAAGGCGGAGACCTTCCAGTTCTCCGCTGGGCGCCAGATCCTGCCAGATTTTTTGTTGCTCGGGGGAGAGGGGCAACACCTTGGCGAAGGGGTGCAGAACCGCCAGATCCACCCAGGAGGCCTCCATCTGGTTGCTTGTGCCGTCCGTATGAAAACTCACCTCCAGGGGACGCACCCAATGTGCGAAGGAAGGCCCGCTCAGGCGCACCTGATGCAGGGCCCAGGCGCGCACGCCGCCCTGCCAGCGCATCGTCAGTTCGCCCTGCAAGCGGTTGACCAGGAGGGCCTGTTCCGCGCCCGGAATATGCCAGACCAGGGGATGCAAATCCAGATCGGCATGCAGGTCCCAGCCATGCGCGGGGGTCAATTCGCCCACCACATGCAGCCCCCCCCGTGCCTGCTGGACCCCATTCAACACTTCCGCCCAGGGCGCCAGGGCGACCCAGTCCACCCGGAGGGCATCCAGTTGTACCCGGCCCTGCCAATCTGGCCAATGCCCCAGATCCGTTCCCCGGACCCGGCCCTCCAGATGGAGCGGGCTGGCGAGGGCGTGGGGCGGCGTCAGGGTCACATCCCAGCGATGTACCCCGCCGCCATTGCTCAAATCCAGCTGGATATCCTGCAGGCGCAGGGGAGGGGCATGGCGGAGATCATCCTGCCAGACCAATTCGCCGCCCCGGACACGAATCTGCCCTTGCCGGGTCAACCATTCCAGGAAGGGGCTGGGTCCCTGTCCGGGAGGGGGTAAAAGAATCCCCGACAGGAACATCTGTCCCTCCGGGCTGCGGCGCAACGTCAGGTGGGGTTCTTCGATCTGCAGGTGGTCGAAATTCACCTGGCCGCGCAGAAAATCCAGCACATCGATGCGCGCCTGCACACGTTTGATGGTGATTCCGGGCTGATTTTGCGGCGTGAACACGACGACATGATCCAGCACCAGGGTGGGCATCCAGTGGAACGCCCCCGAGGAAAGTCTCCCCACTTCCACCCGACTTCCCGTGGCTTGGGTCAGCAGGGCCATGGCCTGCGGCCGATAACGCCCCACGTCGTGCAGCACGATCCACTGCATCCCCCCCCAGGCGAGCAGGCACAGCAGGACCACTCCCCCCGTCAACCAGAGCAGAGCGCGGCGGGAATGGAAAAGTAAAGCCCGATGACTGATCATGGGACACATTATAAGGCAGTCCCTCTGGAGCCGGGAGAAGACATCCGCTAGAATGGGAAGTTTACAGTTCAGGAGTCATTTTCATGTCCATGTCCGACCGGGATGGTACCCTCTGGCTAGATGGTCGATACATCCCCTGGCGTACCGCCAACACCCACGTTCTCACCCATTCCCTGCACTACGGCATGGCGGTCTTCGAAGGGGTGCGGGCCTACCGGACAGCGGAGGGTACGGCAGTCTTCCGTCTGCGCGAACATACCGAGCGCCTGCTCCGTTCGGCGCACATCCTGCAGATCCCCGTGCCTTTCACGCTGGAGACCCTGATGGACGCCCAATGCCAGGTCGTCGCCCAGAACCGCCTGGAAGAAGGATACATCCGCCCGCTGGTCTATCTGGGCTCGGAAAAAATGGGCGTATCCCCGCGCGGGGCCCAGACCCATGTCGCCATCGCCGCCTGGCCCTGGGGGGCCTACCTGGGCGAAGAGGCCCTGCAACAGGGAATTCGCGTCAAGGTCTCGTCCTACACCCGCCACCACCCCAACATCACCCTGTGCAAGGCCAAGGCCAGCGGCAACTACATGAACTCCATCCTGGCCAACAACGAAGCCACCGCCGATGGCTACGACGAAGCCCTGCTTCTCGATGTGGAAGGATTCGTGGCCGAAGGTTCCGGAGAAAACCTGTTCATGGTCAAGCGCGGAGTCCTGCATACCCCCGACCTGTCCAGCGCGCTGGAAGGGATCACGCGCGACAGCATCATCCAGTTGGCCCAGGAAATGGGGATCACCGTGCTTGAACGACGGATTTCCCGGGATGAACTCTACACGGCTGACGAAGTTTTTTTTACCGGGACGGCCGCCGAAGTCACCCCGATCCGCGAAATCGACCGTCGGGTCATCGGGCGCGGAGCCCGCGGCCCCCTCACGGAAAAACTGCAGTCCGCCTATTTCGATTGCGTCAAGGGGCGCGCGCCCGCGCATCGGGACTGGCTGACCTTTCTTGGAGACTGAGACATGAGTACCCCGCCCACCCGTCCTCCGGTGCAGATCACCGCCGCCGACCTACCCTTCCATTGTCCGCCGCCCAAGGATGCGCTCTGGAACGCCCATCCGCGCGTTTTTCTGGATGTGGCGCGCACCGGACGGATGGCCTGTCCCTACTGCGGCACGGTCTATGAACTGAGCGGTCCGGCCCCTGCCGCCCATTGAAGCGGATCCTGATCGTCGGCGCCGCCTGGGTGGGCGACGCCGTCCTGGCTCAACCTCTTTTCTCCGCCCTGCGCGCGGCCGCCCCGGACGTGCACCTGACGGTGATGGGACCGCGCTGGACCCATGGGGTACTGCAGCGCATGCCCGAGGTGGATGCCCTCCTCGACCATCCCTTTCCCCATGGTCGCCTGGACCTGCCCGGGCGTTGGCGATTGGGACGCACGTTACGCCGTTCGGGCTTTGATCAGGCCATCGTTCTGCCCAATTCCTGGAAATCGGCGCTGGTCCCCTGGTTTGCCAGGATTCCGCAGCGCACCGGATTCATCGGAGAACAACGCCGCTGGTTGCTGAACGATATCCGCCGCCTCGATCCCGAACGTCTGCCGCTCATGGTGCAGCGCTTTCTGTCCCTGGCCGATCCGCAGGGCCGATGCCCCGAACCGCTGCCCTCTCCGCGTCTGGTCATCGATCTGGAGAACCAGTCCCGGACCCTGGAACGACTGCAACTGTCCCGTGCCCAGCCCATCGCCATCCTCTGTCCCGGTGCCGAATATGGCCCGGCCAAGCGTTGGCCCACCGCCCATTTTGCCCAGGTTGCCCAACAGTGGATCGCACAGGGCTGGCAAATATGGATTCTGGGTTCCGCCAGGGATCGTCCGGTGGGCGAAGAGATCGCCCAGCAGGTTTCCGCCCCCCTGCAGAACCTCTGCGGCATCACCGCCCTGGAGGAAGCCGTGGACCTGATGTCCCTGGCACAACGGGTGGTGACCAACGACTCCGGCCTGATGCACGTCGCTGCCGCCCTGGAACGCCCCCTGGTGGCCCTGTTTGGCTCTTCCAGCCCACGCTTTACCCCTCCCCTCAGCGCACAGGCCCGGGTCCTGCGTCTGGAATTGCCCTGCAGCCCCTGTTTCCAGCGCACCTGTCCCCTGGGGCACCTGAACTGCCTCAATCTTCTGGACCCGGAACAGGTCCTGGCGGCTTTCCCCGCCCCCCCCTAAAACCAGCGCCCCACCATTTCGCCGCCCCAGCGCAGGCCCTCGCCCAGCGCCAGCGCCAACCCGAACACCGTGCGCAGGGGATGGTCGTAGGCTTCCATCGCCAGCACCCAGGCACAATGGCCCCGGAAACCCTGGCGCAGCCCGTCCGGCACGGGATAATCGCGCCGGGCCTCCACAGGCCAGTCGGCCCGCTCGAGCAGCCCCATCCACAGGGATCTCCATTCCCGGTCCGTCAGCAGGTAGGGCCGCAGTTTCATGAAGACCGGGTCTTCTCCACTTCCGCCTTGCCATAACTCTTGATCTGCCGGGCCAGCCAGTCATTGGCCCGGTCCATCCGGGTCTGCACGAAGCGCTGGGTCTGCCCGGCGAAACCGGTATCCACCCGCCCGTGCCCAATCAGGGATGCCGCGATCTGGGGGACGTGACTCATGAGGTGGGCAATGATGCTGGCGGTGACCACCAGAAGCAGCGCCAGTGCCATGCTGTCCGCCGGGGAGGCATGCGTCCAGACCCCGGACTGCGCCATCATCCATTGCTGGATCAGGACAAACACCGGTTTGGCCATGACCAGGACCGTCACCGCCACCACCTGGTAAAAACAGGCGATGGAAAGGAAGCGGATCCACCCCAGGCATAACTCGCGGGTACTCTCCCACAACAGCCAGGGAATGAAAAACGGGCCGAGGGCCAGCGCCAGACCTGCCAGGGCATTCCCCATGATATGAATCACCGCCACCAGGGTCAGGGCCACGGTAAACACACAGAGGGCCACGAACAGAAAGGCCATGGTGATCACCCAGCCACCCAGGGCCGCCCAGAAAGCGCTCGACAACGGGGTGGCGCCCGCCAGATAGCGCCCGGGACTGGACACCATCCCGTCCCAGATCGTCCCGATGAGGTCGGCAAACACGCTCCAGGCCGTGGCAAATCCCTGACTCTGTCCCTGCGGTCCGGCGATGGCGCTGGTGAGCGTCACGCACCCCTGGTACACCCCGTCGTAGAAGACAAAATCATAGGAATCCAGGAACCAGCGCGTGAATCCCGCCAGAAAGATGAAGCGGATCAGGTGGGTCAGCACGGCCCCCAAACTCTCGCCCACACTCGACTCGATCAACAGGTTCACCGTCGACCAGGAAAAGGTCAGAACCAGCAGGGAACCGTACAGGCTGTCTGCCACGCCGCTCATCCGGACGTGCAACTGACGTCCGCCCTCCAGAAGGGCCGTGGCCATCTGATCGATCAGGGACGGGTCGAGGAACAACATGGTACGTCAGGGTCCCGGTGCCGTCAGGATGCCCCATCCCTGGCCATTTTCAGTCTGTTGCAACTGATCGTGCCATTGCTGGATCTTGAGGTGGTCATTCTGCAGACGTCGCTGTACCGTCTGTGCCGCCGCCGTATTGACCAGGGCGTCCTGTTGCTGCTGGGCCGAAACATTGGCCTGCGCGCTGGCGATCAGGCCCATCAACTGGGCATTCTGTCCCGCCAGCAGGTTGAGGTGCTGATTCGCGGTCTGGAGGCTCTGCTGCATCCCCCCCGTCGTGCCGATCTGCCCCTGCAATTGCTGCAGTTGGGCATAGGAACCGGACAGTCCCTGCAGGACCCCCACTTCGCCCTGCAGGGTTGCCCCCAGTCCGTTCCCCTGGGTCTGGGACCACTGGATTTCGCGCGCCAGATAGTCCTGTGGCGTCAACTGGAGCGCGTTCATCTGGCGGGACTGATCGAGCAGGGTCTGTTGCAGAGCCGTGATCTGCTGCCCCGTGACAGCCAGGGTCTGGACCAGGGTCTGGGCCATCGCGCTCTGCTGGGTATAGGGCAGCAGGACCTGCGCCAGCACGGCCTGCGGCAGGGTTTGCAGATTCCGCATTTGCGCCCCGAATTGCTGCAGTTGTATCAGGTACGCCTGGACCTGCTGGGCCGTTTGCTGAACGGCGTTGGCGGCGGTCAGAGCCGTTTCGATATGGTTGATGGGGTCGTAGACCACCATCCCCATGGCCTGGAGCGAGCCCGTCCAGAGCAGCCCCACCATTCCCGTCATCCATCCCCTCATGAATTCTTCACTCCCTCTTCTTCCTGTGCCAGCGCCTGAAAATACGCTTCCCGCCCTTCCACTCCCCGCGCCCCGATCCGTACATGCCGGTCGAAGAGACGCTGGGCCTGGACATCGGAACGTAGCCACGCCAGCAGGTCCGCTTCGAAGGTTGCCTCGAGCAGAACACATTCCCCGGGGGTGTGAAGCAGGTAATGACGCTTGGGGCGAGCCCGGGCCAACAGGTCGATCTGACTCTCGAGCAAGCCGAACTGGTTCCGATACAGTTCCCGGTGCACCCGGGCCTGGGCATTGGGCAGGAAGATGCGGGTCGGGACATTGTCGGCCAGGGTCGCAAAAATCTGCGATCCGGACAGGTCGTCCAGAGACTGGGTGGCCAGAATGACAAAGCCCATTTTTTTGGGCAGGGTTTTCAGCCAGTCACGGATGCGCCCGGCAAAAAACGGGTCTGCCAGCATGAACCAGGCTTCCTCGATGTAGATCAGGGTGGGAATGCCCGAATGCTGGGCGAGGCGCTGATCGATGCGGTGAAAGGCATAATCCAGAAAGGCGCGGGCCAGCACGGGATGACGCAACACTTCCCCCATCTCGAAGCAGGTCAGGGAGGCCCACTGCAGGTCGTCCTCCGCATGGTCGAAATACCCGCCCCATTGCCCGCCCCCCAGCCAGGGCTCCAGTTCCTCCACCAGAAGACGGGGAAGAAGCCCGGCGAGACTGCGCAGACGATGCAGTTCCGGGGCCCGGAGGCTGAGGTCTTCCAGTGCCTGGCGCAGCCCCTGTTGTTCCGGGGAACTCAGGGAATGCCCGCGCGCACCCAGCAACCCCTCCAGCCAGCCCAGCAACCAGAGCCGCTCCGCCGGATCCCGGATCTCTTTCAGGGGGTTCAGCCTCATCCCCTGCCGGGCCACCTCGAAACAGCGCCCGCCCTGCAGCAGGACAGGAATGCGACAGGAGCGATCCTTGTCGAAGATGACCGTATGCACCGGTGCATACCTCTGGAACTGGCTGATCACGAAGTTGACCCAGACCGACTTGCCCGCCCGGGAAGGTCCCACCACGAACGTATGGGCCAGGTCCTGCTGGTGCAGGTTGAACGCATAGGGACTGCCGAAGCGCGTGCGGAATACCGTCAGGGCGGGAGAAAACACCCCCCGCTGCCGGGTCAGATAGGGATTCTCCCGTTGTCCGCCGGGCACGGTCCGCAAGGCGAACAGATCCGCCCAGTTGCTGCTGCTGATGAAATGCCAGCGCACCAGTTCGCCCCACTGTCCGGGCAAGGTGCCGGACCAGGCCGAATTGAGATGGAGCCGCTCGCGCAGAACCAGAAATCCTTCCCCCCGAATGGCCTGGGCCACCTGGGTGACGGCCTCGTCCAGCGTGTCGAGGGTGGGACTCCAGACCAGGAGGGTCACATTCACATAGCCGTAGAGACGGCGTTGGGCCGTCATATCCGTCAGTGCCTGGCGCGCCTCGGCGGCCGAAACCGCCCGCCCGGTATCGCGCACCACACTCTCCTCGCCGGACAGGGCTTCCCGCACGTAACTGAAGAGCGATTTCTGGAGATTGAGGTGGAACCGCTGGACATTCTTGATGTGGCGCTGGGCCTGGGCCTGGTCCACCAGACGAAAAACCTGGGACAGGGTCAGACTGGCCGGCACTTCCAGAAGACTGTCCAACATGCCCGGAAACGTGTGATCGGGCCAGGCCTTGAGGGTCAGGGCGGCACCATAGCGCACGCCGTGGATGCCGGTGCAGCGCAGATGGTCCGCGCCCACCACCACCTCGTCCTCCCCCAGGGCCCCATCCAGATAAGCCCCCTGCGGGAACGCCAGGGGCAGGTCGCCGGGCGCGGAAGGACTGCACATTTCCTGCAGAAACTGCAGCAGGGCCGTGCCTTCCAGACGCCGCGCACCCAGTGCCGGAACCGCCTGCATGAACTGGGTGAGGATTTCCTCGAACTGTTTCTGGCGCTGTTGCACCTGTTCCCAGGCCCGGGTTCGGACCGGACCATACCCCAGACTTCGGACCCAGAGGTACGCCTTGTGCAGGAGCGATGCCCCCGTTTTCGGGGCGGCCCACAACACGGACAGGTAGTGACGATTCGCCAGATGCCGGTGGCGGGCCAGTCCTTCCCCGTAAATCCTGTCGATGCACCGGCTGGCCTCGTGGCTGAAGCAACCGGGCTGAAACGGCACCACCGGGCGCCGCAGCACCGTGCACCAGAGGGTACAGCGACCTTCCAGGCCGTGGAGGGCCTGCTCCAGATCCTCCACGGCCTGATCGAGGACCTGGGGGTCATGATTTTCCGCGCATAACCCGCGCAGGGAAAAACAGGCCAGGAACCCGCCGTCCTTGTTCAGAACCACCCCGGGGGAAAGCTGGATCAGCCAGGGCAGGATCTCGGCCAGGCCCCGCTCCCGGTTTTTTCCGGGGGGAGACCCCACGTTCAACATGACAGGCCCCTGCCCCAACCCGCCGGGCGCCTTCCCCGAAGGGCGGACACCGGGGGCCAGGGCACATACCGGTCGGCCTGCCAGTTGTAACGGGCATAGATCTGGCGCAGGAAGGGATCACTGGCCGTCAGGTGGCGCATCACGCCATGAAAAAGCACCGCCACGAGCAACCACCCGTAAAAATGCAGATCTCCCACCAGCGCAATGGCCAGGGTGGCGTTGACGATGGCAAACGGTTTTTCCACCCCCCCGATCAGCAGGGGTTCCCACAAACACCGGTGGCAGGGGGACCGACGGCGAGGCGTGCTCATCACAGACATCCGGGCATCACCACCCCGGGGAACAGGGCCGTGATGATGCTTACCACGGAGAGCGCACAGGACATGCCCAGCAACCAGCTGGCAATGCGCGCCACCACGCCGCCCGTTTCCGCATACATGAACATGATCCCGATCATGATGGTGGCCACGACCGACAGCACCACCGCCACCTGCCCTTTCAAACTGCTGGCCACCATGCAGATGGGGCCCTCCCAGGGCATCGGGGTATACATCGCCATGGCCAGGGGAGCCGCGCACAGAAGCCCGCAGAACACCCCCTGAACATACCCCCTCACCCGCCGATTTTTCGCCCCCTTGGGGGTAATCCCGATATTGCCCATGCGCCTACCCTCCCACTCGTTGAATGTGATCGACCCGCCGCCGTCCCTCCACCCGCCCCAACTGGATGATGCCCCCGATGGTGCGCCCAACCTGTCGTGCAATCGACTCTTCCGTCCAGCCCATGCCCGCCTGCAAGACCAGTTGAACGAGACGATGCAGGGCTTCCCCGGCGCTGTTGGCATGGAGCGTGCCCAGACACCCCTCATGCCCCGTATTCATCGCCTGTAACAGATCGAAGGCCTCCGCCCCCCGCACTTCGCCGACGATGATCCGGTCCGGGCGAAAACGCAGCGCCTGGCGCACCAGATCGCGCAGGGTGACGCCCGCGGCAGGATGGGCCTCGAAAATCACCCGGTTGGGGTGCTCCACCCGGAGTTCCCGTGTGTCCTCGATCACCACCAGGCGTTGGGTTTCCGGAATCTGGGCAATCAGGGCATTGAGCAGGGCGGTTTTTCCGGTTCCGGTCCCGCCGCTGACCAGCAGATTTTTTCTGTCCCGGATCCAGTGCAGCAGTTGGTCATGGAGGTCGGGGCGATGGGGGGCGTCGAAAGCCGGGGGAATCGTTTCGCTGCCGACGGAAGCCCCGTCCGTAAACTGCTGGAGAGGAAAAATTCTTCCTCCATGCTTGCGCAGGCAGAGCGTGGGACCCCGTACCGCCACCGGGGGAAGCACGGCAGAAACCCGCCAATCGCGGAAACCCAGATCGAGCAGGGGGCGCGCCTGTTCGAAACCCGCCGTGCGGGCGGACAGGGCCGCCAGCACCTGGATCACGGTGCGCGTGGCTGCTGCGCTGAAGTTCAGGGAAACCGGCTCCAGGCGCCCGGCCCGTTCCACCCAGACGTCATCCGGGGCATTCACCATCACCTCGCGGACGTCCGCCTCGTCCAGCAACCGGGAGAGGTCGCCCAGGGCGTCATCCAGCAGGGATTCGAGATAGGAAGGTTCGTTCCACATGCCCCCATCATAGGGCAGCCCCCTCCACCGGCCCTGCGGAGAAACGACCTGGAATCTCCCTATTCCGGGGGAACGGTCAACCCACCGTGCAACGCGCTGCCCGTTGCACCCCGCACACCAGTTCGTAGGCCAGCGTGCCGCAACAGTGGGCCAGGGTACTGACCGAAACCCGATCTCCCCACAGTTCCACTTCCGTGCCCACCGTCACCCGGGGGGCATCGGTCAGGTCCACGGTGAGCATGTCCATGGACACCCGTCCCGCCAGGGGCACGCAATCCTCCCCGGCGCTCACCCATGTCCCCTGGGGGGCCGTACGGGGATAACCATCGGCATAGCCGCAGGGGATGACCCCGATGCGGACCGGGCGACGCGCCTGAAACAGTCCGCCATAGCCCACGCTGTCGCCCGGTTTGATCCAGCGCTCGACCATGATCCGGGAACGCAGGGACATGACGGGACGAAGCCCGGCACGCACCGGCTGTCCGGGAGCGGCAGGATCGAGACCATAGAGCATCAGTCCGGGGCGACCCCAATCGCCCCGCGCTTCCGGATACCCCAGAATGGCCCCGGAATTGGCCAGGCTGGTTCGGACCGAAAGCCCCTGGATCGCCTGACGAAAAAGGGTCAGGGCCGGATCCAGCGCTCCGGGATTCACCCCGTCGGCATGGGCAAAATGGGTCATGACCGTGACCGTGACCCCGGGAAATTTGCGCCGCAACTGGTCCACCGCCCAACGCAGTTCGGATGCATCCAGACCCAGACGGTGCATCCCGCTGTCGAACTTGAGCCAGAACCCGCCTGCCGGGGGAACTGCCTGCCCCAGCAGGAGTTGCACCTGCCAGGGTTGATGCAGAACGGCCGTCAGTGCCTGATGCTGAACCTGGCCCAGATCCGTGGAAGAAAAAATGCCTTCCAGCAGGACGATGGGCTGCGTGATGCCTGCCGTGCGCAGTTCCGCACCCTCTTCCAGGGTCGCCACCGCAAACCCCTCTGCCTGGGGGGCCAGGGCCCGGGCGCAGACCACCGCGCCATGCCCGTAGGCGTTGGCCTTGACCACCGCCAGCAGGGCCCCGCCATGAAGGCGTCGTGCGCTTCGAAAGTTTTCGCGCAGACGTTCCAGGTTGACATGAATGGAGGTAGGACGGGACATCCGCGCACTTTACCCCAATTCCTTCCCTTTCGCCGGTTGTCAGCGCGTATACTCGAAGGGTTTTCATTACGCGCCCCCAGGTCGTCATGTTGCGTCCCGCTCCCGTCCCGTTCCCTCCCCCCCCCTTTTCCCCTTCCTTCTGGCTCCGCAACCCCCATCTCCAGACCATCGGCGGGGCGCGCTGGATCCCGGTCTCGCGCCCTCCCTGGCGGCAGGAAATCTGGACCAGCCCGGACGGGGATATCCTCCAGGTCGAGCGCCTGGCCGGCGCCTCGGACCGGCCCGTCCTGACCCTCTTCCACGGTCTGGAAGGGAGCGCGGAGTCGCCTTACATCCGCGCCCTGGCCAATGCCGCCCAGGCCCTCGGATGGAGCGTGGTGGCCCCCCATTTCCGGGCCTGCGGCTCGCGCCTCAATCTCCGCCCCCGTCTCTACCACGCCGGGGACAGCCCGGAAATCCACTGGATCCTCCGGCGCGTCCAGGCCGAATACCCGCATGTACTGCGTCACGCCGTCGGGTTCTCCCTGGGGGGCAACATGCTCCTCAAATGGCTGGGGGAACAGGGCGAGGATGCCGGACAATGGGTCGACCGCTGCGTGGCCGTGGCCACCCCCTTCGACCTGACCGCCGTGGGCGACCATTTGACCCGGGGCCTGAACCGATTCTACGGCCTTCATTTCCTGACCACCCTGAAAGCCAAGGCCCGGGCCAAGCACGCGCAATTCCCCGGCTCATTCGACCTCGAAGCCACCTTGGCGGCGCGTACCCTGCGCCAGTTCGATGACCATTGCATGGCGCCCCTGCACGGCTTTCGCGATGCCAGCGAGTATTGGGAACGCAGCAGTTGCCTGCCGCTGCTGCCCCATATCCGTCGCCCCACGCTGCTTCTGCAGGCGCGGGACGACCCCTTCATGCCCCCCTGCGCGTTGCCCTCCCGCCAGGTCCTGCCGCCGGGCGTCACGCTGGATCTCCAGGCCCGGGGAGGACATGTGGGATTCATCTCCGGGATCCTGCCGCCCAGGGCCGACTGGATGCCTGCCCACCTGCTGGATTATCTGGGGCGTTTTCTGCCCCCTTCACAGAACGGTCACAATCCTTCAGAATAACCCTTTCCCCTCCCGCAAGGACCCGCCATGCGCCCACCCAAAGAGATATTCAAGGCCTACGACATCCGGGGTATCGTCGATCAGACCCTGACTGTTGCAGGCGTCACCGCCATCGGCCGGGCCATCGGCTCCGAGGCCCGGGAACGGGGACTGACCAGCATCTCCATCGGGCGTGACGGACGTCTCTCCGGACCGACCTTGAGCGATGCGCTGGCCCAGGGCCTGAAAAGCACCGGTTTGAGGGTCGTGGATGTGGGCATGGTCGCAACCCCCATGTTGTACTACGCGGCTCATACGCGTACCCATGGTTCCGGGATCATGGTCACCGGCTCCCATAACCCCCCCGAATACAACGGGCTCAAGATGATGCTGGGCGGAGAAACCCTGTCCGGCTCCACGATCCTGTCCCTCCACGAACGGCTGTGCCGGCAGCGCCTGGTGTCCGGCTCGGGAACGCTGGAATCCCTCGATATCAGCGAGGACTACCTGAGACAGATCACGGACACGGTGCGCCTGGCCCGCCCCATGAAAATCGTGGTGGACAGCGGAAACGGGATCCCCGGACGTTTTGGCCCCGAACTCTACCGGCGTATGGGCTGTACCGTGGTGGAACTGTTCTGCGACGTGGATGGCCATTTCCCCAATCACCACCCGGACCCCTCCCAACCCGAAAATCTGCAGGACCTCATCCTGGCCCTGAACCAGGGACGGGGCGAACTGGGATTGGCCTTTGACGGCGATGGGGACCGTCTGGGCGTGGTCACGCGGGAAGGTCATATCATCTATCCCGACCGCCAGCTGATGCTCTTTGCAGAGGATGTCCTGTCCCGCAATCCGGGGGCCGAAATCATCTTCGACGTGAAATGCACCCGCAACCTGTTTTCCTGGATTCGTTCCTGCGGCGGGAAACCCCTCCTCTGGAAGACCGGCCATTCCCTGATCAAAACCAAGATGAAGGAAACCGGCGCATTGCTGGCAGGCGAGATGAGCGGCCATACTTTCTTCAAGGAACGCTGGTTCGGATTCGACGACGGCCTGTATGCCGGTGCCCGCCTGCTCGAAATCCTGAGCCGGTTCAGCGACCCGGGCGCGGTTCTCGATGCCCTGCCCGATGCCGTCGCGACGCCGGAACTGCAGATTCGCCTGCAGGAGGGCGAGAATTTTCGCATCATCGCAACCCTCCAGGAACACGGGGATTTTCCTGACGCACAGGAACGCATCACCCTGGACGGACTTCGTATCGAGTATGCCGACGGCTTTGGCCTGGCACGTTCCAGCAACACCACCCCGGTGATCGTCCTGCGTTTCGAGGCGGAAGATGCCGCGGCCCTGGCACGCATCCAGCAGGACTTCAAACGGGAGATCCTGAAGATCAAACCCGAGGCGATCTTTCCCTACTGAAGAGCCGCCCGAATGAAAAGCTTCGCTCCCCCCTTGAATTTTTCCGCATTCTGGAGGATCATAGGCCTCTGGCGGGTCTCCCCGCATTGCAGAGCGGTGAATCGGGTCAGGTCCGGAAGGAAGCAGCCACAGCCGCATCCTGCAAGTGCCGGGGGTCGGGCTCGCCACCTCACCGATCTTTTTTTACCTTGTCGACGAGTTTTCCGATGACGCGTTTCTTTTCGCGCTGCCTGCCTTCATTGATCGCGGCGGGCTTTCCGTTGGTCGTATCCTTTCCTGCGCCAGCCGCCCAGGACCCTGCCCCGACCCCGTCCGCCTGGGCATCCCCGGTTTCCGTGCCCATACGGGATGCCGTCTCGCTGGAGGCCGGTTACGGTTACCATACGGAAATGGAACGGATTTCCTTTTCCCGCTCCTGGGGCACCCGCTGGTTCAGCGACCAGACCTGGGCGCTGAGCGGCTACTGGGATGCCAGCGTGGGACGCTGGACGCCCCATGCCGCCTCGGGCGGAAATCATGAAGTCAACGACTATGGCATCACGCCCGTGTTCCGCTACGCGCCCACCACCCCCTCGGGCGATTGCATCCCCTTCCTGGAAGCCGGGGTTGGCGTCCATTACCTCAGCCAGCACGACCTCTATGCGGGACACGACATGACCACCTACTTCCAGTTCGGCGACCACATCGGCGCCGGCCTCACCCTGGGGCCCCAACATGACTGGGATGTCATGATGCGGCTTCAGCACCTGTCCAATGCCGGCATACAGAACCCGAACCCCGGCATCAATTTTCTGCAACTGCGCGTGTCCCACTGGTTCTGAGGTGAACACCCCCGTCCCTTCCCAGGTGCTGGCGCGTAAGTGGCGTCCCCGCACCTTCGACGACATGGTGGGACAGGAGACGATCGTGCAAGCCCTGCGCCATGCCCTCCGGAGCGGACGCCTGCACCAGGCGTATCTGCTCACGGGAACCCGTGGTGTCGGCAAGACCACCCTGGCCCGCCTCATGGCCCGGGGCCTGAATTGTGAACAGGGTCCCACCGACGTTCCCTGCGGGCACTGCCCGGCATGTATCGGCATCGAGGAAGGGCGCTTTCCCGACCTGCTGGAAGTGGATGCCGCCACCAACACCCGCGTCGAGGAAATGCGCGAGTTGCTGGAAAACACCCAGTACCTGCCCGTGGCGGGCCGTTTCAAGGTGTACCTCATCGATGAAGTCCACATGTTGTCCCGCTCGGCCTTCAACGCCATGCTCAAAACCCTGGAAGAACCGCCTCCCCACGTCAAGTTCATCCTGGCCACCACCGACCCCCAGAAAGTCCCCGTCACGGTACTCTCCCGCTGCCTGCAATTTTCTCTGCGCCCTTTGCCACCCGCCCAGATTGCAGACCGTCTGCGTTATGTGCTCGAACAGGAACAGTTGTCTTTCGAAGCCTCGGCCTTGCCCTTGTTGGCTGCTGCCGCCCAGGGCAGCCTGCGCGACGCCCTGAGCCTGCTCGACCAGGCCCTCGCCTTTGGCGGCGGCGAAGTGCGCCAGGAACCGGTCCGGGCCATGCTCGGCACCCTCGAACGCAGCGCCCTGCTGGATCTGGTGCGCGCACTGGCCAAGGGCGATGGAGAAACCCTGATCGCCTGCGCCGACACCCTGGCCGAACATAGCCTGTCCTTCGACCATGCCCTGCAGGAACTGGCCGTCCTGTTTCATGATCTGGCGCTCCTGCAGGCCATTCCCAACGCGCCGGCCCTGCAGGACAGTGCCCGGGAACTGGGAGCCTGGCAGGCACGCTGGCCTGCCGCCACCCTGCAATTGCTGTACCAGATCACCGTGCAGGCACGCCGCGACCTGCCCTTTGCGCCCGATGAACGCGCCGGATTTCGCATGGCATTGCTGCGCCTCCTGGCCTTTCAACCCGGACCGCCCGGACCGCTCCCTGCTCCGCCGCCCCCTTCCGCCCCTCCCTTGCCGAATCCGGCGCCCGCGCCTGCACCCGCCCCTGCCCCCCCGCAACGTGCCCACCTCCCCCCCGCCATCGACGACTGGGCTGGCCTGGTGGAGCGCCTGCAACTGATGGGCATGACCCATGAACTGGCCCGCCACGTGGAATGGTTGGGCATGACCCAGCACCAGATCCGCCTGCGTCTGGCGCATAAATTTGCCCATCTGCTGCCGTACCAGGAGAATTTGCGTACCGGTCTGGAAAGCGTGCTGGATTGCGACCTGAACCTGTCCATCGAGTTGGGCGAGGAGGAAGGCACCAGCGTCGCCCAACAGGAAGCCCGAACCCAGGCCCAGGCCCACCAGCAAGCCCTTCAGACCCTGACCCGGGATCCTTTCGTTCAGGCGGTTCGTGACGAACTGGGGGGGGCGCTGGTAGAATCCAGCGTCAAACCGCTTCCCCAAGGAGAAAAATCATGATGAAAGGTGGACTCGCCGGGCTGATGAAACAGGCCCAGAAGGTACAGGAGAACCTGCGCCGTGCCCAGGACACCCTGGCCCAGATCGAGGTGGAAGGCAGCGCCGGTGCGGGCGCCCTCCGGATCCGCGGCACCTGTACCCACGAAGTCCGCCAGGTCAGTATCCACGAAAGCCTGATGGGTGACCGGGAAATGCTGGAAGACCTGCTGCTGGTGGCACTCAAGGACCTGCACCGGAAAATCGACGAGGTGTCCCAGCAACATATGTCCGGACTGACCGGGGGCATGGGCCTGCCTCCAGGTATGAAATTGCCCTTCTGATCGTCCATGTCCCGCGCCCACCCCCTGTCCCGGCTCATCGATGCCCTGCGCGTATTGCCCGGCGTCGGACCCAGGACGGCGCAGCGCATGGCCTACCAGTTGCTCCAGCGCCAGCGCAGCGGCGCCGAGCAGTTGCTGGCCGCCCTGGTGCATACCCTGGACCGGGTCATCCAATGCAGCCACTGCAACAATTATTCCACCACGCCGGTCTGCGAACTGTGTCAGGACGAGTCCCGCGATCCGCACCTGTTGTGCGTGGTGGAAACGCCCACCGATCTCCTGATGATGGAACAGACCCTGGCCTATCAGGGCCATTATTTCGTGCTCATGGGACACCTTTCCCCGCTGGACGGAATCGGACCGCAGGATATCTACCTCCCTCGCCTGGTGACGCGCATTCAGGGTTCCCCCCTGGAAGAAGTGATCCTGGCGACCAATCTGACGGCAGAAGGGGAAGCCACCGCCCACGCCATCGCCACCCTGCTGCGCCCGCTCGGACTGCGCCTGTCCCGTCTGGCCCGGGGCGTCCCGGTGGGCGGCGAACTGGAGTACACCGACAGCGGCACCCTGGCCCAGGCTTTGCGGGAACGGCGTCAGGCCCTCAACTGAGTCACAGGAGACTTTACATGCTGGACATTCAATGGTTGCGCAACGATCTGGAGCGAGTCACCGAAAGGCTGGGGACGCGCGGCTACCCCTTCGACCCCGCCCAGTTTCAGGCGCTGGAAAGCGAGCGGAAAGAGGTTCAGGTTCGCACCCAGTCCCTCCAGTCCGAACGCAACCAGCTGGCCAAACACATCGGTCAATGCAAGGCGCGCCAGGAGGATGCCACGGACGCTCTGGAGCAGGCGGCGGCCGTCAACCAGCAGTTGGGCGAACTGGAGGCCCGTCTGGTCGACCTGCAGAAGCGCCTGGAAGCCCTGCTCCTGATGCTGCCCAACCTGCCCCACGAGTCCGTTCCCGTGGGCCGTGACGAGCAGGACAACGTGGAACTGCGCCGGGTGGGTACCCCTCCCGTCTTCGATTTTCCGGTGCGCGACCATGTGGATCTTGGCGAAACCCTGGGGTTGCTCGATTTCAAGGCCTCCAGCAAACTGTCCGGGGCCCGCTTCTCGGTCCTCAAGGGCGGGCTGGCACGCCTGCACCGGGCCCTGGCCCAGTTCATGCTCGACACCCATACCCGGGCCCATGGTTATCTGGAAGCCTATGTCCCCTATCTGGTAAATGCCGAAACGCTGCGCGGCACCGGTCAACTGCCCCGCTTCGAGGCCGATCTGTTCGCGGTCCCGCGCGGCGAACAGGAAACCCACTATCTGATCCCCACGGCCGAAGTCCCGCTCACCAATCTGGTGCGCGACGAGATTCTCAGGGAGGCCGACCTGCCCCTGCGCCTCACCGCCCATACCCCCTGTTTTCGTTCCGAGGCCGGAGCCTATGGCAAGGATGTTCGCGGTCTGATTCGCCAGCATCAGTTCGACAAGGTGGAACTGGTCCAGATCGTCCATCCCGACCGTTCCTACGAGGCCCTCGAAGAGCTGACGGGGCATGCCGAGCGCATCCTTCAACTGCTCGAACTGCCCTACCGGGTCATCGCCCTGTGCACCGGCGACATGGGTGCCGGCTCCAGCAAGACCTATGACCTCGAAGTCTGGTTGCCGGCGCAGCAGACCTACCGTGAAATCTCTTCCTGCAGCAACTGCGAGGCTTATCAGGCACGCCGCATGCAAGCCCGTTTCCGCAATCAGGCGGGACGCACGGAACTGGTCCACACCCTGAATGGTTCGGGCGTTGCCGTGGGACGCGCCCTGGTCGCCGTCCTGGAAAACTACCAGACCGCCAGCGGGGCTGTACGCATCCCGACGGTACTGCGTCCCTACATGGGCGGCGAGGAACTGATCGGCCCGTGACTTTCCCCAACGTGAAAGGCGCGCGACTTCGACTCGAAGTGCACGAGGACGTCGTAGTAGCCCCGTACGTTCTCCACCAGACGCACGGGCTCTCCGCCCCGTGCAAACCCGTGCCGCACCTGCTCGTAATAGCGCGCTTCCGCCAGTAGCGGCAAGGTCTGGCGCAGGGCGTTCCAGGTCCGGTCATCCAGTCCCCGCTGCCGCGCCAGCCGGCGGGCATCCTCCACATGCGCCAAGCCCACGTTGTAGGCCGCCAGGGCGATCCAGGTCCGGTCCGGTTCCCCGATCGAAAGCGGAAGTTCGTTGCGGATTTGCGCCAGATAGAGCGCAGCGGCAGGCACTGCCTGGTTCGGGTCGAGCCGATCCTTCACGCCCAGACGATCGGCCGTATCCGCCGTGAGCATCATCAATCCCCGCACTCCGGTGGGTGATACGGCCTGATTGTTCCAGCGCGATTCCTGAAAGGACAGGGCCGCCAGCAAACGCCAGTCCAGTCCCGACAGACGTTCTGCCGTCCGGAATACCGGGCTCAAGCCGGGCAGACGGATCACCCGTTTCTGTAAAAATTCCAGGGCGTCGTCATGGGACAGGGCGCCCACCGATCCGTAATAACGTTCCACCACCTGAGCCAGCCCTCCGCTGTTCCGGAACCCCTCCATGAAATGCAGGGCCGCCTCGTACAACAGCGAGGACCCGACGGGAAAGGCCCACGCCAGAGGCGTTTCCCGCCCGATGTCAAAAGCCACCGCCAGGTCGGGGTAGTCATTCTGGGCCAGGGCAATCTCCTCCGAAGCCCCCACGGCATACACCACCTGCCCCTCATACACCTGACGCAGCAAGTCCTCTTCGCGCAGGCCTCGGGGGGCCCATTTCCACCGCAGGGCGGGAACCTGGGTGCGCAGGTTTTGCAACTGGGTTTCCATTTGCAGGTCGTGAATCAGGGTCAGCGGCTCCTTCGCGAGATCGGCCAGCGCATGCGGCGCAGACTGGCGCAACGCATTGAAGACGACCTGAAAACGACTGTGGTAGTAAGGCGGGGTGAACATGAAGCCCAGTTCGGCAGACTCCTTTCCCCCTTCGGGCATGGCCGCGAAATGGGCCTTGCCCGTGCGCAATGCGCGCACGACCTGCTCCTGATCATCGAGCACCAGAAAATGCACCGGTTTGCCCAGAAACGCTCCCAACCCGAGGGCCAGATCGTGCTCGATGCCCAGCGTCCGTCCGT
Organism: Pseudomonadota bacterium; assembly: GCA_021796835.1. GTDB lineage: Bacteria > Pseudomonadota > Gammaproteobacteria > Burkholderiales > Ferrovaceae > Ferrovum. The sequence goes on along the minus strand of JAKABO010000009.1, from coordinate 14,206 downwards.
CCGGCTCCGTCCAGTAACTGCCGGGCGCCCGACGGGTGGCCACCACCAACTCGGGCAAGGCGCTCAGGGCCGTCACCGGGGGAAGCACGGGCGCATCTTCCAGCGCCTGTTCCCCAGGGTCGGGCGGATGCTCGCTATGGCGCAACCATACCCCCCCACCCAGCACCAGCAGGACCAACAGCAGCAGCCGCTCGGGACGACGCCACAGGCGCGCGCCCAGCCACTGGCCCAGGGTCATCACCCGGGCTTGTGTTACCATTCCGTGTTGTCCTTTTTCAAGATCGATCATGTCTCCTTGCGTGGTGATTATCCCTGCCGGCGGCTCGGGAAGCCGGTTTGGCGGTCCGGTTCCAAAGCAGTTCTCCCTGCTCGGGGGGGTTCCCCTCCTGCATCATACACTCCGTATTTTTGAGGCACACCCACACATTTTCAAGATTTACCCCGTGCTCTCCGCCTTGCCCGAAGCCCTCGGCCTGGCCTGGCCCTTCGCTTCCGCACGGATCCAGCCCCTGGCCTGCGCCGGCCCCACCCGGGCCCAGACCGTGCTCAACGCCCTTCAATCCCTCCAGCCCCTGCACGCGCCCGACACCTGGGTGCTGGTCCATGATGCCGCACGCCCCTGCCTGTCCCGCAGCGCTCTCGACCGGTTGATCCAGACCCTGCAGGACGACCCGCTGGGCGGACTGTTGGCCGTGCCCCTGAGCGATACCCTCAAGCGCCAGAACGACCAGACCTGCGTGGCAACCACCCTGGATCGCACCGGACTGTGGGCAGCCCAGACCCCCCAGATGTTTCGTCTGGGGAGTCTGCTCGAAGCCCTGCGCGCGCACCCCGCCGCCACCGACGAATCTTCCGCGCTGGAGGCCTCGGGATACGCGCCCCGTCTGGTGATGGGTGAAACCACCAATCTGAAGATCACCTGGCCCGCCGACCTGAAATTGGCCCAGGCCATCCTGGAGGTTCGCGATGCGCATCGGTCAGGGATTTGACGTACACGCGCTGGTGCCCGGACGTCCGCTCATCCTGGGCGGCGTGACCCTCCCCTTCGAACTGGGTCTGGAGGGACACTCCGATGCGGATGTCCTGCTGCACGCCATTTGCGACGCCTTGCTGGGGGCTGCGGGGCTGGGCGATATCGGACATCATTTTCCGGACAGCGACCCAGGCTGGAAAAACGCCGACAGCCGTGTCCTGCTCCGTCACGTTTACCGGCGCGTCAAGGAACGGGGCTATCGTCTGGGCAATCTGGACGCCACGCTGATCCTGCAGGCGCCCAAGGTCGCCCCCTATCTGGCGCAGATGCTGGACCACCTGGCCGCCGACCTGGAAACGCCCCGCAGCCAACTCAACCTGAAAGCCACCACCACTGAAAAACTGGGGTTTACCGGACGGGGCGAAGGCGTCGCGGCGCAGGCCGTGTGCCTGCTCATGCCCCTCTGATTCTAGAGATCGAGCCAATGTCCCAGGCGCTGGCGCTTGGTTTCCAGGTAGGTGCGGTGTTCTTCGTCCACCGCCACCTGCAGGGCCACCCGTTCCACGATTTCCAGCGGAGGCTGTTCCAGCTGGCGGATCTTGTCCGGATTGTTGGTCAACAAACGCAGTCGACGCACCCCCAGGGTGGTCAATATCTCCACCACGCCTTCATAACTGCGGGCATCCACGGGAAGTCCCAGGTGCAGGTTGGCATCCACCGTATCCAGCCCCTGATCCTGCAAGGCATAGGCTGCCAGTTTGGCCCGCAACCCGATCCCGCGCCCTTCCTGTCCGCGCAGGTACACGAGCACCCCGGCCCGGGCCTGCCCCAGCAATTCCAGGGAGCGCGCCAACTGGGGGCCACAGTCGCAGCGACGGGAGAAGAGAGCGTCCCCGGTCAGGCACTCGGAGTGGATCCGCACCAGCACGCCGGGGGTGGCCGGATCCCCCCGTCTGAGTACCAGATGTTCCTCGTCCCGCACGGAGAACACCCGGGCACTGAATTCGCCATAAACCGTCGGCATCCGCACCCAGGGCATCGCGGAAGAATCGAAGGACATCCCTAACCTCCAGAACCTGATGAAAAAATCATCAAAAGGACCATTCTAGCAAATCCTTGCGGCCCCCATTCAGGAACGCAGGCGCAGAATCCCCACCAGACCCGCACAGAAGAGGGAGAAAAGCAGCGGCGCATGGGGCCAGTGCCCCCAGGACAGCCGCTGCCAGAGGCTGTCGCTGGCCAGCATCTCCCCGCCGACCTGGGCGAGCAGGACGGCACCCAGCACCACCATCCAGGGAAATCGTTCGAAGAGGCGCAGCAGCAGGGAACTGCCCACCACCACCAGGGGCAAACTGGTCAGCAGGCCCAGCACGAGCAGCAGATGATCGCCGCGCGCCACGCCCGCCAGAGAAAGCACATTATCCAGACTCATGAACAGGTCGGCCACCAGGATGGTGCGAATGGCCCGCCAGCGTCCTTCCACCGGCGTATCGCCGGCAACCGGCGCCTCTTCCGGCGCCCCCAACCCGTAGGCCACCCAGAGCAGCACCGCGCCGCCCAGCAGTTGAATCCCCGGCCAGGCAAGCAGGGAAGCGGCCAAAAAGGTCAAGCCGATGCGCAGCCCCACCGCGCCCAGGCTGCCCCACCACAGAGCGATGCCCCGCTGGGCTGGTTCGAGCCGGTGGGCCGCCAGGGCGATGACCGCCGCATTATCTCCGCTCAGGATCAGGTTGATGACGATGATCTGTCCCAGGGCCAGCCAGAACGTCATGTCCATGCCAGGATCAGGCGGTTTCCACGGTCAGGACGATCTTGCCGGTATGGGCGCTGGATTCCATCAGTTCATGGGCCTGGGCCGCGTGTTGCAGTGGGAAGGTCCGGTAGATCACCGGCTGGATGAGTTTCTGGTCCAGCAGCGGCCAGATGCGTTCCTGGAGCCGTTGGGCAATCTCGCCCTTGAATCCGGTGGAACGGGAACGCAGGGTGGACCCCGTGACCGTCAGACGCCGGCGCATCAGGTCGGCCAGATCCAGTTGCCCCTTGGAACCCCTCAGGAAAGCGATCAGCACCAACCGGCCATCCTCCGCCAGGGCCTTGATTTCCCGGGGCAGATAATCCCCCCCCACCATGTCGAGAATGACATCGACCCCCCTGCCGTGCGTGACTTCCCGGATCACCTCCAGAAAATCTTCTTCCTTGTAATGGATGGCGCGCTCGGCGCCCAGGGCGACACAGGCCGCACATTTTTCAGCCGACCCCGCCGTGACGAAGACCCGGTGTCCCAGATGATGCGCCATCTGGATGGCGGTGGTCCCGATGCCGCTGGACCCTCCCTGAACCAGCAGGGTTTCTCCGGGCTTGAGCGCGGCCCGCTCAAACACATTGCTCCAGACGGTGAAGAAAGTCTCGGGCAAGGCAGCTGCCATGACTGCGCTAAAGTCGCGGGGCCAGGGCAGACAGGTCAGGGCTGGCGCCACACAGTATTCGGCATACCCCCCTCCCGCCAGCAGGGCGCAGACCCGATCGCCTTCCTCCCACAGGGTCACGCCTTCGCCCACGGCCACCACTTCCCCGGCCACTTCCAGGCCCGGCAGGTCGGAAGCATCGGGCGGCGCGGGATAAAACCCGGCGCGTTGAAAACAATCCGGGCGATTGACCCCCGCGGCCTCCACGCGAATCAGGACCTCTCCCAACCCCGGGCGCGGCACCGGACGATGGGTCCAGACCAGAACCTCGGGCCCCCCTGCCCTGGAAATTTCCACACACCCCATGTTCACCGGTCCATCCCACATAGTCTTTCCCTCCCTGACGAAATCCTCCAGGCGAGCCACTCGCCCATCCTGCAGGCGGAGCATAGCATGTCTGTGGGATAATCCGCCCATGAACCACGGTCATTTCCCCGTCCTGCCCCCGGACCCCTGGTTGGCTCGACTCTTGCGCTCAAACCTGTGCCGAGCCCATCGATCCTGGCTGACCACGCCGGATTCCCTCACGGCCGCGCTCAGGACCGTCTGCCCACGGTTCCAGGTCAGGATCCTGGAACCGGGAACCCGCTTTCCTTTTCCCGACGAGGCGCGCCTGCTCGGGATCTCCTGCCGCCAACCGGTCTGGTGCCGTGAAGTGCTGTTGTGCGACGGAGCCCTGCCCCTGGTGTTCGCCCGCAGCCTCCTGCCCCTGAAGGATTTGCCGCGCGTCTGGCCCACCCTCGATGCCCGCGATCCCCGCCCCCTCGGAGAACGCCTCTTTACCGATCCCCAGGTTCGACGCACGCCCCTGCATTTCCGGAAACTTCCCCGCTACCATCCACTGTCTCTGCGACTGCGCCGGTTTTCCCTGGACCTGCCCCCCTGGGCGCGCCGTTCCCTGCATGTGCGTCAGGGGGCTCCCCTGCTCGTCACCGAAATTTTTCTTACCCTCCCCCCCGGTCACTCCGATCCCGCCCAGGCCCTGTCTTTTTTTGCATAATCTTAAGGTTTTCTTATATACTTAAGGCGCTTATTCTGGTACCCCTATACCCCATCAAACTTTCGGCCTCAAGGATTTATGTCTGAAAAAATAAAAGTTCTGGTGGTGGACGATCACGCCATCATTCGCAAAGGGATCACCCAACTCCTCCGGGACACTGAAGACATGGAAGTGGTGGCCGAAGCACAAAACGGTGCAGAAGCCCTGCAACTGATCCGTGACAACCCCTATAGCGTCGTCCTGCTGGACATCAGCATGCCCGGCGAACATGGCATCGACGTGCTGATCAAGATCAAGGACCTCAAACCCAACCTGCCTGTCCTGATGCTCAGCATGTATCCCGAGGATCAGTACGCCATCCGTTCGCTCAAGGCTGGCGCCTCCGGGTACATCAACAAGCAGGATGCCCTGAGCCAGATGGTGATCGCCATTCGCCAGGTCTCCACCGGACGCAAGTACATCAGCAGCGAACTGGCCGTCCAACTGGCGGAGAATCTGACCCAACAAAACCATGACCTCCCCCACCAGACCCTGTCTCACCGGGAATATCAGACCCTGTGCCTGATCGCTTCCGGGAAAAAACTGAGTGAGATTGCCGAAACCATGATCCTGAGCGCCAAAACGGTGAGCGTCTACCGTGCCCGCCTCCTGGAAAAAATGAAAATGCGCACCAACGCCGAGTTGATCCATTACGCCATCACGCACCACCTGGTGCTCTGATCACGTCCTCAGTGCAGGATGAAGTAGGCCACGGCCAGCCAGTGGGCATATTCCGCAGTCGGCCAGGTGGAGGCCGGCGTCACGGGCGGGTCTGGTTGGGCCCTGAACCGGGCGTCTTGAGCCATTTCCCCAGTTGGGAAAAAGGCGATTCCACCGCCTTTTCCAGGGCCTGGACCAGGGTGCGCGCCAGGACCCCCCCCACTGAAAACTGGGGATCATCCAGCGATCCGGCAATGGGCAGGTTCATCGTGATCCTGCCCTGGGGATCCTGCAGCAGGGCAACGGCCAAGGCCACGGGAAAGCGGGTAATCCCCGGACTGGTCACCGGTTTCCCGAAAGTCAGTTCGTTCAGGACCAGGTGATTGGTGGCTTGCAGGTCGTGGTTGCGGACCGAATAATGCGCGTCGAAGGACAGTTTTCCCCGCTCGATGTCATACCCCACATATTTGCCCGAATAGGGACTGAACTGCGTCAGATCCATTCCGGTCACCTGGGCGGTCATGTCCAGAAACAGGTTCTGCGCCAGCGGATTGATCTGTCCCTCGATCAGCAGCGGAGCCTCGTGAACGCGTCCCCGCAGTTCCAGGCGGGCCGTGGTATTTTCCGCCGAGGACAGACCTTCGATCTCCCCGCCCAGACGGGTCAGGTTGGCTTCATAGGGGGGATGCACATAGTCGTCCCGATAGTGGATCGTCCCCCCCTGCAAGGTGATCTTGCGGATCACCACCGCCGCCCGGGCCGCCCCCGGCGCGCCCCCGGACAAGACCGGAAGCGCCTTCCGGTGGGGCGGAGCGCCCCTGGATTCCGGCGCAGAGACGGGCGGGGAATTCAGCAAATTCACCCAGTTCAGGGTTGCGTCCGGCAACAGGTGGAGCCGGGCATAAAAGTCGCTGAGCGCCACCTGGTCCAGGCGCAGACGCAGGGGGTTCAGGTTGGCCTCTCCCTGCACGAACAGGGTCTTGCTGCGCCACAGCAGTTGACCGTGTCGCCCCTCGCGCAGCGCCAGGTCATCGGCCTGAGCCCGCCCTCGATAGCGCCCCTGCCAGGTCTGTGGCGAAGCGAAAGTCCCGTCCAGCACCCCCGCCAGGGATAACTGGCCGCGTTCCAGCCGGACCTGGGCATAGCGGGTCAGCCAGGGCTGGATGACCCGTAAATCCAGGTGTCGGGCAGTTACGGCCAGATACACCGCATGCGCCGCCAGATCCACGGGGCCGGTCATTTGAAGATGACCCTGCGCCCCCACCTGCAACGCCAGGGACAGGGCCAGCGGAGTCTGCGCCGAGACAGGCCAGGCCAGTTTTTCCACGGTTCCCTCGATTCCGCTCAGCAACAAGGGAGGGAACGCCGCTTCAGACAGCCCCACCGGGTGGATCTGCCCGTCATGCCCCGTCAGGCGAACCGTCCCGAAATTCACCTGTCCTCCGGCATAATCCACCCGCCGGGCGCTCAGTTGCACCCCCTGCCACCGGGTCTCCAGGCCAGCAACCGTCCCCCCGACCTGGGGAACGCTCAACCGGAGACCGCTCAATTCACCCTGCAGCGCGCCCCAGTTGGGGCCCCGGAAGGCAAAGCGCGTGGACAGGGCGCTGGGGGAAACCAACCAGGGTGATAACCAGTAGGTCAGATCGAGGCCCTGTACGGACAACTCCCCTTCCCCCCTCAATTCGGCGGCAAAGGGACGAATCCGTGCCTTCAGGGCCAGCGAGGCCCCATCCACCTCGGCGCGAAGGGAGGGAGACAGCCAGGCGTCCTCATCCCGAAGCCGGGAAGACAGTTGAGGCAGGTCGAATTGAAGATGGCGGATGTCGTGATGGGTATTGCTCCCCTGGTCCCAGACCGTTCCCTCGCCGCGCACGATCCGGAAGTTTTCCACAAGGAGGGGGAACCCGCCGCCGCCCGTAGCGGGTCCGGCCAGACTGGCCAGGTTCCAGGCACCCGCAGGGTTGCGCACCAGGTGAACGACCGGGTGGGTGAGAGTCAGTTCGTCGATGACGGGGAAGGGATGCAGGCCCGAATGGAGCGCCAGATGTCCCTCCAGTTCTTCGAACCCCAGGACGGGCGTCTGTCCGTCGGCTTCGTAGAGCCGAACCTCACGGATCCGGACCCGAACAGGAAAAATCCCCACCTGTATCGAGCCGATCACCAGTCGGTGACGGGTCCCCTCGGCCCAGTGCTGCGCTTCCCGGTGGATCAACCCGGGCAACCACTCAGGCGCGGTCAGCATCCCCCCCAGCAGGCCGCCCAGGAGAATTCCGACCCCCCACCCCAGTTTGCGCACGGTTCAAACAGCCTTCAGGACGGCTCCCGCAGCATCCACCACGGTCATCCGCACCGGAATCCCCTGGGCCACACTGCGCCCCACCGTACAGAATTCCTCAAACTGCCCCAGAGTGCGGTCGAGATGGGCGTATCTCTCCGCCGCCTGAGGCAGGTGCAACGCCACCCGGATCTCCAGCACGCGCAGGCGCCCGGCCGGGTTGCGCCCGATCCCTGCCTGGCCCTCCGCCCTCAATGCCCCTTCCAGATCCGGATTGAACTTGTGCAGGGCAAAATACAGGGCATCCGCCAGACAACTGGACACGGCAGCCACCAATAATTGCGCTGGCGTGGGGCCCTTGCCCTGCCCCAGGGGAGGGGACTCGTCGCCCAGCCAGACGGGGCCTCCCGTGCCGAATCGAATTTCGAAACAGAAGCGCTCCTGCTGAACCAGCGTCACGCCCTGCACCGCATCCTCCGGACTCACTGGGGTTTTCCACCCATATCCAGAGGCTTGCCCTGCGCCAGACTGGTTACGTACACGGTCAGGGCCGTCAACTCATCGCTGCCATAGGCGGGCGCCTTGCCCTCGAGCGCCATGCCCACACAGCCCCGGATCTGGTCCTGCAACGTGAACACCCGCCCCGCCTTCGCCTTGTAACGGGGGAAGATGACCGCCGCATTGGTCAGACTGGGAATGGCCTGCCCGTCGGGACGACGTCCCGGTCCCACCCCGCCATTGCGATGGCAGGATTCGCACACCGCGCCATTCCCGTCAAAGGTCGCATGACTGAACAGGTCTTTCCCCTGTTGCACCACCTTGTCCAGTTCGGGATCCAACCCCGCCCCCTGTGCCACCACCATCCAACTTCCCAGCACCAGCCCCAGCATTCCCCTGAGATTCACTTTTCCCGTCATGATCTTCCCTCCGCAATTGAACCCGATGATCTTCCCCCGTCTGGCAATAATACCCCAGAAATTCTGCCGGTTCTGCCTCGAAGCCCCCGGATGGTATCCGAGGGGTCACCCGCAGTCCGGATTTCCCTGAAACAGCGGGATGAAAGCGCCTGGAATCAAGAGGATTTGCTCATACGTTGACACACCCATCAAACAAGAGCATATTTATTGACAGAACAAGTTGGAAACCTGCCTGATGCGCAAACCTATGGACACTCTTGCGACCCTGATTTTCAGTTCTGCAGAAGATCAGGCGAATGCACAACGCGTTTCCAGACTGGCACGCGCCGGGCGGCTGCGCGCCATTCATCGGGGCATTTACACCAGCGATCTGGAAACGCCTCTGGAACAGATCGTACGCCCCCACTGGCGACAGATCGCCGAGTATCTTTATCCAGGAGCGGTCCTCGGCTATCGATCGGCACAGGAGGGGAAACCCGATCCGGAGGGGCGGGTTTTTCTGGTTCAGGGAAACCGGGCACGACGCATTGAATTACCCGGCCTCACCCTGATGACGATCCCCGGCCCCGGTCCTGTCCTGGGCCTGGAACCGGCACTGAACGACACCCCTTACGGCAAACTGTATGTCTCGTCCGAAGCTCGCCGCCTTCTGGAAAATCTTTATACCGGTCGGAATGCTGCCAGCCGGACGATGGGGCGCGCCTGGGTGGAATCCCACCTGAGTCGGCTGTGCACACTGCGCGGCGAATACAAGGTCAACGACCTGCGCGACACCGCCCGGAAACTGGCCGAGATCCTGGGACTGGATGCCCAGTTCAAAATCCTGAACCGCATCGTCTCGGCATTGATGCAGACCGGCGGAGCCAGACGTTTGAGCGCCGTTGATGCGCTCGCGCGTGCCGCAGGAAAACCCTACGATCCCGATCGCCTGGTTATTTTTGATACGCTGTTTGCAGCGCTTCGGCAGTCGTTTCCGCATGTACCCGATCCAACAACCCCCGGGTTGAGCAGCATCAACTTTGCATTCTTCGAGTCCTATTTCTCCAACCACATCGAGGGCACGACCTTCACTGTAGAGGAAGCCAGCGAGATCATTTTTGAAGGCAGGATGATCGAGAAACGTCCCGAGGACTCGCATGACGTGCTCGGCACTTATCAGGCCATCACCCAGCAACCTTTCCGATCAACCCCTCCGGGCAACGAGGATGAATTTCTGGATTGGCTGAAACGCGCCAACCATAGGGTGCTGTCCAGTCGACCCGAGAGAAATCCCGGACAATGGAAAGAAAAACTCAATCAGGCTGGCTCAACCTTGTTCGTTCATCCCGAACTGGTGCAAGGCACCCTGCGTGAAGGATTCAAACGTATTGCGCTTCTGGAAGACCCCTTTGCGCGCGCTTTGATGGCCATGTTCGTCGTGACCGAGGCACACCCCTTCGAGGATGGTAATGGCCGAACTGCCCGTCTGGCCATGAATGCCTATCTGACTCAGGCAACTGCCTGTCGCATCCTCATCCCGACAGCATACCGCGAGGATTATCTACTCCCCCTCAAAGCACTATCCAGGAATGCCGACCCGGTCCCATTTCTCCGTTCAATGACTCGCGCTCAGGCATGGTCGGCGGCATTCGACTATTCCGAATTTCGGAATACATGGAAACAGATGGCTGCCTGCAATGCTTTTGCCGACGACATAACCCGAAACAGATTACTGCACCCTCACGAAATACGCAGCCTTGTTGACAAAACAGATCCAGATAACAAACTTTATTGACAGAACAGCGGGCCGGTTGTGCGCACATTTGCCGTTCCGTTGACGACCGCGAATGATTTGCGGCACAGGTATCAGAATTATTGACAAATATCAAAAATTCGGGCATACTGAACATACCGAGCAACGGTCCGCTCGAAAAACCCTTAAAACAGGGGGCTATCATGGGATACATCGGACATGAGACGCTGGTTTGGGTAGAAATTCTTTCGGTTTTTGGCTTCGCAGTGCTGGTCACCATACTGGACACTCTGGAATGGGACAGTTGTATCGAAGAAGACAAAGCCGACCTGGTCCATCATTGACTCACCGGCGAATGACACAAACCCTCCCTTGCCTGACCGCGTGGGAACCGGGGGTCGGAAAGATCCCCACCGTGACGCCCGACGATACCAACCGTCGGGCGTTGGTACTTCCGGGCCCCGATCATGCAGCGGGCTTGATCGGTAGGAACTCGTCGATGCGCCCCTGATCCCCTCCGCCGCCTGAAAAAAACTCCAGGTTGTTGCTTCTCGGGTCATGACCGGGCGCTTCCGTCTTATAGCGCCGATTGACGAACAAGGCGTTTCCCTGAATCAGTTTGGCCTGCTTTTTGGCTTCTGAAGCAATCTTGGAGACTTCCATGTAGGACGTAAAGTGGCCTGGAGGCACCACCACGGCACCGATGGACAGGGAGACCAGGGGGTGAAACTCCCGTTCGAAGCGGCGGTTCTCGGTGCAATACCCGCCCTGGATACGGTCTTCCTCGGTAAAATGCCGGACCACGGTATCCGCGAACCGCCCGAGAATGCGTTGACAGCGACTCTCCCAGTCGAAGCTGCGAAACAGGATGATGAAGTCATCTCCGCCGATATGCCCCAGAAAATCCAGATCACAGTCGCAAAACTGGGCCAGGACGTTGGCCGTCATCTGGATCACCCCGTCCCCGGCACTGAAACCATACACGTCATTGAAGGGTTTGAAATGATCCAGGTCGCAGTAACAGGCATAAAACGGGACCCGCAACCGCAGCAGGTTGTCGAGATGTTCATGAACCGGCACGTTTCCCGGCAGTTGAGTCAGGGGGTTTGCGTATTTGGCGGCCTGAATCTGCATTTCGGTGATCACCCGGATCACATCCTGACCATGGGCGAGCCCAAAGTAGTGACCATTGTCCGTGACGATGAATTCCTGCAAAAAATGACGGCGCTCGGCATTGCCCAGCATTTGGCTGATGTTCTGTACCGAAATCCTTTTGTCGACGATCAGGGGTTTGTCGTCCATGTACTGGGTGCAGGATTTGCGCCCATACAATTCACGGCGGTAGGGCTGGGCAAAACTGCCGATCAGGGCGGTGCGGGCCAGCAGACCGATCGGCAGTCCATCGTCCCTGACCACGGGCACGACATCCGATCCCGGATTGGCCTCGAACCAACCCATCGCAGCCTCATTACTGATGGCCGGCGTCAGGCAGGGCGTCATCTGAATGATATTGCGCCCGGCCAGGGAATCCCGCCCCCAGACCACTTCGGCCATGGGTTTCGAAGGAACCGCCTGGCTCTGCAAGAAAGCCGCAGCCTCGTCCGTGAGACAGGTCATGGGGGTGGCATGGGGACGAGAAAAATGGAATCCCTGTCCGAGATCCACCCCCAGACTCTTGATCAGGAGCAGTTCGGACACAGTCTCGATGCCCTCGGCGATCACCGTGGACTTGGTCTGACGCGCAATCTCCACAATGGAACGGACAAACTGGGCCTTGACCGGATCGTTCTCGATGTTCTGAACAAAATGGCGGTCGATCTTGACGTAGTCGGGACGCAATTCCGACCACAGTCGCAGGCTGGAGAAACCTTCGCCAAGGTCGTCGATCGCCACCCCAATGCCTTCGTCACGACAGCGTTTGACCGCCTCCTGAAGCAACTCCGGCCCGTAACCGAGAATCCGTTCGCCTTCCGTGATTTCCAGGACGACCTGGTGGGCTTGCTCGAGCGGTTCCGCCAACCACATGGATTCCGACCGTTTGTCGAGGCTGCGCTGGACCAGCACGTCGGGACTGATGTTGAGGAACAGTTTTCCCGGCAGTCCGAGACGCTGAAAAGACCGATTCAATACTTTGTGACACAGCCATTCCACTTGCCCACGCAGACCACAGTCAGTCGCAACGCGCAACAGGACTTCGGGAGAATGCAGCATGCTGCTGGAGGGACCACGAATCAACCCCTCGTATCCGTGAATCTGAGCCGTCGTCAAATCGACCACCGGTTGAAAGAGCGCCGTCAGTTGCTCATTTTCGAGAATGTCAGCCAACTGTTCATGATCTTCCAGTTCCAGATACCACACCATCCGTGTCAATTCCCCTTGAGCGATTCTGCACGAAACCCGACCTTTCCAGCCTGACGCAACCCCGTCAAAAAACCTTCAAGAACTCAAGGATCAATCTAACACCGGCATATTAAGATCCCGTGACAGACGAGACGAGCGTCTACCGGGGTAACGGATTCGGCTTGGAAATCAAGGGAAACAAGGCCGGATTACGGATGGACTCAACCGCTGCGCCGATCCGCTCTGGTGCTGGCGACGACTTTGGAAGTCTCTGGTATCGCAGCAAGGGCTGGCCGGATCCAGAACAGGCTGCACTCACCAAGACGACAAGGATTCCCGGGTGGAAACGGGGCCAGCAACTGGCATGGGATGCGACTTGCACAGGCGTACGACAGGACTTGTATGCGCTCGACGAAGGCCTCTACGATGCCCTCGATTTCTATTGCCCCATTCCCGAGTGCAAGTGCGATGAGGTCAACCTCCACTTTGAACCCGCGTCAGCCCCGAGCGAACCATCCCTTGGGTATGTCAACGTGCAACTCTCCGGCGTGGTCAAACTCATACCCGTAGAAAACAGCGATCCTCGTCTCGAACGCCTGTGGACAGCATTCCGTCAAAGGCACCCCCGATACCTCGAACGTTTCGCACACCGCGACACCGTTATGAAAACTATCGGCGCGCGGCTCATGGCCCCCAAGGTCGGCAGGAACGATTTATGCCCATGCGGCTCGGGCAAAAAGTACAAGAAGTGCTGCGCCACCCTGTAACTGCGCGAGTGGTTCTGGCAAAATCTCGCTGACCAGCAAGATTATCTCCCATGAGTGGTCTGAAAATTGCGCCTACATCAACCCAGACAATATCGCTCAGAATCAATTTGGCGATTGGAACAACCCCGACAATTCCCTGAAGGCGGCCGTCGTCGCAGAAGCGATGCGGAACAGTCTGCTCACTGAACGAAAAAGCATGGCCTTCGAAACCGTGTTATCCATGCCTGACAAACTCGCCTTCATGCGAGAAGCCAAGGCTGCAGGGTATTTCATCCGGTTTTTTTATATCGGAACGAATAGTGTTGGCGTGAACTTGGGCATACCACCCTGGACAGAGATCCGGGGCGATCAACTCTTGGGGGGTAAGTGCGTGGTCGGGCCGAAGACTTCATCGTAGCTGCTGGCATCTATGGCTTGATCGAACCAAGCTTCGATTTGTTCCTGTGAGGCCGATGCAATCCTTGCCAAGGTTTCCGGTGTAATCCCGCCAAAACGCTTGGTCAGCAATTTCTGCAGGGCCAAGGATTCGCCCTGCTGCATTCCCTGCTGCAAGCCCTGCAACACGCCCCGCTGCACACCTTTGGCCTCGTGCTGATGGGCCCACTCTTTCATTCGTTCAGATAGCATAATTCTCAACTCCTGTAAATCATCCACCTCTGGTAAGAGTATACGGTACTCCGGTTTCCGCATCAACGTGGCCCTGAGCCAGCGGGCAATCATCTTACGCAGGCCAGGCTGGTCCACCAACCACACCTCCAGCAGAGCAATCAATTCTTCGATCTTTTCCGAACTGACGGGATGCTCAAACCGAAAAATGGCTGCGACCAGATTCTTGAGCGGGGTCAGTTCGCCGTCGGTGTAGTCATTCTCGTCCACCAGCAGGTATTTCGCCCTGGGCTTGAACTGCTCCACCAATCCCGGCACCGACGGGATCAAGTCAAATACATCCCTTGCCGCCGTCCAACGCTGGCCACCGTTGTACAACACAATGGGCAAGACTGGCGGCAGGCGTCCATCGGACAACACAGATCGGAA
>JAKABO010000028.1 GCA_021796835.1 Pseudomonadota bacterium | reverse complement strand
GGTCGGGCTTCTCTCCAGTGGTTGGGAGAGGATCTCCTGGAAGCCGGCGTGCAACTCATGGCCCAGCCCCCAGGCAAAAAAAATTCCAGCCTGTACCTTCTGTCCGGCGGAGAAAAGGCATTGACGGCCATGGCGCTGATCTTTGCGCTGTTTCAACTCAATCCGGCGCCCTTCTGCCTGCTGGACGAGGTGGATGCGCCGCTGGATGACACGAATACCGAGCGGTTTGCGCGCATGGTGCTGAGAATGTCCGAGCACACCCAGTTTCTCTTTATTACCCACAACAAGGTGGCAATGGAAATGGCACAACAGTTGATTGGCATTACTATGGCAGAATCCGGGGTATCGCGTATGGTGGCAGTGGATGTGGAAGAAGCCCTGCGTTTGACGGAACAAGTGATCCTTTGAGGAAGGCATGATGAGTGAATTGCGAATAGTGGCTGGGGTATCGGCTCTGGCCCTGGTGGTGGGGGTGGTATTGTGGGGGCGCTGGCAGGAGCAGCGCCAGCAGCGGCTGGCCCGGGACCTGATTCCGACCTCGGTCCATGATCCCTTGCTGGACGGGGCATCCGAAGTCACTGTTCGCGAGGAACCAAAATTGGGCGGGAACCCTGCTTCGTCGGACCAGGGTTCCGTGATTCCTGCACAGGCTCCCGACCTTCGTTTTGAATACGACGTGGTTTTGCGGGGGAACTTTACCGGAAATGACGTGCGCCAGGCCATTCATCAATCCCGCTTGATGACCCAGGGATTGCGTTGGATCGGGCAGCATCAGGGACAATGGGTGGATGTGACGACTCAGGGGGCCATGAGTTTTGAGCAATGCCATGCGTTGTTGCCGCTGGTCAGCCGGGCAGGGCGAATCAGCGAGGCGAGACTCACGCTTTTTGCGGACGAAATGCGTGCCCTCGCCAGCCATCTGGGGGCAACCATCGAGCCGGGAGAAATGGCGCAGGCGGTTGAACGTGCCCAACAACTGGACCGATTCTGTGAACAGGTCGATATCATCGTGGGGATCAACGTGCACTTTTCCTCGATCAAAAGTCCCTTGGGGTCGCGGCTCCTGAAATATCTGACGCAGGAAGGAATGATTCTGGGGGAGGATGGGGGATGTCATGCCCGAGCGGCGGATGGACAGGATCGTTTTACCCTGATTCGTCAGGATGGTGCTCCTTTTCTGCCCCTGAATCTGGATCATGAACCCATCAACGCCGTGACCCTGTTACTGGAGGTGGTGCGCGTGCCAGACCCCGTGACGGTTTTCAGGGAGATGTTTGCGGTGGCCGAACGGCTTGCCCTGGTGCTGGAAGGAGACGTGGTGGATGATCAGGGGGAACGTCTGGGGGTGCGTCAATGCGGCACCATCGAGAAGCAACTGGCTCAGGTGATGGGGACTTTGGAAGTTCAGGGCATTCCGCCTGGCAGTGCGCTGGCACGGCGTTTCTTTTCCTGAACGGGGTGCGCATGGACGAAGTCGCTCGTCTGCATTTCCTGCAGGATAAACTGAGGCGCTACAATCAGGAATACCACGAACTCGATGCCCCCACGATTCCCGATGCGGAATACGATGCGCTGTATCGGGAACTGGTGGCATTGGAAGCGCGCTATCCTGATCAGGTCGGGACGGATTCCCCGACCCAGCGGGTGGGATCGCTGGAGTTGCGTCGCAACGTGCGTCTGGTCCGCCATCGCGAACCCATGCTGAGTCTGAACAATGGATTTGGTTTTCAGGACCTCCAGGAATTCGATCGGCGCGTCCGAACAGGACTGGGTGTGGACGAGGTGGCCTATTGCTGCGAGCCAAAATTCGATGGACTGGCCATCAACCTGTTGTATCGCGAGGGGGTCCTGGTACAGGGGGCCACGCGCGGTGATGGCGAGAAGGGTGAAGAGGTCACCGCCAACCTGATGACGGTGAAAAGTATTCCCCGGCGTATGCGGGGTTCTGAACCCTGGCCCGAGTGGTTGGAAGTGCGCGGAGAAGTCCTGATGCTCAAGAAGGACTTCGAACGACTCAATGAACGACAGACCCGTGCGGGAGAACGCACCTTCGTCAATCCGCGCAATGCCGCCGCCGGTGCGCTGCGTCAACTGGACCCGGCGGAAACCGCGCGTCGTCCGCTGGTCTTTCTGGCTTATGGCGTGGGGGGGGGCTCTCCGGAGTTTGAATTGCCGGATCATCAGGATGGATTGTTACGTTGGTTGGGCACGTTGGGGTTTCCCGTGGCGGAGGAAGTACAGGTCGTTCGGGGCGAAAGTGGGCTCCGGGCGTTTTTCGAGAATTTGAGTGCGCGCCGCGCCTCCCTGCCTTATGAAGTGGATGGGGTGGTCTACAAGGTCAACGCGCGCATCGATCAGCAGAAACTGGGGTTCGTCACCCGTGCGCCGCGTTTTGCTCTGGCGCATAAGTTTCCTGCCGAAGAGGCACTGAGCACGGTGGAAGCCATCGAGGTGCAGGTGGGGCGTACCGGGACGCTGACCCCCGTGGCGCATTTGAGGCCCGTGTTTGTGGGGGGGGTAACGGTGACGCGCGCAACGCTGCACAATGATGAGGAAATTCGTCGCAAGGACATCCGGGTGGGCGATCAGGTCTGGGTCCGTCGTGCAGGCGATGTCATTCCGGAAGTGGTGCGGGTGGTTCGGGAACTCCGCCCTGCCGGGACGACGGCATTTGAGATGCCCCTCACCTGTCCGGTGTGCGGCAGTCCGGCACGGCGACTTCCGGAAGAAGTTTCCTGGCGCTGCAGTGGAGGCCTTCACTGTCCGGCCCAGCGCAAGCAGGCATTGCTGCATTTTGCCGGACGGCGTGCCATGAACGTGGACGGATTGGGCGAGAAACTGGTGGATGCCCTGGTCGAACGCGCCTGGGTGAGGGAACCGGCCGATCTCTACCGCCTGACCCTGGAACAGTGGGCTTCATTGCCGCGCATGGCACGGAAATCGGCAGAAAATCTGGTTCAATCCCTGGAGCGCAGCAAGGAAACCACCCTGGCGCGGTTTTTATTCGCCCTGGGAATCCGTCAGGTCGGCGAACGCACAGCCCACGATCTGGCCCTTCACTTCGTGACGCTGGAAGCCGTGATGGAGGCCGACGAGACCCATTTGCAGGCGGTGGCGGATGTTGGCCCCGTGGTGGCCCAGTCCCTGCGGGATTTTTTTTCTGCGGAACGCAATCGGCAGATCATCGCGCATCTGCGTGCCCAGGGCGTGCACTGGCACGAAAATGTCCAGGAAAGTCAGGCGGTGCAGATTCTGGCCGGTTTGACCTTCGTCCTGACCGGAACCCTGGCCCACTACTCCCGGGAGGAAGCCAGAAATCGTATCGAGCAGGCCGGAGGAAAGGTGGTGGGCAGCGTGACGCGTTCGACCCACTATCTGGTGGTGGGGCGAGATCCGGGCAGCAAGGTTGCACAAGCACGAAAACTGGACATTCCGGTGCTTGATGAAGATCAGTGGGACCAACTTTTCAAGGAAATCAAGGCATGATCAAAAAAATTCGCAAGGCGGTATTTCCGGTGGCGGGAATGGGGAGCCGATTTTTACCCGCGACCAAGGCCAGTCCCAAGGAAATGTTGCCGGTGGTGGACAAGCCATTGATTCAATACGCTGTGGAAGAAGCCGTGGCGGCGGGTATCACGGAAATGATTTTTGTGACGGGTCGAGGCAAGCGAGCGATAGAAGATCACTTCGACAAGGCCTATGAATTGGAGGCTGAACTGGCTCAACGGGGGAAGGACCGAATGTTGGAAATCGTCCGTAATCTGCCGCCCCCGGGCGTGAGTTGTGCCTATATCCGGCAGCCGGAAGCCCTGGGTTTGGGGCATGCCATCCTGTGTGCTGCCCCTCTGGTGGGGGATGAACCCTTTGCCGTGGTTCTGGCCGATGATCTGATCGATTCGAAGGTTCCCGTATTGCGTCAGATGATGGAATGGTACGAAAAAAGTGGCTCCTCCGTGCTGGGGGTACAGCAGGTGCCCCGTGCACAGACCGGGCAATACGGGATCGTCCAGACGGAACATGGGATGGGTGACTACCTGCGGGTTACGGGAATCGTGGAGAAACCGGCACCGGATCTGGCTCCTTCCACTCTGGCGGTGGTTGGGCGTTATATTCTGACCCCGACGATTTTTGGCACTCTGCGCGAGGTGGCTCCAGGGGCGGGCGGGGAAATTCAGTTGACCGACGGGATTGCCCGTCTGCTGGAACGCGAAATGGTTCTGGGCTGTCCCTTTGAGGGGGTACGCTATGATTGCGGAAGCAAATTGGGTTATCTCAAGGCAACGGTGACCTACGGTTTGCGCCATGAAGAAACCGGGGCTGCCTTTGCCCACTGGCTGGCAGAGAGAACCTGAATGGCCGTGCGTCCCATCCTGCGCATGGGCCATCCAACCCTGCGCACGCCCGCCGAACCGGTATCGGAGGCGGAATGGCCCTGCCTGCCCGAGTTGGTCCGGGATCTGGAAGATACCTTGCTCAGCGCGGATGGGGTGGGGCTGGCTGCGCCACAGATTGGCGTGGGCTGGAGGGTCGTCCTGTTCGGGTTCGAAGCCAGTGCACGCTATCCCGAGGCGGAGCCGATTCCGCGCACCCTCCTCATCAATCCGGTCTGGCGCCCGCTGGGGGAGGACCTCGAAGAAGGATGGGAGGGATGTCTGTCTCTTCCCGGTATGCGTGGCTGGGTTCCCCGTGCCCAGCACCTTCACTACGCAGGCTGGAATCTGCGGCGGGAATGGATCGAACGAACCGTCAGCGGTTTTCATGCGCGCGTGGTACAGCATGAATGCGACCATCTGGACGGAATTCTCTATCCCGCCCGGATTCGGGATTTCAACCGTTTTGGTTTCGTCGAGGAATTATTCCCCGACCCCGAACTACGCCCTGCCAGCGACTGACCCTGTTGGGGTGGGGAACAGTTCCTGAGAAACCTCGTGAAGCAGGTCATCATGCAGACACTGGCGTTCCGCCGGGTCATCCAGGCGTGGAGAAGAAATCAGGAAAACATCTTCCACCCGTTCGCCCAGCGTGTTGATTCGGGCCCCATGCAGATCGATGTCGTGGCGCAGAAAAACGCAGGCCAGCCGGTACAGTAATCCGGGGCGGTCGCCGGTGACCACGGTCAGCGGGACCTGACCGTCACGTTCCGGATCCCCCAGCAGGATGCGCGCGGGATAGGGGAAATGGCGGAGTTGGCGAGGTAGGCGCGACTTGCGCGGGGTGGGAAGGGGGATGGGGTGGTCCAGTTGTTCCTGTAACTCGTTTTCCATTCGTATGAGTTGGGTCCGATAATGTTCGGCCGAACTGTGGCGGGGCAGCACCTGAAAGGTGTCAAGGGCATGATGATCCAGGGTGGTGTGGATACGGGCGGCGACGATGGTTTGCCCGGAACGCTCGAAGTATTCGCAAAGTTGGGCAAACAGACCGGTTCGATCCGGGCTGTAGATCAGGACCTGGAATCCTTCCCCCACCGGGGAGAGGCGGGCACGAACCCGTGGTTTCGAAGATCCGGTACAGCCCTGCAAGCTGCGGGCGTGCCATGCGATGTCCTGGATTTCATGGCGCCGGAAATAACTGTCTTCCAGGGTTTTCCACAGGGTGACTTCGGAAACCTCCTGCAAGCCGTAGTGTTTCAGAATCTTCAGGGCCTGAATCTGGCGATTTGCGCTCGGTTCGTCGTGGGTCGTTTGCGCGCCCTCCAGAACTTGTGCGGTCAGGCGATACAGATCCTCCAGCAGTTTTCCTTTCCAGGCATTCCACACCTTGGGACTGGTGCCCCGGATATCGGCCACGGTGAGCAGGTAGAGGGCGGTCAGCCGGCGCAGGTTTCCCGTGTGCGCCGCAAAACGGCGGATTACCGCAGGGTCTGACAGGTCCTGTTTCTGGGCCACCGCGGAAAAATCGAGATGTTGTTCCACCAGCCAGGCCACCAACTGTGTGTCGGTTCGGGGCAAATGGTGTTGGCGACAAAAATAGAGCGCATCCGAACGGCCGAGTTGGGCATGATTTCCGCCCCGGCCTTTGGCGATGTCATGAAAGAGCGCCGCCAGGATCAGGAGATCGGGACGGTCGAATTGCTGCATCAGGGTGGAGCAGAGCGGGAACTCATGATCAAAACGGGGCAGGGCAAAGCGACGCAGGTTACGGATGACTCTCAGGGTATGCTCATCCACGGTATAGGCATGGTACAGGTCATGCTGCATTTGTCCCACGATGCGTCCGAAGGCAGGCAGGTAGCGTCCCAGCACCCCCAGATAATTCATGCGCCTCAGGACATCGGCGGTGCGTGCCGGTTGTCTCAGGATTTCGAGAAACTGCTGCTGGTGGACCGGGTTGGCACGAAAAGCCGCATTGATGTGACGTTTCCCCCGCCAGACGGCACGCAGGACATCGGGCGTAAAACCGCGCAGGTCAGGGTATTGCTGGAGCAGAAGGAAGGCATTGAAGAGGAGTTCCGGTTTCTGGTCCAGAAGGGTACCGGGGGTGGTGCCCAGCAAATCTCCCTGCCGTACGAAGGGTTCCTGCAGGAGAACAGGCGGGGTGTGCACGGGGCGGGCACGCGCTTCGATTTGTTCCACCAGGATGGCATTCATCAGGAGAACGGATTTGGCGGTTTTGTAGTAGGCCTGCATCAACCCTTCGCTGGCACGCTGTTGAACCGTGTCCTGCCAACCGAGTTGAAGGGCGAGCGGGGTCTGGTAATCGAAGAGGAGGCGGTCTTCGCGGCGTTGCGCAAGGCCCTGCAGGCGAATGCGCAAGTCCTGCAAAAACCCCCAGAGGGTACGGACCTGCCGCGCTTCTGAAGCGCTGATCAGTCCCGCCTGCGTGAAAGAGGCCCAGCCGGGATTCAATCCCGCGCCCCACGCGATCCAGGAAATCGTGTGCAGGTCGCGTAGTCCTCCCGGGCTTTCCTTGAGGTTGGGCTCCAGGTTGAAGGCAGTATCGTGGTGTTTGCGATGGCGCTGGCGCTGTTCCTGGATCTTGCCAGCTCTGAAGGCGTTCAGGTCCAGGGCGGCGGGAAGTTTTTGACAGAGTTCCTGTTGGGCCCGCCGTTTCCCGCAGAGAAATCGTTGTTCGGCCAGATTGGTTGCGATGGTCAGATCCTGAGCGGCTTCTTTCAGGCATTCTGCCTCGGTGCGGACGCTATGACCGACTTCCAGTCCAATATCCCAGAGGGCTCCGATGAAGGATTCGATGCGTTGGGCGAGGGAATCGTTTTCCTGGCCGGGCAACAGGATGAGCAGGTCGATGTCGGAATAGGGATACAACTCGCCGCGTCCATACCCGCCCACGGCCACCAGGGTGGCATCCTGCCCGAAGTCGTGCGTGGTCCAGAGTTGGCGCAGGGTTTCATCCGCAACGGTGCGCCATTGCTCGAGCAGTCGTCGTGGGGAGGGTTGGTGCAGGTAGGCTTCAAAAAGTTCGGTTCTTTTTTTTTGAAGTTGGGATTTGAGTGTGGCAGCGGCGCGCATGTCAGGGGGCGGGAGGTGTTCCGGAAGAGACGGTCAGAACCTCGAAACCGTCCGGCGTCACCAGGATCGTATGCTCCCACTGGGCAGACAGGCTATGATCGGCGGTGACGATGGTCCAGCCATCACCCAACGGACGGATATCCCGCCGCCCGGCGTTGATCATGGGTTCGATGGTGAAAATCATGCCGGCCTCGAGGCGCAGGCCGCTCCCTTTTTTGCCGTAATGCAGGACCTGGGGTTCTTCGTGAAAGTGGCGCCCGATGCCATGACCGCAAAATTCCCGGACCACGCTGTAGCCCGCTTTTTCGGCAAAGGTCTGAATGGCATGGCCAATGTCTCCCAGATGGCGGCCTGGAGCGACGGCACGGATGCCGTGCCAGAGCGACTCGTAGGTCAGGTCGCACAGACGGTGGGCCTGTTTGCTGACCTCTCCCACAAGGAACATGCGGCTGGTATCCCCGTGAAATCCCTCCTTGATGACGGTGATGTCGAGATTGACGATGTCTCCATTCCGGAGGATGCGCTCGCCGGGGATGCCATGACAGACCTGATGGTTGACCGAAGTGCAAATCGAACGCGGGTAGGGCCGATGGCCCTTGGGCGCATAATTCAGGGGGGCCGGGATGGTCTGCTGGACCTCGACCATGTAGTCATGGCACAGGCGATCCAGATGGTCGGTGGTGACGCCCGGGACCACGTGGGGCGTGATGTAGTCCAGCACTTCGGCGGCGAGGCGGCAGGCGGTACGCATTTTTTGAATTTCTTCGGGGTTTTTCAGGGTAACGGCAGAAGGAGGCATGAGTTGGGAATCTGGATTGGTTGATTATTGTGAAGTCGGGATGGTATCATAAAGGGCTTTATCGCAATTTCACACGCCGGTTAAAACACAGGGTGCCTTGAGAAAGGTGAAATGGACCGGCGGCGGCTCAACCCTCGATCAGGAGTTTTACCATGTCAGTCACCATGCGACAAATGCTGGAAGCCGGAGTTCATTTTGGACACCAGACCCGTTACTGGAATCCCAAGATGGCCCCTTACATTTTCGGTCACCGCAACAAGATCCATATCATCAATCTGGAA
The DNA here is from genome assembly GCA_021796835.1 of Pseudomonadota bacterium. Lineage (GTDB taxonomy): Bacteria > Pseudomonadota > Gammaproteobacteria > Burkholderiales > Ferrovaceae > Ferrovum. The sequence goes on along the minus strand of JAKABO010000028.1, from coordinate 16,142 downwards.
AAGACCCTTCCCCTCTACCAGGAAGCCATGACCTTTGTGCGCCGCCTGGCCGCCAATAACCAGACGATCCTGTTTGTCGGGACCAAGCGTCAGGCTCGGGATATCGTGCGCGAAGAGGCGTTGCGGGCCGGTTCCCCCTTCGTGGACCACCGCTGGTTGGGCGGAATGCTCACGAATTTCAAGACGGTCAAGCAATCGATCAAGCGTCTCAATGAACTTTCCCTGATGATCGAAGATGGCTCCATGGATCGTTTGTCCAAGAAGGAAGCGCTCAACTTTCAGCGCGAGAAAGAAAAACTGGCGCGCAGTCTGGGCGGGATCGTGTCCATGAATGGCGTGCCGGATGCATTGTTCGTGATCGATGTGGGTTACCAGAAAAATGCCGTGGTGGAAGCGCGCAAACTGGGTATTCCCATCATCGGGGTCGTGGATACCAACAACTCCACGGAAGGCGTCGATTATGTCATTCCGGGGAACGATGATTCGACACGCGCCATTCGACTCTATGCGCGCGGCGTGGCGGACGCCATTCTGGAAGGACGCGCCCAAAGCCTCAACGAGGCCGTTGCGGGAGAAGAGTTTGTCGAAGAGGAAAGCGACGTTTCCGAGGCCTGAAGAGTCGGGAACTGACGCCTCCGCTTGGCGGAGGGTTCTGGGTTAATTGAAGGAGTGGGCTATGGCGGAAATTACCGCATCGATGGTGAAGGAACTGCGCGAACGCACAGGCTTGGGGATGATGGAGTGCAAGAAGGCATTGGCCGAGGCTCAGGGGGATATGAAGGCGGCAGAAGATCTGTTGCGCATCCGGAGCGGGGCCAAAGCCAGCAAAGCCGCGACCAGGGTGGCCGCAGAGGGTGTGGTGGCGGTGGCCATCCAGGCCGATACCCGGGTCGGTGCGCTGGTGGAAGTCAATTGCGAAACCGACTTTGTGGCCAAGAATGAAGAGTTCATGGCTTTTGCGCGCACGGCAGCCGAGTGTGTGGTGCGCGACAACCCGGCGACAGTGGATGCGTTGGCCCAGTGTGCCCTGCCTGCAGGCGGGACTCTGGAAGACGTTCGGCAGGCCCTGGTCATGAAGTTGGGTGAAAACATGACCTTGCGCCGTTTTACCCGTTACGAGACCACCGGGCACCTGGCTCAGTACATGCACGGGCAGAAAATTGGTGTGTTGGTGGACATGATCGGCGGGGATGCGGCGCTGGGGCGTGACATTGCCATGCATATTGCGGCCAGCAAGCCGGTTTGTGTTTCCAGGACGGAAGTTCCTGCCGCGCTGCTTCAGCACGAGCGCGAAATTTATACCGCGCAGGCGGCAGAGTCGGGGAAACCGGCAGAGATCATTGCCAAGATGGTGGAAGGGCGGGTTCAGAAATATTTGGCCGAGGTGACCCTGGTTGGGCAACCCTTTGTCAAGAACCCGGACCAGACCGTCGAAGTCCTGCTCAAGAGTCGGGGGGCCAGCGTGCAACGCTTCTCCATGCTGGTGGTGGGCGAGGGGATCGAGAAAAAAGTCGAGAACTTTGCCGCAGAAGTCGCTGCAGCAGCAGGTACCATGGCTTGATCAAGGGAAGACCATGAAACTTGCTTACCAACGCATCCTCCTGAAACTGTCGGGCGAAGCACTGATGGGGGAGGATGCTTACGGCATCAATCGGGCCACGATCGACCGTATCGTGGCCGAGATTGCCGAGGTCGTGCGACAGGGTGTGCAGGTTGCCGTGGTGATTGGAGGAGGGAATATCTTCCGTGGGGTGGCGCCTGGCGCCGTAGGAATGGACCGCGCCACCGCCGACTACATGGGAATGCTGGCCACGGTCATGAATGCCCTGGCGTTGCAGGATGCCATGCGCCGGGTGGATGTGGTCAGTCGGGTTCAGTCGGCCCTGAATCTGGAACAGGTGGCAGAGCCCTACATTCGCGGTAAGGCGCTGCGCTATCTGGAAGAAGGCAAGGTAGTGATTTTTGCGGCGGGGACGGGCAATCCGTTTTTTACGACGGACACGGCAGCGGCGCTGCGCGGGGCAGAGATCAGCGCAGAGGTGGTGCTCAAGGCGACCAAGGTGGACGGTATTTACACGGACGACCCCAACAAGAACCCGGATGCTCGCCGTTATGTACGCCTCACTTTTGAAGAGGCCATCGTCAATAACCTGAAAGTAATGGATGCAACGGCGCTGACTTTGTGCCGTGATCAGAACCTGCCCATTGGAGTATTCAGCATTTTCAAACCGGGTGCTTTGATGCGTGTCGTTCGGGGTGAACCCGAAGGCACCTTTGTGACGAATTGAAAGGGTAACGTCAGATGATTTCCGATATCAAGAAGACTACCGAACAGAAAATGGCCAAATCCGTGGAAACCCTCAAGGCGGAGTTGGCCAAGGTGCGAACGGGACGAGCCCATGCGGGGTTGTTGGATCACGTTCGAGTGGACTATTACGGAACCCCCACGCCGCTCAACCAGGTGGCGAGTGTCAATCTGGTGGATGCCCGGACCATTGGGGTCAATCCTTACGAGAAAAAAATGGGTGCGGTGATCGAAAAGGCCATCCGGGAGTCTGACCTCGGTCTCAATCCCTCCTCGCAAGGGGATCTGATCCGGGTTCCCATGCCTTCTCTGACCGAAGAACGGCGACGCGACCTGACCAAGGTGGTCAAGGCCGAATCCGAAGGCGGACGGGTGGCGGTGCGCAACATTCGACGCGATGCCCTGGCGCAGTTCAAGGAGATGGTCAAAGCCAAAACCCTCTCGGAAGACGAGGAGCGACGCGCACAGGAGGACATCCAGAAAATGACCGATCGCTTCATTCAGGAAATCGACAAGATGCTGGCCGTCAAGGAAGCCGAGTTGATGGCAGTTTGACGGTTCGGCGCGAACCTGTCATGGTCAGGGCAAAAAGTTCCACCCAGACGATTCCGGACGTTGCCACGATTCCCCGTCACATCGCCATCATCATGGACGGCAATGGGCGTTGGGCCCGCCAGCGGCTTTTGCCGCGGATCGCTGGTCATCGCAAAGGAAGTGAGGCCGTGCGTACCCTGGTGGAATCCGGGCTGCAATGCGGCATTCCCTACCTGACCCTGTTTGCCTTCAGCAGTGAAAACTGGCGTCGTCCGGCGGATGAGGTCAGTTTGCTCATGCAACTTTTCATGCACATGCTGGAAAAAGAAATTCAGCAACTGCATGGGGCTGGGGTGCGTTTGCGGGTGATCGGAGACCGGTCTCCGCTGGGTCACAGGTTGCAGGCGCTGATCGAGGAAGCGGAACGACTGACCCGGGACAATCAGGCGCTGACCTTGACGCTTGCGGTGAATTATGGGGGACGCTGGGATATTCTGCAGGCAGTCAATGCCTGGCGTGCTGCAAATCCTGCTCAGACGCACCCCTTGACCGAAGCGGATCTGCAGGCGCACCTCTGCCTGGGCGATCTGCCAGAACCCGACCTGTTCATTCGCACCGGCGGTGAACAACGGATCAGTAATTTCCTGCTCTGGCAGTTGGCGTATACCGAGTTATATTTTACCGAAACCCTCTGGCCGGACTTTGACCGTGTTGCCCTGGATCAGGCCATTCTTTCCTATCAGGGCCGTGAACGACGTTTTGGCCGGACCAGTGAACAATGCTCCGCACTCGACTCCTGACCGCGTTCGTGCTTTTGGTGGTGGTGGGCCTGAGTTTGTTCTGGGCCCCTCCTCAAGTCTGGGCGGGCCTGGTGACCGGGGTCATGATTTGGGCGGGATGGGAGTGGGCGGGGCTGGCGAAGGCGGTCTTCTGGCAACGTTGCCTGTATGCCTTGCTGATCCCTCTGCTTTATCGGATCGGACGGGAGGCTTCCTGGCAGGATCTGGGGATGGAAGGATCCCTGGTTTTCTGGATCGTCCTGGTTCCTCTGTGGATGAAACAGCAATGGCGGATCAGTGGTCTCCCCCTTCTCGCCGTGGGTCTTCTGGTCCTGCTTCCCACGGGCTGGTCCCTCATGCGTCTTCAGCATCAGGGCAATCTCGTGCTCCTGGCCCTGATGGCCGTACTCTGGATCTCGGACAGCGCGGCCTATTTTACGGGTCGTCTCTGGGGAAAGCACCGACTGGCTCCTGCCATCAGCCCCGGGAAAACCTGGGAAGGCGTGGCGGGCGCGGGACTGGCCGCCACGGTTTATGGGGCCATCTGGTGGTGGCTGGCACGGACGGGATCCTCCTCGATGACTCCGCTGGTCAACCACCTTGGATGGGGTTGGTTCCTGCTCGTTTGGGGACTGGTGGGGTTAGGCATTCTGGGGGATCTGTTTGAGTCCTGGATCAAACGTTGTGCCGGCGTCAAGGACAGCGGCAATGGATTGCCGGGGCATGGCGGAGTTCTGGACCGAATCGATGCGCTGACGGCAACGCTTCCCCTGGCCGCATTGAGCATTCATCTGCTGGGGGGCGCATGAAGCAACACCTGACCATTCTGGGGGCCACCGGCAGCATCGGCATGAGTACCCTGGAAGTCGTTCGACGTCACCCGGAATGCTACGAAATTCACGCCCTGACTGCGCATCGCAACCTGCAGGGCCTGGCGCGTCAGTGTGTGGACTTTCGTCCCCGTCTGGCCGTGGTGCCTGAGGCCGCGCAACTGGATGAACTGGCGCGGCTCCTGCGCATGCTGGATCCCCACTGTCCTACGGCACTGAGGGCTGGGGAAGGGGCGCTCGAAGAAGTTGCCTCGGCGCCAGAAGTTACCACGGTGATGGCGGCCATTGTGGGCGCTGCTGGTCTGGCATCCACCTTGGCGGCGGCCCGTTCGGGCAAAAAAATACTTCTGGCCAACAAGGAATCCCTGGTCATGTCGGGTCCCTTGATGATGCAGGCCGTGGCGCAGGGCGGCGCATGCCTGCTTCCCGTGGACAGCGAGCATAACGCCATCTTCCAGTGCTGGCCGAATGGCGAGGGAGGGCGTTCTGGCGTGGAAAAAATTCTATTGACGGCTTCCGGTGGACCTTTCCTGAACACGCCGTTGCAGGACCTGGAAAAAGTCACCCCGGAACAAGCGTGTCAGCATCCGAAATGGCGCATGGGCAAGAAGATTTCGGTGGATTCGGCGACCATGATGAACAAGGGACTCGAGCTGATCGAAGCCTGCTGGCTGTTTGGTTTGCCGCCGGAAAAAGTTGAAATCGTGATTCATCCCCAGAGTCTGGTCCACTCCTTGGTCGGGTTCAGCGATGGCTCGTTGTTGGCCCAATTGGGACATACGGACATGAGGATTCCCATTGCCCACGCCCTGGCCTATCCCGAACGTCAATCTTCCGGCGTACCCCTGCTCGATCTGACTGCGGCGGGTCCCTTGACTTTCCTGCCCCTGGAGCGGCAACGTTTTCCCGCCGTGGCACTGGCAGAACAGGCCATGCAGGCCGGGGGAACGGGACCCACCCTGCTGAATGCCGCCAATGAGGTGGCGGTGGCGGCATTCCTGGCGGGAGGTCTGAGTTTTCGGGCGATCACCGATACCATTGCGCAGGTGCTCGACCAACTTCCCTCTCAAGCATGTACCACCCTGGAGGAAGTCAACGAGGCGGATCGACGGGCACGCCACCTCACCGGGCAGATCCTGGCCAGGAGAAATGCGTGTTGAATGGGAGTGTGGGGACGTTAGGGGCTTTCTTGCTGGCGCTCAGCTGCCTGATTTTCATCCATGAACTGGGGCATTTCGTGGTAGCCCGTTGGGTGGGAGTCAAAGTCCTGCGTTTTTCCATCGGACTGGGGCGTCCGATATGGCGTCGACAGGCAAAAAACGGGACCGAGTGGGTGGTGGCGCTCCTGCCCCTGGGGGGGTATGTACGCATGCTGGACGAACGGGAGGGCCCGGTGTCCCCTCGGGAAGTTCATCAGGCCTTCAACCGGAAATCCCTGGCGCAAAGAAGTGCGATTGTGGTGGCGGGACCGTTGGCAAATTTTTTGCTGGCCTGGTCATTATTCAGCCTGCTTTATGTTCTGGGGATTCCTGGACAACGACCCTGTCTGGATGCACCGGAGACAGGCACCCTGGCATGGCATGCCGGGATTCGGGCAGGGGAATGCGTGTTACGCCTGGAAGGAAAGGCGATCCGAACCTGGCAGGACTTTGAGTTGGAATGGCCTCGAGTGGTTCGGCGCGAAGGAGCGGTGAGGTTGGTGACACGGAATGACCGAGGTCAGGAAGAAGTTCATCGGCTGGTCACGGCACAAGTCAACGCGGCGGCAGAAGAGGGCGTGGAAGGGAGCGGTTTTCATCTGTGGACACCGCCGTTGCCTCCGGTGGTTGGGCAAGTCATCCCGGACAGTGTGGCGGACAAGGCCGGACTGAAACCTCTGGACCGTTTGTTGCGCGTGGCGGGGCAGTCGGTGGAAACCTGGGCGCAAGTGGTCCGGGTCGTTGAAGCCCATCCCCAGGCTGTCGTGGAGATCGAACTAGCGCGTGCCGGTCAGACCCGAGCGGTGCAACTCATTCCTCGGGCGGTGGATTTGCCCAATGGTCGCCGGATCGGGCGGATCGGCATCAGCCCGCAGGTCACCGAGGCCATGCGCCGAGAATGGACGGTTCTGGATCAGGATCCCCCTTTGATGGCGCTTTGGCACGGTGCCGTGAAAACCTGGTCACTCACCCTGTTGACCCTGAATTCCTTTGGACAGTTGCTCACCGGCCAGGCATCCCTGGACAATCTGGGCGGACCGGTTCGGATCGCATCGCTGGCGGGAGACAGTGCTCGCCTGGGGCTGCTGCCCTATCTGCAATTCATGGCGTTGATCAGTATCAGCCTGGGCGTTCTCAATTTATTGCCGATTCCCTTATTGGATGGGGGGCATTTGTTGTATCATGCCGTGGAGTGGGTGAGGGGGCGACCCTTGTCCGCAGAAATCTTGAGTCTCACCCAGCGCTGGGGGTTCTTTTTGCTGGCGGGGCTCATGGTTTTTTCCTTCCTGAATGATTTGCGCCATTTTTTCAATCACTGATTTTATTTCATGTTTCTTCGTTCACTGTTATTCCTGTTCTGGATATGTTGGAGTTCTCTGGCGTTGGCCTTGGCGCCGATCACGATCCAGGATATCCGGGTGGAGGGCGCACAGCGGATCGAGCCCGGGACGATTTTCAGTTATCTGCCCCTTAAAGTGGGTGACACCATTACCACGGAAAAAGCTTCCGCTGCCCTGAAGGCGCTCTACGATACTGGTTTCTTTTCCGATGTGCGCCTCGAATCCGAGGGCAATGTTCTGGTGGTCTATGTTCAGGAACGTCCCTCCATCGCCCGTCTTGAAATCAACGGTGCAAAATCCTTTACCAAGGATCAACTCAAGGATGCCCTGAAAACCATCGGGATCGCGGAATCGCGGATCTATGACAAATCCTTGCTGGACAAGGCAGAGAAGGAACTCAAGCGACAGTATCTGGGAAAGGGGAAATATTCGACGCAAGTGTCCACCACCGTGACGCCGCTTCCCCGCAACCGGGTTGCGCTGGCCTTCAACATCGTGGAAGGGGAAGCAGCGCATATTCGTGAAATCAATATCGTCGGGGCCCATGCTTTTTCTGCCAAGGAACTGCAGGATCAATTGCAGTTGAATACGCCCAACTGGCTGTCCTGGTATACCAAGAATGACCAGTATTCCAAGCAGAAATTATCCGGCGATCTGGAAGCCCTGCGTTCCTTCTATCAGGATCGGGGTTACCTGGAGTTTGCCGTGGATTCGACCCAGGTGTCCATTTCTCCGGACAAACAGGACGTCTATATCAGCGTCAATATCACCGAAGGACAACCGTACAGGGTGTCGGATGTGAAACTGGCGGGCCAATTTCTGGTACCCGAGGCAGAGTTGCGAAAACTGCTCACGCTCAAACCGGGGGATCTGTTCTCCCGCGAGAAAGTCACGAGTTCCACCAAGGCCATTGCGGATCGGTTGGCCCAGGATGGCTATTCCTTTGCCAATATCAATGCCAATCCGGAAATCGACAAGGAGCACCATACCGCCGCCTTTACCTTTGTCATCGACCCCGGAAGGCGGGTGTACGTGCGCCGGGTCAATATTTATGGGAACACCACAACACGGGATGAAGTGATCCGGCGCGAAATCCGTCAGATGGAAGGGGCCTGGTATTCCGTGGAAAAGGTCAACCGCTCCAAGGAACGGATCGACCGTCTGGGTTTCTTCTCCGAAGTCACGGTGGACAGTCCGCCTGTGCCCGGTACCACCGATCAGGTGGACGTCAACTTTACGGTCGCAGAACGTCAAACCGGTTCCATCCAGTTGGGGGCCGGGTACTCCAATGCCGAAGGGATCATTCTGAGCGCGGGGATTACCCAGAGCAATCTGTTCGGGAGTGGAAACTCGCTTTCCTTCGGGGTCAGTACCGGGTTGGTGACCCGTACTTATTCTGTCGCCTATACCAATCCCTATTGGACCGAAGAGGGGGTCGCGCGCACCATCAGCCTGTATGACCGTTCCATCGATACCTCCTATCTGATCGGGGTCAGCCCCTATTCGACCCGGACTTTGGGGGCCGACGTGACCTATACGATCCCGGTCTCGGAAGTGAATGCCTATTCCCTCGGGTATGGATTCGAAGCCACCAGCGTGGGGGTATTCAATACCAGCCCCGCCGAGTACGTGGATTTCGTCAATCAGTTCGGTTCACAGGCCAAGGCCATCAAGGTAAGTATGGGGTATACCCACGATACCCGGGACAGCATCATCTACCCGATGAAGGGATGGAGTCAGAAATATGGGGTGGAAGTGGGGGTGCCTGGAGAAAACCTGACTTACTACCGCGCGACAGCCAGTGAGCAAGTACTTACCCCCGTCAGTCTGAATACGACGCTTTCCCTGTCCGGTCAGTTGGGTTATGCCAACGGTTATGGAGGCGTACCCTTGCCCTTCTACAAAAACTTTTTTGCCGGTGGGGTGGGATCGGTGAGAGGCTATTTCCCGGGCAGTCTGGGTCCCCAGGTTTATGACAATTATGGTAACCTCCTGAACCTTGGGGGGAACAAGATGATTACCGGGAGTGCCGAATACTTCTTTCCCTTGCCGGGGTCGAAAGGTACGGACAAGTCCTTCCGCCTGAGCACGTTTGTGGATACCGGGAACGTCTATGGCTACAATCAGGGATTTTCCATCCCCCAACTGCGCTATTCGGCGGGGGTTGCCCTATCCTGGTATTCGCCCATGGGGCCTCTTGAATTCAGTTACGCCGCCCCCTTTCACTATAACTCAGTCACTGATAACATTGAGCGACTACAATTTCAGTTAGGTAATACGTTCTAAACTTGAAGAGAGATGCCCCATGCATAAGATCGCTAAATCCGTTTCCCTGCTGTTTGCCTTCTTCTTATTGAGTACGTCGGTCATGGCCACCGAACTGAAGGTGGGCTGGATCAATATCGAGCGAATTTTCCGCGAGGCGGCGCCAGCCCAGGCGGCCACCAAGAAACTGGAGAAAGAGTTCGATAAACGGCAGGCAGAGTTGCAAAAAATGGGCAAGCAGATCCAGGATCAGCAGGCCGAACTGGACAAGAACGGAATGACCATGGGCGAGGGGGAACGCGCCCACAAGGAACGTGATCTGGCCAACCTGAACCGTGATTTCCAGCGCATGCAACGGGAATTCCGGGAGGATCTCAATACGCGTCGCAACGAGGAATTTGCTTCCATTCAGGAGCGGGCCAACAAGGCCATCAAGGAAATTGCCACGACGGAGAATTATGACCTGATTCTGACCGATGCCATTTACGCCGGCCCACGCATCGACATCACCGACAAGGTCATCCGGATCATCGACAGCGGCAGTAAATAACCTCCTTCATGCGTGGACAGTGTACTTACACCCTGGGTGAACTGGCCCGGTTCTGTGGCGTCGAGGTAGAGGGAGATCCGCGTACCCTGATCGAGGGGGTGGGGACTTTGGAGGGAGCGGAGCCTGGCGAGATCACCTTTTTGACCAATCCGCTGTATCGAGCGTATCTGGGTCATACTCGCGCTGCTGCCGTGATCCTCCGGAAACAGGATCGGGAAGCCACGGGTTTGCCCTGCTTGATCACGGATAATCCGCACGGGTGTTATGCCCAGGTGGCCCGGAAACTTTTTCCCGAAGTCAGGCCCCGACCCGGTATTCACAGGACGGCAGTGGTTCATCCCGAGGCACGGGTCTCACCCCTCGCCAGTATCGGCCCGCAGGCAGTGATCGAGGCGGGCGCACTGATCGACGATGGGGTCGTGGTGGGGGCCGGTGGATATGTCGGCGAAAGGGCCCATCTGGCTCAGGACGTATTCCTGTACCCGCGTGTCACGTTGTACGCAGGCGTCACCCTGGGGCCACGCACCCTGGTGCATTCTGGCGCCGTGATCGGGGCTGATGGCTTCGGCATGGCCTGGCAGGAAGGACAATGGTTGAAGGTCCCCCAGGTGGGGAGCGTGTGGATCGGGGCTGATGTGGAAGTCGGGGCCAATACCACCATCGATCGCGGGGCTATCGAGGATACGGTGATCGAGGAAGGGGTCAAGCTGGATAACCTGATCCAGATTGCCCATAACTGCCGAATCGGCGCCCATACCGTGATTGCGGGCTGCACGGGTATTTCGGGGAGTTCGCGGATTGGGGCGCGCTGTCGGATTGGTGGGGGCGTGGGCATCGTGGGACACGTGGAGATCTGTGACGGCGTCACGGTGTCCGGATTTTCTTTGATCACCAAGTCCATCACGCAGCCGGGTGTATATACTTCGGCCATTCCTAGTCAACCCCATCGCGCGTGGTTACATACCCTGGCGCATTTGAGGGGACTTCCGGAATGGGCAGAGCGGGTTCGCCGGCTTGAAATGGCGCAGGTGCAGCATGATCACTCAATAGAGAATGGAGAATGAACGATGAGTAGCATGGACATCAATGAAATCATGGAATATCTTCCTCATCGCTATCCTTTTCTCATGGTTGATCGGGTTCTGGAGGTCACGCCGGGCAAATCCATCGTGGCGATCAAAAATGTCAGCCGTAATGAAGAGTATTTTCAGGGGCATTTCCCTCACCATCCGGTCATGCCGGGTGTATTGATCATCGAATCCCTGGCTCAGGCGGCTGCTCTGCTCAGTTTCAAGACAGAAGGCATCAAACCGGATGGAAAAATCGTGACCTATTTCGTCGGCATCGATGAGACCCGTTTTCGTAATCCGGTTTTTCCCGGTGATCAGTTGCGCCTCGAGGTCTCATTGTTGCGGCATTCCTATAAAATCTGGAAGTTTTCTGCCAAGGCCTGGGTGGAGGATCGCGTAGCGGCCGAGGCCCAGTTGATGTGCGCAGAAAAAAATCTGGCCGAATCCGCATAACGCCGATTCATGAATTCCTGGAATTCTGCAGACCCGCTGCGCCATCCGACGGCTCTGATTCATCCTGACGCTGTACTGGCGCCTGATGTACGGGTCGGCGCTTACAGTTTGATCGGCTCCGGCGTCACGGTAGGCGCGGGAACGGTCATTCATGACCACGTACGCATTGCGGGTCGGACCACCATCGGCCAGCGTAACCGGATCTACTCGTTTTGTTCGTTGGGGGGCGAGCCCCAGGACAAAAAATACCGGGGAGAAGAGTCGGCGCTGGAGATTGGCGACGACAATACCATTCGCGAGTTTTGTACCTTCAACCTGGGGACCGAAGAGGATGCGGGGGTGACCCGTCTGGGCAACCATAACTGGATCATGGCCTATGTCCATCTGGCCCATGACTGTCAGGTGGGGAACCATACCACCTTTGCCAACCATGCCACGCTGGCCGGGCATGTCCATGTGGGAGACTGGGTGACGCTGGGGGGGTTTGTCGGGGTGCACCAGTTCGTACGGATAGGTGCCCACAGTTTCATTGGCATTTCTGCAGTCATTACCCAGGATGTCCCGCCCTATCTCCTGGTGGCCGGGATTCCTGCAGCACCCCATGGCATCAATGCGGAAGGGTTGAAGCGCCGGGGCTTCACGACGGAAGAACTGAGCGCGCTCAAACAGGCCTACCGCAAGTTGTATCGTTCGGGATTGTCCCTGGAACAGGCTCAGCAGGAACTGACCCTGCTGGCACAGAACGCTCCCTGTGTGCTTCCCTTGCGGGAGTTTCTGGCCCAGTCCGCCCGCGGCATCCTGCGCTGATCATGCGCATCGGCGTGGTGGCAGGGGAGGCGTCCGGCGACATGCTGGGGGAGGCCTTGATGAACGCCGTGCGCCAGCGTTACCCTGAGGCAATTTTTGAGGGGATTGCAGGTCCGCGCATGCAAGCCCTGGGGGCACGCTCTTTGTTTCCCATGGAGTCCTTGTCGGTGCGGGGTTACTGGGAAGTCTTGCGTGCCCTCCCGCGACTGCTGTGGATCCGCTGGCAGTTGCGGCGCCATTTTCTCCGTCATCCGCCGGATCTTTTTGTGGGCATCGATGCGCCTGACTTCAATCTGGGCCTGGAGAAAGCACTCAAGGATGAATGCATTCCCACCTTGCAGATGGTGGCGCCTACGGTCTGGGCCTGGCGTGCAGGGCGGTTGCCTGGAATTCGTGCGGCAGTCTCCGGCATTCTCTCCATTTTTCCTTTTGAAGCACCGATTTTCGAGCAGGCGGGCATTCCGCTGACCTACATTGGCCATCCCCTGGTGCACCGTCTGCTTCCGCCGAACCGGGCTCAGGCTCGCGCGGCATTGGACCCCGGCTGGTCTGGACCCTGGATCGCCTTGTTGCCGGGCAGTCGAATTTCGGAACTGGACTATCACGGGCGCCTGTTTCTGGAGACGGCATTGCGTCTCCAGCGGGATTTTCCGCAACACCGTTTTGCCGTTCCGTTGATCAACGCGGGAACCCGGGCTTGCTTTCAACGATTGTTGCGCGAACCCGCCTACGCTTCCCTGCCGGTAACGGTATTTGAAGAAGATGCCCCCCGCATTCTCGCCGGCGCCGAGGTGGCTCTGGTGGCCTCCGGTACCGCAACGCTGGAAGCCGCCTTGCTGGAATGTCCTCAGGTTCTGACCTATCGACTGTCCGGACTGACGGCTTGGCTGGTGCGCCGCAAGGGCGTGAAGGGATTCGTGGGACTCCCCAATATCATTCTGGGCCGCGCCGTGGTTCCCGAGATCTTGCAGGAGCAGGCGACTCCCGATCGTTTGGCCGAAGAACTGGGCAATTTGCTGCGGGACGCCGAGCGTCGTGCAGACATGCGCCGATCCTTTCAGGAGGTGCGCCAAAGGTTGCAGGCGGATACCATGAACGCCCTGCTGCAGGGGGTAGAGGGGGTATTGACCCATGCGCCCTGATTTTTGTTACCGTGCCCGGGATGTTCTGCCCGAATTTCCTGCTGGCGCCTGTGGCGTGGATGAGGCCGGACGAGGTCCTCTGGCGGGTCCGGTGTTAGCGGCTGCCCTCATTCTGCCCGCCGGCGTGGAACTGGAGGGGCTGAGGGATTCAAAATTGTTGAGCGCTCCCCAGCGCACCCGTCTGGCCGCGGAAATCAAGGCGGTGGCTTTGAGTTGGGCCATCGGCGAGGCTTCTGCGCCAGAAATCGATGCCCTGAATATTTTGCAGGCCACGCTATTGGCGATGCAACGGGCCTTGGCAAAGTTGACACAGGCCCCAACGGAAGTCTGGGTGGACGGACTTCATGCGCCTTCCTTTTTCAGACCCAGTCGGGCAGTGGTCAAGGGGGATCAACGGGTCGTCAGCATCTCTGCTGCCTCCATTCTGGCCAAAACAGCGCGGGACGCGCACATGATTCGTCTGGCCGACCATTATCCGGGCTATGGTTTCGAGCAGCACAAGGGCTATGCCAGTGCGGCACATCGTGCCGCGCTCCAGCACCAGGGGCCCTGTCCCGAGCACCGGCGCAGTTTTGCTCCGGTGCGGGCGCTGCTGCCATGAAGGCTGTTCGTTCCCCTGCCTTGCGTCTGTGGGGGCGCCTGGCAGAGTCCGCCCACCTTCGACGCAGGGAGCGGCAAACGGTACTGGAAGGGGTGCATTTGCTGCAGGGTTACCAGGCCAAGGGGGGGATTCCCCTGCATTGGTTCATCCGTGCGAGCGTCGTGGCAGATCCGGAAGTCTCCGCCCTGCGAAGGCATTCCCTGTGGCCGGAAGCCGCAGTGCTTGCCGATGATCTATTCGATGAATATTCTTCCCTTCAGTCGCCCGGTGGGGTGGCAGCACTGGTTTCCTGGCCTGCTGCGCCCGCTTTCCTGCCCACGGAAGAATCCTGTCTGGTGCTGGATGGGTTGCAGGATCCCGGCAACGTGGGAACGCTGCTGCGCTCTGCGGCAGCGGCAGGCATGCCGACCGTGGTCTGCGCCTCAGGGACCGTGCAGGTATGGTCTCCCAAAGTGTTGCGTGCGGGAATGGGCGCCCATTTTCAACTGACCCTGCACGAAGGCGCAGACCTGCGAGACTGGTTCCCCTGCTACGCCGGGACCATTCTGGGGGCAGAGCGCGAGGCTTCCCGCGCCTACGATGATTTTGATCTCACGGGGACGGTAGCGTTGGTGATCGGGAATGAGGGGGCCGGATTGACGCCCGACGCCCGGAAGTTGCTTCATGACCGAATTCATATTCCCATGGCTGCCGGGGTGGAATCCCTCAATGCGGGGGTGGCGGGATCCATTCTGCTATTTGAACGACAACGTCAGATTCGTGCCGGCAACCGGGAAAGACAGGAGCGGCAGGGATGAAACGGATCACATTGCTGGGCTGTGGATTGATGGGGGTCCCCGTGGGGAGACGTGTGCTGGAGGCAGGGTATGCGCTGACGGTGTGGAATCGCACCCCGGAAAAGGCGGCTCCTCTCTGCGCGGCTGGCGCCCTTTGGGCCCCTACCCCGCAGGCTGCCGTGGGTGAGGCGGAAGCGGTGATCCTGTTGCTGGCCAATGGTCCGGCGGTCACGGAAGTGCTGGTGCAAGTGGAAGACGCCTTGCCTGAAAATGCGCTGTGGCTGGACATGAGTTCCATTCCCCCGGAAACCGCCCGGCAGCACGCCCAACGTTTGGAGAAACGTCAGGTATGGGCGCTGGATGCACCGGTTTCAGGCGGGGTTCTGGGGGCTGTCGAGGGGAATCTGGCGATCATGGTGGGTGGGGACCCAAGGGGATTTGAACGAGCCGAAGAACTCCTGGGGCACCTGGGTCGAGCGACCTGGGTCGGGCCAGCGGGGACCGGCGCGCTGGCAAAGTTGGCCAATCAGATGATCGTGGGCGTGACCATTGGGGTCGTTGCTGAAGCATTGCTTCTGGTTGAGGCGGGGGGCGCGAATCCCGCCGCCGTCCGGCAGGCCATCCGGGGGGGATTTGCCGAGAGTCGGGTGCTGGAGGTTCATGGGGACCGGATGATTCGCCAGGATTTTACGCCGGGGGCCCATGGTCGGACCCAACTCAAGGATCTCGCCAGTGCGCTGGACAGCGCGCATGCGCTGGGGGTGTCTCTTCCCCTGACCCAATGTGTGACCCAACTTTACCGAACTTTTGTCGAGGAGGGGGAGGGCGGCGAACTGGATCACAGTGCGTTGTGGTTGGCCCTGCGTGCCTTGCGTCCCGCTTGAAGGCCGGATTCGGACAAAACCCCTGGGCTTGGCTATAATCGAAACTTTGAAAACGATTTTTTGCTTAACCCCCCGGTGGGGGTTTGACCCAGACGGAGAAATTGATGGAGACGACTGCAACCCCAACCCCTGACCAAGCCCAAACCCTGAGTGGTGGGCAGATTGTCGCAAAAATGCTCAAGCAGGAGGGGGTCAGGCATATCTTTACCATCTCCGGCGGTCACATCATCGATATCTATAATGGCTGTCTGGACGAGGGTATCCGCATCGTGGACGTGCGCCACGAGCAGGTGGCCGCCCATGCTGCCGATGCGGCGGCACGGATCACGGGTACGGTGGGGTGTGCCGTGGTGACGGCAGGACCTGGAACCACCGACGCCGTGACGGGGGTGGCCAACGCTTTTCGTGCGGAAAGTCCCATGTTGCTGATTGGCGGTGGCGGGCCCCTCAAACAATACCGCATGGGTGCGTTGCAGGACTTGCCCCATGTGGCCATGATGACACCCATTTCAAAATTTTCTTCCACGGTCATGACCACGGAACGCTGCGCGGAAATGATGGGGCAATCGATTCGCGAGATGTTTCATGGCGCACCGGGGCCGGGATA
>JAKABO010000027.1 GCA_021796835.1 Pseudomonadota bacterium | reverse complement strand
TCCGCCAACGCCGCCAGCGTGTTCTGCGAAGTCGTCGACTTCCCGATCCCACCCTTCCCATAAAATGCAATCTGTCTCAAATCAGCCATCTCATTCTCCTTGGAGTACAGTTATCGAAAGCAAACCTGCTTCATGACCCAATGAGTAGCAACGAGCATGCCATAATTGAATATTTTTTATATCTTTATGATAAATATCGATTAATTATTTTTACCCGCCCAACATCCAGGTCTTATCTCTTGTTGCAAAACGTACAGACTGTTGGTATTCATGCATACATAATTGTCCAAACCATCACCGACATCGGTTTCCTCGCCGTTCAATTTCACCCGGTATCGCCGAAGCATGTTTTTTAGAATCAACGAACAGAGCATAATTGGAATGGATATTGCTTTTCTCTGAAAGCATCACGATTGAAGGGAGCAATGACATGCAAATTGGCGTTGACAGTGCCATGGCTGTGGATAACAAACGAATTTTTGTCGTGGACCCGGACGAAATCACGCGTGCCGCCTTGCAATTCATACTCCATGATGAAAATGAAACCCACGATATTCCCACCCTGGCAGCAGCCCTGACAAAAAGTATCGAGTGGAAACCAGACCTTCTGATTCTTGGCATCAGCATCGTTCTGAATCAGGGAATAACCGTTCTTGACATGCTCAAGGACAAAATTCCAGAGGTCAAGATTCTGGTTGTTTGTGAACCCAAGGATATTCCCCTTGCGCTCACCTGCATCAAATCCGGTGCCGAGGATCTGGTATCGAAACCTCTGACCATTGAGATCGTGCGCAGCAAGGTGGATAAATTGCTAAGGAGGGGTATCTGATGGCAACCATCGAGTTCTTCGAGGCTGAAGCCGCAGGTCTGCGGGGAAAATGACCATGGAAAAAACCGTGCAGCGGATTTGTGCCGACCAGATTCAGAATTTCGCCACATTGCCCGGGGGAATTCTCATCGATCTGCGCAGTAAGGCAGATTATGAAACGGGGCACATCGACAGAGCGCTACACGCGAACGGCAGTACCCTTGAAAAACTAATCGTGCAACTTCCTAAAAACACCCCCCTTCTTTTCTACTGCTATCACGGCCAAGCCAGCCTGATTCAGGGAAAAATGTTTCTGGATTTTGGTTTCATGGAAGTTTACAGCCTCAATGGCGGCTATCATGGCTGGTCCCATGTGTATTGCAAAAGCCAACTCAAGATCTGGCTTGAAGAACACGGATTCGGCCAAGTCAATTCGGTCTTGCCCAATGGAATGACCCCGCTCATGCACGCTTCCCGACAGGGAAATATCCCGATTGTTGCCGACCTTCTCCTTTCAGGCGCGCAACTCGACCAAAAAAACAGCGATGGGAACCAGGCCCTCTGGTTCGCCTGTTACAGCGAACAACTTGACCTCATGGATCTTCTGATTGCAGGGGGAATAGACCTTGATCATCGAAATGACAATGGTTCGACCTGCCTCATGTACGCCGCTTCGAGCGGAAAAGATGCCGTGGTCAAGAAATTGTTGAAGGCAGGAGCATCGGTCGATCTCAGGAATCTCGACGATTTTACCGCCCTTGACATGGCCAGTACCCTGGAGTGTCTGAACCTCCTGAGACGGTCGTGACAAATACACCCCTTATTTTCAAAACCAAGCTACCGAGAATCCGAAATGCCGATCTACGACTATCAATGCTGTGAATGCCACCTCTTTTTCGAGAAACTGGTTTCTAAATCAACCCAGGTGGTTTGTCCCGCCTGCGGCAGTCCCCATCTCAGCAAACAGGTTTCGAGACCTGCGCCCAGAAACTTTACGGCAGAAATCATCTCGGGCGCACGTGCACAAGCCGCCAGGGAGGGTCATTTCAGTTACTATGGCGCCCATGAAAAACCAAAAAAATGACCGGCCGCACAAATACGACAACACTTCAAGTTTCGATCGTCGCACCGACGAAAGTCTCTATTTTTTCCAGTTCCTTGCCACGCAGTCCCACCCGGTAACCGTAATCGATAAGATCAACACCATAGATATAGAACTGTTGCAAAAAGGTACCAATGCTGGTCACGTAGCCCATATCTCCCTTCCTGACCAGTACTTCTCCGATGTCTTTCCCCGGAAAGGTACCGTCGTTTCTGATGGTCTTGATCACCCGCACTTTTTGTCCGTATTCGAACCAGGGAGGACCGGTCAATTCCACCACATCACTGTCCCGACTAATTTTTGCCATTTCCCATCTCCTGGGCGAGTCGGGACAATGCCATATCCCTCACTGCCTCATCAAAATCAACAGTAAATCGTTTCAGATACGCCATTCCTATACGCCCTGCCACTTCATATCTCACCCGCCAATCTTCATCGTCGATCAGCAGCGGTAGTCGGGTTGGATGAATGCGTCGTACTACTACCAGTCTCACGGTCGGGTCTTCATCCGCAAGCATTTTATCAAGGCACCCCTCAGCGATTCGTGATGCCACGATCTTTCTGACCTCACGATCTGGATCATTCATCATCAACGTCAACAATCGGGCAGGCATTCTCCGCGCTACAATCTGTCTGACAAAATAATCACGATCATCCAACATGGAACCGATGCTTCTTTCATCGAGTCTGTCCGCCACTCTGATTCTTACGTCACGATCAGGGTCAGACCGCATTTCGATCAAATAGTCGGTGGGTAAACGCATTGCCACGCTCCATCGCACGGTCTCGTCCCGATCGTTCATCAGCAGCGGCAATAATTCCACCTCGACGTGCTTTGCGGCCACCGCCCTCACTTCAAAATAGGGATGGCCCAGATAGTTCTTCGCGGCTCCCGGATTCCAGTCGAAGAATCGATCGATCCTTTTTGCATAACGATCTTCGACACAGGCTTCCCTCAGACGACAATGGCTGCCAAAACTGGGGCATGAGGAACAATCAAGATCAACACCCTGCCAATTTTTGGTCTCGATGATTTCAGTCTTCATCGTCCATCCCCATTCGTTCAAGAACATCGAGAAGAACTTTGGATCCCATCTTGTCGCCGGGATCAAGTTCCAGGAGTTTTACGATGACTTCCCTTCCTTCGGCCAGGATTCGTCTGCCGTATCCAATCATCCGTTCCTCTTGATCGAAGAAACATCCACACTCGCCACCCCCGCAGGCATGCTGCTGCTACAGGCACAGGGAGATGCTTTCGGATCCACAAAAGAGAAGCCTGACTTGGTGGGCGTATCGAGATAATCGATGGTGACGCCGTCCAGTAACAGTCGGCTTTCTGCCGGCAGGAATAGTTTTATGGGCCCTGCCATGACGATGCTGTCACCTGCCCTGGGCTCGGGTTCCACGGTAAACTCTGCGGACAGGCCGGAGCACCCTCCTGCAGTGACAGATAGCCTGAAACCGCAAGAGTTTCCCCCGTTGAATCGTACCATCTGACGAATAAATTTTTCCGCACCGGGCGTCACTGTAATGTTCATGGTTTCACCTATGCCTGTGCCTGGTAGCGGGGATAACTGTTATCGATCACACAGGTATTGTCCACCGGACACACCGCCACACATTGGGCGTCGTCAAAGTAACCGATACATTCCGTGCACTTCTTGGGGTTGATCACAAAAGTACCATCCTTCTCATAGATCGCCACATTCGGACATTCTGGCTCGCAGGCTGAGCAGGCCGTGCACTGTGATGAAATGATCTTGTACGACATGAGGTTTTCCTTTTCTCTCAAAATTAATCTGATTCAGGCCGCAATATAGGCACCCTGACGAATATCCGCATCCCCCCGGTCCACTGGCACAATCTCTCCCGACTTGATTCTTCCAAGGTAGGCCTTGAAATATCTCACCACGGATTGTTCAATGAACTCATGGGCATACTTATCGACTGGTTCGATTCCAGCCGCAGTCAGTTCATCCCTGGGACATGCACCAATTTTTGCGACGAATACCGCCACACAGTCATTGATGGCCCGGATTACCGTTGGCAGGGCCTCTTCTTCTCCAAAGCCCCCCTGGCAATAGAGGTCGACACGCCGATGGCCCACAAACTTGGCGCCATCGGTTCCGACCTCATACACCTGAAATTCGTTGGCGTGACCAAAATGTTCGTTGATTCGGCCGCTTCCCTTGGTTGCCACTGCCACCATGATTTTCACGGAAGAAAATTCCTCTTCAAGTGCTTCCATCTCTGCATTTCTTGCCGCGACTTTTTCCTGTCGATCCTGCTCGACGATTTCCTGATAGGCGCGCCGTTTTTCGATGTCGTACTCCACCTCCATTTCCATGATCTTTTCGGTGGTGAATTCAGCACTCCGATCCTCGCCCAGCAAACCGACCGCATCGGCCCGACACTGCCGACAATGGCGCATCATGTTCATTTCGCCTTCACAGGCATCCTGGAGTGATTTCAATTCCTGCGCGGTTGGTCCCCTTTGGCCGTTCAAACCGAACACAGTGCCATGTTCCGGCGCCGATATCAGCGGCATGATGTTGTGCAGGAACGCCCCACGGGACTTGACTGCACGATTCACTTCCACCAAATGCTTGTCGTTGATCCCGGGAATCATGACGGAATTCACCTTGCAAAGAATTCCAGCCGCCGTCAGCATTTCCAGGCCAAGCATCTGACGCTCCGTCAAAATCCGTGCCGCTTCAATCCCGGTCACACGTTTGTGATTCCAGAATATCCAGGGATAAATATGCTGGCCCACTGCAGGATCCACCATATTGATGGTGATCGTCACATGGTCGACATTGAAGGATTTGATCGTATCCACATGATCGGGGAGGGATAATCCATTGGTTGAAAGGCATAACTTGATATCCGGCGCAGCCCTGGAAATCAACTCGAAGGTCTTGAAGGTCTTGTCGGGATTCGCCAGTGGATCGCCAGGGCCGGCAATCCCCAGCACCGTCATCTGCGGTATTGTGGAAGCCACGGCCAGGACTTTTTTGGAAGCCTGTTCCGGTGTCAACTTTTCACTGACGACCCCAGGACGACTCTCGTTGGCACAATCGTACTTGCGATTACAGTAATTACATTGAATATTACAGGCCGGGGCCACAGCCACATGCATCCGCGCATAGTGATGGTGAGCTTCCTCGCTATAGCATGGGTGATTCTTGACCTTTTCCCAAACCTCCGGCGACATGTCCGCGGGACCCTCGGAAGAACCACAACTGGCCTTTCCTCCATCACTGGACGTCCCACACCCCTTATGCTCTGCCGCCGCCTGGAGCACCTCGCTCAACCTTTGTTCGTGCATGTTTGCCTCCCGACCTTGCGGTCTGCTCGTTACTCGGATGAGCCGAGTTACCAGCAACAAACATGCCAACCATAATAACCAAAAATCCCCTTTAAATTCAATCGGTCATATATTGTCAACAGCCCTACACCCTTGTCAGTTATGTGAGAAATACGACATCGGATTCACAGCGGGGCACCCATGGGATCTATCTGAAAAACTAAAACCGCTTGATTTCGATCTTGTGTTTCTGTAATGCATAGCCCATCTGACGGGAGGTCAGTTTGAGAAGTCGTGCCGCTTTGGCCTGGACCCAACCGCACTGTTCCATCGCCCAGATCAGTCGGTCACGTTCCGTGCCAAATTCCCCGGAAGGAGTTTCTGTTTCAGAATGGTCGCCGGACCCTGGCCCAGACACATCCACCTCATGCCTCGGCACGATGGGAATCACCGGTCTGACCGGTTGTACATGACTTCGCAACGCGACCGAAAAACATTTGTCTTGTTGGCAGGGCAGATCGATTTCCCTGATGACCAAACCACGTGCCATGGTCATCGTTCTCTCGACACAGTTTTCGAGTTCCCGAACATTTCCGGGCCAGTAGCACTCGAGCATGATTTTCATGGCATCTGTGGAGAATGAAAGGTTCCTCTGGTTTTCCGCATTAAATTTTTCAAGGAAATACGAAACCAGAAGGGGAATGTCTTCGCGCCGTTCCCGAAGTGGAGGCAAAAAGATACTGACCACATTGATGCGGTAATACAGGTCTGCGCGAAATTCTCCCTTGGAAACGGCCTGCTCAAGGTTCCTGTTGGTTGCCGTAATCAACCGGATATCGACCTGAATCGGTTTATTACCCCCGACCCGTTCAAACTCACGCTCCTGCAACACCCTGAGCAACTTGGTCTGGAAACTGGGAGAGATATCGCCGATTTCATCCAGGAACAGAGTGCCTCCATTGGCCATCTCAAAACGCCCCTTACGCTCCTGAGTGGCACCAGTGAATGAACCCTTTTCATGGCCGAAAAGCTCGGATTCCAGCAAGGTTTCTGAAAGCGCCGCGCAATTGACCTTGATAAACGGCTTGTCTTTTCGGGGACTCATATAATGGATCGAACGAGCAATGACTTCCTTGCCCGTCCCGCTCTCGCCCCGTAGCAAAATGGTCGATTTTCCGGGTGCAGCCTGGTGCACCTCGGCAAATACCCCCTGCATCAGTTTGCTCACCCCGATGACATTATCGAGGCTGTATTTACTGTACAACTCTTTCTGGAGTTGGCTTTTTTCCATCAGGAGTTGTTGTCTCTCCTTGGAAATGCTCTGATGCAACCTGACGGTCTGTCCGATCAGATTGGCTACCATCGATAAAAATCTCGAATCACTCTGGAAGTTCTGGGGCTCCCCATTGAGATGTCGATCCACACCCAGCACTCCGATGGATTCCCGACCCACTTTGATCGGAACCCCGATAAACGAAATGATCTCACCCTCCTGGATCGTACGAGGCCCGGTTTTATGAAGAAAAATGGGTTCCCTGGAAATATCCGGAACGACGATGGTCATCCCCGATTTCACCACTTTCCCCATGACACCCTCGCCAATCCTGAAAAAACCTCTCTTGACCTCCGCTTCCGTCATTCCCGATGCACCAACAACGTGCAGAATGTTATCCTCCTGCAACAACGCCACCATGCAGCGATCCATCCTGAGATGGGAGGCCAGGAGATTGAGGACTTCCCTGAGCGTTTTTTGCAGGTCCAGGGACGAACCAAGCACCTTGCTGATCTCGTAGATCGTCACCAGTTCTACGTTACCCTCTTTCCGCATTACATTCGTCACAGGTATCCCCCATCAATCTTTTTCGATGCGTGCCCCATGAAAACCTCGTATCAAGTTTTCAAGCAAGTTTTATGCCTGATATTTTCATTGATCTCCCACCGCAATCCTTCGTCGGTCAGGATATCCTCATGTCAGCAAGCCTTACTTGATTCAGACCGAAACGACTTCTATTTCCGGTTCAATGGTTCGCACCAGATTTTCGATGGCAATGAGTGTGCCAGTCTGGGAACTCGGACAACTTCCACAGGTTCCGTAGTAACGGATGCAAAGGACATTGCCGCAAAGGGTCATGACCTCCAGATCCCCCCCATCTCCAATCAGGGTAGGTCGGATATGTTTGTCGAGAAGTTGTTTGATGGCAACGAGACGAGAATCCTCCGCCTGTTCCGGCTCCGAGTCCAACTCCGCTCTCACGGGCATTTCAGCTGCTTTTGCTTCACGGATGGGTTGCGCCACCTTTCTGACCAGATCTGCCCATTCCACATTTCCATCCTGAGTTACCGTAACCCAGTGATCCGCATAGAACACATTGGTGACATGGGGAATTGCAAATAATCGACGGGCCAGTTCATCCCCTTGAGCTTCTTCGGGATTACCGTACTCCTTTGGCTTTCCCCAGGCAACACGGTCCTTGAGCACAAATTTGATTGCGTTGGGATTGGGGGTATTTTCGATATCAGCAATTTTTGGCATCATGCCTCCTGTATCGGATCATCTTTACCCTCGGATGAAGCAGCCTGCACGGAATGGATCGCAGCCAGAAGCGTATGCCAGGGCAAAATTGCGCATTTGACCCGGGAGGGCAGATCCTTGACCCCTTCAAACACCCTGAGACGGCCCAACCGCTGCTCATCTTTCATATCCAGCGTCCCGGTCGTCATCCCCCTGAATCTTGAAGCCAGGTCTTCCGCTTCCCCCACTTTCAAACCTTTCACCGCCCCCGTCATCATGGAAGCAGAAGCTTTGCAAATGGCACACCCCTCGCCTTCAAAGGCGACCGCCCGAATCAAATCGTCCTCCATATCCATGGTCAAATGGATTGAATCGCCGCATAAAGGATTATGTCCGTCCGCATGGTGGTTCGCCCCTTCGATCCGGCCATAGTTTCTTGGCTTTCGATTGTGATCAAGAATGACTTCCTGGTACATCATGCGCATATCGCTCATTGAAAGATCCCCTGTACCCTGATAATTCCCTCAATCAGACGATCAACCTCGGACCGCGTGTTATAAAAGGCAAAGGAAGCACGGGCCGTTGCTGGTACCTTGAAACGTTGCATCACCGGTTGTGCGCAGTGATGGCCGGTTCGGATGGCGATCCCGTAATCATTCAGGATCGTCCCGACATCATGGGGATGGACACCCTCCACCTCGAAAGACAGCACCGCCGCTTTTTCCCTTGCCGTCCCCACGATTCTGATCCGATCCAGTTCCCTGATCCTGACGGTCGCGTAATCCAGCAACCCCTGCTCGTAACGGTCGATGTTCTCCAGGCCAACTGCCTGCAGGTAGTCGATGGCCGCACCCAGTCCCACGGCAGCAGCGATCGCGGGCGTTCCCGCCTCAAACTTGTGAGGAATGACGTTGTAGTCGGTTTTTTCGAAGGTAACCGAGAGGATCATGTCCCCTCCCCCTTGATAAGGCTGCATCCGTTCCAGCAATTCGGCTTTGCCGTAGAGCACCCCGATACCCGTTGGGCCACAGAGTTTATGGGAGGAGAAGGCATAAAAATCGCAATCCAGATCCTGGACATCCAGTGCCTTGTGCGGCGCTGCCTGGGCCCCATCGATCAATACCGGTACGCCATATTGATGCGCGTGGGAAATCATCGTCTTGATCGGGTTGACTGTTCCCAACGCGTTGGACACATGAGTAAGCGCCAGCAACCTGGTATTGGCATTGAAAAGTTTGTAAAACTCTTCCTGAATCAACACCCCATCATCGTCCATTGGAATCACTTTCAGGATCACGCCCTTTTCATGGGCCAGCATTTGCCAGGGTACGATATTGGAGTGATGCTCGAGGGCAGACAGGATGATTTCGTCCCCCGCCTTTAAAAAGGCCCGCCCATAGCCATGCATGGCCAAATTAATGGCCTCTGTCGTCCCCCGGGTAAAGATGATTTCCCGTGACTCCCGAGCATTGAGAAAGGACCTGACTTTCTCCCGTGCACTTTCGAATTCCCGGGTTGCCGTTTCACTGAGGTAATGAACAGCGCGATGAATGTTGGCGTGTTCGGATGTATGGTAACGCATCAGACGATCGATGACCGGCTGGGGCATCTGACTGGAAGCTGCATTGTCGAGATAAACCAGGGGCTGCCCATTGACCTTCATGTCCAGTATGGGAAAATCTGCGCGAATGACTTCGGGATTCATACCAGTCTCCCATCGATTGACTCTCGCAGAGACCGAACGAGAGTCTGAATGGAAATTCGATCCACAATTTCGGCGGCAAATGCATGGATCAGCAACTTTCTGGCCTGTGACTCCCGCAACCCTCGACTCATGAGATAAAAAAGTTCTTCAGCGTCAAGTTTTCCCATGGTTGCGCCATGTTTGCAACTCACATCATCATTCATGATTTCAAGTTGGGGTTGAGCATCGATGCGCGCCTTGCTGGAAAGCAGCAAATTTCGGCTCGACTGCCGCGTATCCGTTCCCTTTGCGTTCCTGTGCACCACGATGTTGCCACTAAAGACAGCGATCGAGTTTCCGTTCGCAATACACTTATGTTGTTGCAGACTACGGCAACCGGGAGCCAGATGCTCGATTCGGGTATGGGTGTCCGCCACCTGACTTTCATCTGCCAGAATCAGTCCATCGAGCCGCACGTCAGATCCTTCTCCCTGATGAAGAACCCGTTGATCGTAGCGCGAGAATCTCCCCCCCAAGGCCAATGCGGTCGAATCGTAGTGGGCGCCACGGGACAGAGTCACCAGGGCATGGCCCAGATGTACCGCTTGAGCACCTTCACGCTGGACCCTGATATGGCGCAAATCGGCCCCTTCGCCCAGGACGGCTTCCGTCATGCTGTTGACTGAATAGGGGGAATCCGGGCCGGTATATTCTTCCACCAGGGTCACCCTGGCATTCGCTTCCAGAACCACCAGCGCCCGCCCATAGGACACCACCGGTTTCTGATGCGGAGTCGTCACGTGAAGAACATGGACGATCCGTTGTATCTCTCCTTGCACATGAACCCAGGCACAGTCCGTAAAGTTTCTGGCATTGATTTGTGCAAAAACCGCATCCTTCATCCCTTTATCAAAATGGGCGTGAAGGGATTTTTCTTCCCGTCCGAGCGGAGAAACCCTGATTTCATCCTGACCAGAAAGATCGGACAGTGCCGGGTGATAAAATCCGTCCACAAACACGATGCGACATGAACCGGGAATCGCGAACCCCTCGATCGAGGGAATTTGCGTTGTCTTCCCGGCAGGAAGGTACTCTTGCTCATGGAGTACCGCCAAACCGGTCAAACGCCAGTCATCATCCTTGTCCTGGGGAAATTTGAGCGCCCTGGCCCGAACCTCGGCCTGCCCCCGTAACACCGAAAAAGCGTCGCGTTGCGCCGCATCAGCCAGCAATCCTGCCAAACAGTCGTCGGATTTCATGCTACCGCCCTCAACCAGTCATAGCCACGCTCTTCCAGTTCCAGAGCCAGAGTCTTGTCTCCGGTCTTGACGATCCTCCCGGCATCCATCACATGAACAAAGTCCGGCACGATATAGTTCAGCAATCTCTGGTAGTGGGTCACCATCACGATGGCGTTGTGCTCCGAGCGCAAGCTGTTCACCCCATTGGCCACGATCCTGAGCGCATCGATATCCAGGCCTGAATCGGTTTCATCCAGGATCGCCAGTTTCGGATCCAGCAGGGCCATCTGCAAAATTTCGTTGCGCTTTTTCTCACCGCCCGAGAATCCTTCATTGACACTTCGATCGAGGAAAGCAGGATCCATTTCAACCACCTTGATCCGTTCCCGGACCAGGTCGTCAAACTCCAGGGGATCGAGTTCATCCTTCCCCCTTGAGGTCTGAATCGTATTGTAAGCCAGTCTCAGGAAGGCGCTGTTCGACACCCCAGGAACCTCCACGGGATACTGGAATGCCAGAAAAAGTCCGACTCGCGCCCTTTCTTCCGGAGGCAGTTCGAACAGATCCTGTCCGTTGAACAAAACCTCACCACCAGTGACCTGATAGGAAGGATGTCCCGCCAATACCTTTGAGAGCGTACTTTTTCCGGAACCATTGAGCCCCATGATGGCGTGGACTTCCCCTGCATTGATTTCCAGGTCAACGCCCCTGAGGATGGAAATCCCTTCCACGCTTGCCTTCAATCCCTTCACCTCGAGCAGTTTCATCCCACACTCCCTTCCAGTTTCAATCCCAGTAATTTAGTGGCTTCCACCGCAAACTCCAGTGGAAGATGCATGAATACATCGCGGCAAAACCCGTTGATGATCATCGAGATGGCCTCTTCCTGCCCAATTCCCCGCTGGGCAAAGAGAAACATCTGGTCCTCCCCGATCTTCGAGGTGGAAGCCTCATGTTCGACGATCGCCGTCTCGTTCCTCACTTCCACCGTCGGGTAGGTGTTCGCGCGACAGGCCTCGCCAATCAACATCGAATCGCATTGGGAATAGTTCCTTGCTCCCGTGGCGTGGGGAAGAATCTTGACCAGCCCGCGATAACCATTATCAGATCGTCCCGCCGATATCCCCTTGGAGACGATGGTACTTTTGGTATGACGCCCCACATGCACCATTTTCGTCCCGGTATCCGCCTGTTGCCGATGATTGGTCAATGCCACCGAATAAAATTCTCCAACCGATCCTTCTCCCAACAATATGCAACTGGGATATTTCCAGGTGATCGCCGACCCTGTTTCCACCTGAGTCCAGGAAATTTTCGAATGAACCCCCCGGCACATGCCGCGCTTGGTGACAAAGTTATAGATGCCACCCACTCCATTTTCATCACCGGCGTACCAGTTTTGAACCGTGGAGTATTTGATCTCGGCATAATCCAAAGCCACCAGTTCAACCACCGCCGCATGAAGTTGGTTTGTGTCGAAACGCGGAGCCGTACACCCCTCCAGATAGGACACAGAAGCGCCTTCTTCCGCGATGATCAAAGTTCGTTCGAACTGACCCGACCCCTCGGTATTGATCCGGAAGTAGGTAGACAGATCCATGGGACACTTTGTCCCTTTGGGAATGAAACAGAAAGACCCTTCCGTGAAGACTGCGGAATTCAAGGCCGCATAAAAATTATCAGACGCAGGAACCACGCTTCCCAGATACTGTTTCACCAATTCCGGATATTCCCGAACCGCCTCCGAAAGCGAGCAAAAAATGATTCCAACCTCGGCCAATTTGGATTTGTAGGTCGTCGTTACCGAAACACTGTCAAAAATGACGTCTACAGCCACGCCCGCCATCACCTTCTGCTCATGCAGGGGGACCCCCAGTTTCTCGAAAGTTTTTCTCAACTCAGGATCCACTTCATCCATGCTGTCGAGTTGCTTTTTTGGCTTGGGCTGCGCAAAGTAGATGATTTCCTGGAAATCAATGGGCGGATGGCTGACTTTTGCCCAGGAAGGCACTTCCATCGTCAGCCAACGCCGATAACTCGCCAGACGAAAGTCCAGCAGCCATTCGGGTTCGTCCTTCTTGGCTGAAATCATTCGAATCACAGATTCGTTCAGCCCCTTGGGGACGATTTCCGTTTCGATGTCCGTCACGAATCCATGGCGATAGGGCTGATCCACCCACTGTTGCAGTGTCGTGTTCATGACTTCTCCTCAACAGAAAAACTTTCTCCACAACCGCAACTCGCCTTGACGTTGGGGTTGTTGACTTTGAACACCCGACCCAGTCCCTCACGCACATAATCCAGTTGTGATCCCTGCAGATACGGAAGACTCAGAGGATCGATGACCAACTTGGCCCCAAAACTTTCGAAGACGATGTCTGTTTCCCCGATTTCCCTGGCAATATCGAAGACATAAGCCAAGCCGGTACAACCGGACTGTTTAACCCCCAGGCGCAAACCCACCCCTCCTGCTGCACCGGACTTGACCTGCACCTGACGTGCCGCACTCTCCGTCATCATGACTGTCATGAATTCCCCCCTCAAACGGAAAACGAACTGCCACACCCGCAGGTATTCGTGGCATTCGGATTTTTAATGATGAAGCGCGATCCTTCCAGATCTTCCTGAAAGTCGATTTCGGCCCCATTCAGGTACTGAAAACTCATCGGATCAATCACCATGTCCACCCCTTTCCTGGTGATCACCCTATCCTCTGCGTCCACTGTTTCCTCGAATGAGAATCCATACTGGAGTCCGGAACAGCCACCACCGGTAACATAAACTCTCAATTTCAAATTCAGGTTACCTTCCTCGACCAGGATTTCCCTGACCTTATCAGCGGCATCTTCGGTAAATATGACGGGGTCCGACATGGTCTGTCCTCCTTTCAAGTGCATTGACAAGGCAGAACAAAGCAATTCTCGTACCAGAATTCAACTGATTGATTAAATTGGCTTTAATAATTTTTGTTTTGTCCATTTTCTGACGCCCTGATTGACAATCACAAGAGATCACGGAATTTTGTTGAAAACCCTACAATCATGACAACCCTCCCCGCAAACACCTCCCGCAACAAACCATAACCAATTGATTATTAGATTCTATTTAAATTGGCATAGCAATTGCTAAAGAGTTCCGGCAAGGGCATTCCGGCATAAGCAATGTCGGTGCAGGAATCTTCATTGACTGGGGGGGTTGCAATGACAATTTTTACTCAAAAGCTAAGCGCATTGTCATCGGCTGAGGAGTTTCTGGAATTTT
This sequence comes from Pseudomonadota bacterium, assembly GCA_021796835.1. GTDB lineage: Bacteria > Pseudomonadota > Gammaproteobacteria > Burkholderiales > Ferrovaceae > Ferrovum. Next base: position 11,108 of record JAKABO010000027.1, on the reverse strand, counting down.
TTTCAGTTGAGTATGATCAATCCGTGGTGCATGTAAATCGCCTCCACATCCTGAAGCGATTCAATCAGTACCTGCGCGCCACGCCAGGTACCCACAAGATGGAGGATGACGCCCTGCGGATCGTTTGTCGCGATCTATTGAAAAAGGCCTATGAAGATTTTGTCCGGTCGACTCCAGCCCAGGAAAAAGTATTCAAGGTGTTTCGTGATCAGGAGGGACAGAGTATTGGACTAACGTCCCTCAAAACCACCTTGCCTTCACAACAGCGCCCGTAGGAGCGATATCATGCATATCGTCGTTTGCATCAAGCAAGTTCCGGACAGCGCCCAGATTCGTGTCCACCCGGTCACCAACACCATCATGCGGCAGGGCGTTCCTGCAATCGTCAATCCCTATGATTTGTATTCTCTGGAAGAGGCTCTACGTCTCAAGGACCGGTATGGCGGTCGAGTCACGGTGCTGTCGATGGGCCCTCCCCAAGCCGAAACCGCACTGCGCAAAGCCATTTCGTTTGGGGCTGACGAGGCCATCCTGGTGACGGATCGAGCTTTTGCAGGTTCGGACACTCTGGCAACCAGTTATGCCCTGGCATCGGCCATTCGTCAAATCGAGAAGGATATTCCGGTGGATCTCGTATTCGCCGGGAAGCAGACGATCGATGGCGATACTGCCCAAGTGGGGCCTGGAATCGCGAAAAGACTGGACATGAGGTTACTTACCTACATTTCAAAAATTCGTGAATTGGACGCGCTCCATGGGACCATCACCGTCGAGAGACGCGCCGAAGGGGGCGTACAGGTTCTGAAAACCAAACTTCCATGCCTGGTTACCGTGCTGGAAGGTACCAATGAAATGCGTTTTGCCACCATGAACAACATGTTCAGGGCAGCACGCTATCCGCTCAAAGTCTGGAACAAGGAAAGTGCCGGAATTGAGGATCTGACCAAGATTGGACTTAAGGGCTCGCCCACCATCGTCAGCAAGGTTTTCGCCCCTTCCCCGAAAGCAGTGAAGGCAGAAATCATCGATACGGAAAGCAATCAACCCAAAGATCTGGTTGTGACCTTGCTGGCCAAATTATTTACAAAAAAGCCCGACTTGGCCCATGACATTGCCAAAAACGCTCCCTGATCTGCTGTGAGGAAAAAATCATGAGTGAAACCACGGAACCGAGAAAACCAGCCAGGAAGAAGGTCGAACTTGATCCAAAACTTGCGCGTTACAAGGGAGTGTGGGTCTTCGTTGAACATGAACGCGGTCAGGTTCATCCGGTATCCTGGGAACTGATGGGAGAAGGCAGAAAGTTGGCCGACAAACTGGGGGTTGAACTTGCAGGTGTCGTGATGGGCGCGCCTGGGGAGGACACACGAACATTCTGTCATCAGGCGATGCATCATGGCGCAGACCTATGCTACCTGATCGCGGACGAGGTCCTGAGAGACTACAGGAATGAACCATTTACCAAAGGCATGACGGATCTGGTCAATACCTGGCAACCAGAAATCCTTCTGATCGGAGCCACGACACTCGGACGTGATCTCGCAGGCAGTGTCGCTACGACATTAAAGACCGGTTTGACCGCCGATTGCACGGAACTGGCGATCGACATGGAAAACCGCAGCCTCGCCGCCACCCGACCCACCTTCGGCGGTAGCCTGCTTTGCACCATCGTCACACTCAATTACCGTCCTCAAATGGCGACGGTGCGTCCGCGGGTAATGGCCATGCCGAAGCGGGATGAATCCAGGACCGGGAGAATCGTCGAACATCCATTGGGCATGATCGAGACCGCCATCATCACCAAGGTCCTTGAATACATTCCTGACAATCTACAAGGGAAACCCCAACTTGCCTTCGCTGACATCATCGTTTCCGGCGGACGGGGGATGAAAAAACAGGAAAACTTTCAACGAATCTGGGATCTTGCCAAAGTATTGGGCGCAGAAGTGGGGGCTACCCGACCCATCGTGCAAGCCGGATGGGTCGAGGCAGACCGCCAGGTGGGACAATCTGGAAAGACGGTTCGGCCAAAACTCTATATTGCGGCCGGAATTTCCGGAGCCATTCAGCACCGGGTCGGCATGGAAGATTCCGATGTGATCATTGCCATCAACTCTGATCCGAATGCCCCGATTTTCGATTTTGCGACTTATGGCATCGTCGGCAATGCCATGGTCATCGTCCCGGCGCTGACGGATGCGTTCAGACAGCATCTGTCCACATCCCGAATGGCCGGCTGAGGAGGATTTCACCATGGCAGAAAAATTTGACGCAATCGTTGTCGGCGCAGGTCCTTCGGGAAATGCAGCCGCCTACACGCTGGCCAAGTCCGGTCTCAAGGTCCTGCAGATCGAGCGTGGAGAATACCCCGGATCGAAGAACGTGCAGGGGGCAATCCTGTACTCCGATGCCCTGGAACGCATCATCCCCGATTTCAGGGAGGATGCGCCACTGGAACGGCATATCGTTGAACAGCAAATGTGGATCCTGGATGACGAGTCTTATGTCGGCAGTACCTACCGTTCAGCCGAATTCAACAAACCGCCCTACAACCGCTATACCATCATTCGAGCCCAGTTTGACAAATGGTTTTCCAAAAAGGTACAGGATGCCGGGGCCCTGCTGATCTGTGAGACCACCGTATCCAATTTGCTTCTCGATAAAAACCGGGTGATTGGCATACAGACAGACCGTGAAGGGGGTGCGATCTACGCGGACATTGTCATCCTTGCCGATGGAGTGAACTCCCTGCTGGCCAAAAAGGCTGGTTTCCATCCCGAACTCAATGCCGGGGACGTGGCTCTGGCTGTCAAGGAAATCCATTTCCTGCCACAGAACCTTGTTGAAGAACGTTTCAACATCGACGACGAAGAAGGGGTCGTCATTGAAATGGTCGGAAAAATCACCCAGGGCATGATGGGGACGGGATTTCTCTACACAAACAAGGAATCCGTCACGATTGGTGTTGGTTGCATGCTTTCCGATTTCAAGCAGCAAAAAACAACGCCTTACATGTTGCTCGAACAAATGAAGGCCCATCCTGCCATCAAGCCGCTACTGGCCGGAAGCGAGATGAAGGAGTACACCGCCCATCTCATTCCCGAAGGGGGCTACAAGGCCATCCCAAAAATTTTTGGGGATGGATGGATGATGGTGGGAGACGCTGCCATGTTCGTGAATGCGGTCCACCGCGAAGGTTCCAACCTCGCCATGACCTCCGGTCGCCTGGCTGCCGAAACCGTGATCGAACTGGCCAAACAGGGCAGGGAAATGACAGAGGCCAATCTTTCTCTCTATCGCGAGAAACTCGATGACAGTTTTATTCTGAAGGATCTCAAAAAATATAAGGATCTGCCCGGAATCTTACATAAAAACCCTCAGTTTTTCACGACCTATCCAGAGTTGGTCAACCGGGCCGCACATTCCATGCTCACGGTCGATGGGATCGACAAAAAGACCAAAGAACTTGAAATCCGGCGCAGTTTTCTCAAAAAACGCTCGCTCTTCGGACTGATCGGCGATGCATTTAAAATGTGGAGGGCCTTCGAATGATCAAGGTGGAAAACAAACTGTTCCAGAATCGCTACAAAGTTGATGCAGGACACCCCCACATCACCATCAAGAATCTGGATACCTGTCAGAACGATTGTAAAACCATGTCTTGTACGGTCTGTTGTCCGGCGGGCTGCTATACCCAGGAGGGAAATGGAAAAATTGTTCTCATTACTGACGGCTGTCTCGAATGTGGGACCTGCCGGATCATCTGTTCGGAATTTCAGAATGTCGATTGGAATTACCCACGGGGAGGCTATGGCATCCTCTTCAAATTCGGTTGAGTCAACCAACAAAACAAGGATCCTGAATCATGCCAAGACCAAGAAAACACGTCTTCGTTTGCAGTCAATCACGCCCCCCGGGACATCCCAGAGGGTCCTGCAGCAGTAATGGCGGAACGGAACTTTTACAGGCGTTCTGGCAGGAGTTGCAGAAACGGAATTTATACGAGGTGGTTGCAATCACCTATTCAGGCTGCATCGGCCCGTGCGATAGCGGCCCCAATGTTCTGATCTACCCTGAAGGAACGCTCTACAGCAAAGTCAGCCCAACGGATGTTGGTGAAATATTCGACAGCCACCTGCTCGGTGACCAACCGGTAGAACGGCTGCTCGCCCCAAGAGAAATCTGGAATTAACTTACCCCTCGAAGAGAAATCATGACACTCATCACCACACTGGAACAGGAAAAAAAACTTCTTTCCCCCGTTTTTTCCGGAAAAACCGGGAAACCAACCACCTACGGATTTCGTGGCAACCTGGTACTCAAGGAAGCCGAAAAATTTGCCGATGAAGCCCGTCCTCCGGAAATCATGGCGGATCAGGTCATTCTCTCGGCCGATTCTGATAAAATCGACTTTCTGGGGTGTCATGTCGACTCTCTGGCCCATCTTTCCTTGATCGTCAAGATGCTGAAACCTTATCTCGATGCACAGGGGAAATATTTTGTCTTTGCTGGAAATATAGATATCTCCCAGAAATACTTCATTGAACTCGAAGGGTTCGGCTTTTACATCATGCCCCTGGATGAAGCCACCGTCTGGAATGAATTGCTCGAATGTTTCAATCTGGACCGGGGGGATATCAAAAAACTGGGCCCTGGAGAGAAAATAGACGCGGTAGCCAATGCTGCTGCCAAATTTGTTGGAAAATTCAAGACGATTACCTTTGAAGAAGGTCTGGCAGCGATGGGACCAGTAAGAATTCCTGAAAACAGGCCGGTATAGGTCGGATACTGTACGGCGGTGAAACGCGCTGAATCTTGCCAGGGAGGCCAATGGAAACCGTAAATCCCCACTATGAAAAAATAGGTGGGGAACCCGGCGTCAGAAAACTGGTTGAAGTTTTCTATCACATCATGGATACCCATCCCATGGCAACCGGAATCCGTCAACTTCACCCCGAAAATCTCGATTCTTCGAAAGAAAAGCTGTTCATGTTTTTGTCGGGCTGGTTAGGTGGACCACCGCTGTATATTGAAGCGTATGGGCATCCCCGGCTTCGGCAACGTCATCTTCCCTTTCCCATCGGCGATGCGGAGCGGGACCAGTGGATGGAATGCATGCGCGAGGCCTTGAGACAATGCGATCTCGATGAAGAACTCAGGCAGCAACTCACGGATTCATTTTCAAAAACCGCCGATTTTCTGCGCAATCAAGAATAGTCGACACACTCAAATTGCAGTCGGATTAACTTCTTCCTACCCGTTTATGCCCGCATCCCGTTCCTGATCTCGAGGGCCCGCTCGTCTCTCATGTTGTCGCTGGAAACCATTGAAGAAGCGCGTTTCGCAATTTGTCAAAGGCCGCGTCGGTACACCCACGTGTGGTTACGCGCATCGCCAGTTGCTGATAGATCGAAGATGATCTTCCTATTTTGGATTGGCGAAGTACCCATTCGACAGCCTCTTTGGGTCGATCGGGCTTTGTCTCGTTTTCCTGCCAGAAACCTTGATTTTCCAAAGTCGTTCGAAGTTCGGAAAATGCGCCCTTGTACCCCAAGACAGAGCAAACATGAGGGCTATCCTGCCACACCCAGTTTTCCAATTCCGGATCGAGGACCACCCCACATCCAGAGTCATTTGTCCAGCCTGCACTGTTCAAATGTGCGCTCAGTCGGCTCGAGATCGCATCTTTACCTGGCGAACCGTCCCAATCGGCATCGACAATGACTACTGCATGTCGATGTGTGTTTGAAAAAGTCTGCAACAATTCATTTGCTCTGGTATAGAGTCCGGGATCATTCAATCCGTGGGCAACCACCAAATCATGACGGGGTACAAAAACAAAATGCCCGCAATCCAGCGCCCGGTGAAAAGCATCGCGCGAGAAAAAGCCCTTGAGCATTCCCTCCATGTTTTTGTCCGCCACCAGAAAGAGGCAATCCCTCATCCCAAGACTCCTGTTGCGAACAATTCTCCAAGGTTCAGCGCGGATTGCCATTCGCGCAAACGAGGATGATCGCCCCCTCGCACGATATCCACAGCACCTTCATCCGTTTTACCAAAGCACAGGATTTGCCCAGCCTTTAACTGACTCAGAACAATAGGGGAGTGCGTGGCGCAGAGAATCTGTGATCCGTAAACCGAGGTCAGCGACTGCATCACTGTTTCCATTGCTTTTGGGTGAATACCGTTCTCCGGCTCCTCGATGAGCACAATTGACGGCATACTTGGGGCATAAGCCAGCAAGGTCAAGGCCAGCAAACGTAGCGTGCCATCCGAAAGAACCCAAGATGGGGCCTTTAAACCGCTTTTATGGCGAAGTTCGATGTAACGCGAACGATCCTCAGGTTTTTCAATGGTCTGAATATCCTCCAGGTCGTCCAGGGAAGTAGCCAAATGCTCAACCCATGCTCTTTTAGCGGGGGTGTTTTCCATCGCGTGAACAACCCATGGCAGGTTAGCACCGTCTGGTAAAAACTCTCCGGACGATCCAGCTGGCGCAGGCATACGCATTTTTTCGGCATTGAGCATTAAACGATGCACCCCCTCCATCAGCACCCGCTTGGCCCACGTTGCGGCCGGAAACTTCTGCTCATCCTCCGGTAGATTGGCCAATGCGCTCTTGGAAGGGCCAAGGCGAAACAGGTTGTTCCATTCCGACGTTTCTGAGCGAAAATAATCGTTTCCGCTTTCTACCACCTTGTTCACCACCTTGCGCCAGCCCGGCGGACTTTTTTTGTTCTGGGGCAGAACGATATGCTCCGGGGCTGTTTCCGGGCAGGGAAACAACGCCTGTTGGTGAGTTTCCCGCAACTTGATCTCGTTGCACAGCCATAGGGTTTCATGGTCGAAACCCAAACGGCCATCGGTATGGATACCCAATTCATACCGGCAAAACCGATAACGATTATCTAAAGTTTCAACAATTTCGGCGGGAAGTTCCAGCGTAATAGCTATCTCAACCCCCCCACCCTGCCGCAGCCAGGTCAAATCCAGCGGATCAACGGCACGGGGCGCTATATTCATGCGCGCATTGCCGAACACGGCAGACTCCAGTCCCGTGGAAAGAATATCCCGCACCAGCAACAGGGCATCAAACAGCGTGCTTTTTCCGCAGGCATTCGGTCCCACCATCACCAGGAAAGATTTCAGTTCAACTGAAACGTAACGCAACGCGCGCAGTCCTTTGACTTCCAGTTGCCGGATCATGCGGTTTCTCCGAGTGGTTCAAGGGCGACCTTACCCCAATAGGCAATTACTGATTTTCTGATTTTACGCTAAAAACAACCCATTCATGAAGCCCCGGGCCGGAAGGAAAACAGCGTCGGATGGGTTTTTTTGTAGACTCTCAACCACATCAGGGTGGCAGGAATCAAGGAGGTGATGGAAAACCAAAGTGCCTCATTTTCGGCCTGTCCGCTCTGACCGATCTGCACGCTCAGGACCTCAAACCCTGCCCAGTCGAGTTCCGGCATTCTGTGACGGATTGCGGGAGAAATATTTTTGGCCAGGCCGGTCATGGTTAAAATCTGGTGCCTGACTTCTGCGCGAGTCAAACGGCTGGACAGAAATTCATCCTTTTCCAACCCCTCAGCCAGAATCAGCACATTCGTACAAACCTCATCCAACGACATCAGCATTGCAGCATCCAACATGGAAAGCATCCGTAAATTTGGAATCGTTCAATCACCCTTTGAGCCAGCGCGCCTACATGGGTATCGTCCCCTGGATTTCCGGCCCGAAGCAATTGTCGTAATCCCGACAAACGCTGCAACTGGGCGCGCGACATGTCTTGACATCGAGCATGTCACAAAACTGCTTGTAGAGGAATTTTTTCCATTTCATATTGAAACTGTTTCTGAGGAACAGGGAGTTGAAATGAACCCTAAAAATTTCGCTCAACGTTTCCCTGTCTGGCAAGCCCATGTCCTGCCAGAGGTGATCATCGCCAAAACAGGCTAAAGCCACCTCGCGAGCGTAACTCTCCGCCTCATCGCTGCTCTTGTGCATGAGCAACAGGGCCAGCAAATCCTCATATTCATCGGCCCTGCCTGCTGCAACCTTCACGATCCTGGTGGAGAGTTCCAATTGTCAGGCCGTCATGGGTTCGTGGGTGTAACACTTTTTGGGGCATATCTTTGAGCATGCCTCACAGCCCACGCAATTCATCTGGTTGGCAATGGTCATGACCTTTTTTTCATATTCGTCATCTTCCTCGTCGCTTGCGATGGCCACGATTTCACCCTCATCATCGATGCCCACCAGTTGCAATACTTCGCGACCACAAACTTTGAAGCAACGACCACACCCGATGCATTTTTCCTGATTGATCGTCTTGACGAACTTTGGAACCCAGGTACGACCATCCGGCATCGTGACAGTAATATCACCCATGTCAATTCCCTGCCCCGACCGTCTCTGTCTTGTCGATGCTCTGTCCAAACAGCCATCCAACTGTCTCGTCTGGTTTCAAAAGTTGTTCCATGTCGTCCGGTGTCCGGAGAAAAATCCAGTGCAGGACATCATACATATCCACCGTAACTTGAGCGAGTTCAGCCATTTTCAACCTCCTCTTCGAAGTCAATATCTCTTTGCTTTCCCTTCATCATGACTTTTCGTAACCAGGGCGGAGGCGTTCCTTTCAAAACGTCCGATAGTTTCTGTAACAGATCCGAAATCTCCTCTGGTTGGTGAACCTTGATCGGGTGAATCTTGTGAGCCACCACCCTGGCGGCCCCCGAACCCCCAATCGCTGCAACATAGAGGATGGCGCAGTCCTTGATCATCTCGATTTTTGGCGCGAGTTTGTCCTCATTTCCATCTTCCTGCAGGTCTCCATCGAACTGGATCGCTTCAAGAAATTCATTCCCTTCAGGATTGACTTCGTAAATGGCAATGTTCTTTGCCCATCCGAAGTGGGCGTCAACTCTTTTCAGATCCTGGGTAGCAAATGCAACTTTCATACTGCCTCCTTGCAATGATGATTTAATGACCCGAAGCCTGCGCACTGGTGTCTCTCCATGTCTCTGGTCCGACTTCAGCGTGGTTGCTCATGAACATATTCCCTATTTCGAATATCAGATCGCGCGATCCTTTGTACCCTACTGATATACGGTGTGCTGCGCCCAACCGATCAAAAATCGGCATGCCTACACGCAGAAATGGAATATCCAATCGCTCAGCCATCTGCCTGCCATGGGAATGAGTGATCAAAAGATCACACCCCTTGGCCCTGAATTCCAGATCCTCCAGATCTCCAATCAACACCTCCGGGGTTGAAATACGTTCCAGCATTTCCGAGGAAGTCGTGGTCACAGCCGCATGAATTTCGCAACCCATTTCAACCAACAGCGAGGAAATCCCCCAGAGCAGATCGGGTTCTGCACCAATGGCCACTTTCTTTCCCCCAAAAAAGAAATGGCCATCGAGCATGGCATCCACCAACTGACTCCGTTGCCGTCGATATTTACCGGGAACCGGCTTGCCACTCGTCCTGGAAAGAAATGCCATAAATTCGTCATTAGCTCCCAAACCCAGCAAACGATCAAAAACGACATAGGGAACTTCGGCTTTCATGCTCAGTTCTACCGCTGCCGGAAGCATGTGTTCGCCAATAACCATCGTCACCTCTGATGAACCCATGCAGCGGATTTCATCGAGCGTCGTCCCGCCGGTGGTCGTCGGTTTGAAATCTGCAGGCACATGACCGTCCAGCGAACCCGAGAGGTCAGGCAATATGATGGGATCAAGACCAAAATCCTGAATGATCTGGCGGATATCCTCGATATCCCCCGGCGTCAGGTGACTGCCTGCCAGCACATTGACCTGGGTTTTATTTTTTTTGGTTGCAGGCTCCACCAATTCCTGCACGATTCGAACCACTGCTTTGGCCCAGCCATCCTGAAATGCGCCCAGATAATCCGGAGTCGACACATAGACAATCGCCAATTCATTCAATTCTGGATGTTTTTTTCGAATGAGCCGAAGATAACCATCGACATCATCGCCTTTTGTTTCCGTCAAACCCGTGGAAGCAATCCCGATAATGCGGGGCTTTGCCCTGGTCCAGATGTTCATTATGGCCTGTTCGATATTGTCCATTCCACCCATAATGGTGGTGGCTTCATTCATGGCAGTAGTCTGAAGCGGGATATTTTCTCGGAAGTGGCGCACGAACAGAACCATGCCAAAAGCCGTACACCCCTGCGATCCATGGAGTGCTGGCATACAGGCATCCAGCCCAAGGTACGCCAATGCGGCACCAATGGGTTGGCTCATTTTTAACGGATTGACCGTGCAAGCCTTATGTGATGTCACGACTGTTGCCATCATCCTGATCCTTTCCCTGTATGACAGGCGCTGAGTTTCATCCACAAACCATGCAATTACCATGCCACAATAAACGCTATGATTTATAAAGAATTATTGTTTGTAGAAAAGCGCACAAAGACGACATAACCCCACAACCCGCTCCACGCCATCTCGAGCACTGAAGAGTTTTATGTAGGGTACGGAAATTCGCCTGACAGCAAAACGCCCATGGACTCTCTGAAGATTCCATGGGCGTGATTGAAAAAGTCATTTAAATCAGAACTTGACCAGGATCTCCTCGTCCCGGACGATATACTGACAAGCCAGACGCCAAGGGGGAGGAATATCCTTGAGTTCGGCTTCTTCAATCTGATCCCTGGTGATTTTTCCTGCCAGTTTAAGCACTGTCTTTTCTTTCTCGGTCAGGTGCATCCCCATGGGCTGCTTGTTGGCAAGAATGACGACTTCTACCGCGCAGGAACCACACTCCCCGTTTTCGCACTCAAAGTCCACGGGAATTTTGTTTGCCTTGGCAACGGCCAACAAGGTGTGGCAGTCCCCTGCCGTGGCATAAACCGTGATATCTTTTTTAAGTTCGGGCGAACTGAATGTTACATTGGCCATAGCCTTCCTCCCCTCTCTGGAATATGGAACCCCATATAAAAAGGAGTGGAGAGCGATGCTGTGCCCGCCACCCCCGACCTTGCTTCAGCGAATGATGTCGAAGCTATAATCGCTCTTGGCAGGAATGTTGGTATTCTTGTCCATCTCGTCAAATATCTTGTCGAGCACCGTCACCA
>JAKABO010000008.1 GCA_021796835.1 Pseudomonadota bacterium | reverse complement strand
AACCTGGGCCAGAAGCCATCGTTCAGGGTCAGTAGGGCCGGGGGCTCAGTCCGCATGTTTCACGGCGATCAGAAAATGCTGTACGCCAACGCTACGGGCGCGCAACATGGCCTGGACGGTAATGCCGTTGGGCGCCTGACTGTCGGCGGCCACGATAAGGTCGGTTTGTTCAGAATTCTCCATTTTTTGTTTCAGCACGTTTCCCAAGGTTTCCAGTGTGACGGGGGTTTTGTCGATCAGAATCTGGCTTTGGGCCGTAATGGTCAGGGTGATGGGGTGCTTGGCCTGGAGGGGGGCCGCATGCCCCTGTGGCAAATTGACCGGCAGCGAGTGGAGGTTTTGCATGGACAGCGAAGCCAGCATGAACGTGGCCAACAGGAAGAACATCACATCGATCATGGGGATGATTTCGATGCGGCCCCGACGGTAACTGCGACGAGGACGGAGTTTCATGGGGTTTCCTGTTCGGATGCAGGAAATTCGTAACCCAGGCGGAGATTGTCCAGAAGGTGGGTCCCCAGTCGCTCCATTTCTTCGAGGGCATGGGTTTGTTGACGGGAAAAGTAATTGAATCCGAACAGGGCAATCAGGGCAATGAATATCCCGACAGCCGTGGCAATCAAGGCTTGTGCCACACCGCCCGTCACGCCGCTGGGATCGACCAGCCCATTGCCTCCGATCAGATTGAAGGCATGCATCATGCCTGTGATGGTACCCAGCAGTCCCAGCAAGGGCGCAGCCGTGACAATGGTTTCCAGGACCCAGAGTCCTCTTCCCATGCCTTTTTCCAGGATTTGCGCCTGATCCTGGGCGCGCGATTCGATCCACCAGAGAGGGCGTGTACGGTGGTCCAGGATGTTGCGGCAGAAGCGGCCGTAGTAGTTCCTTTCTCCTGTACGACGAATTTCTTCATCCAGACTTTCCCAGGTGAACCCGTAGGTGCTGACCAGTTGGTCCAGGGAGCGGGGCAACCGGATGAACCCCCAAAAGATCCATGCACGATCGAGCAGAATGACCAGTGCCATGAGTGCCAGGAACAACAGGGGATACAGTGTCGGCCCTCCCAGTTGAAGAGCGTGCCAACTTTCGATCAGTTCTTGCATGAAATCCATAGCCTCACAGGTCGTTACAGGGGTTTGGTGATGCCCAGAAAAATTCCTCGGGGCATGCCGTATTGAGGGGCAACCACGCCAATCCCGGAACCATCCCGGATCAGGTAGGTTTGATTGAACAGATTGAGCAGGACCAGACGATATTCCATGGGACCGGTGGAATCAAGAGCGATGGTACGACGCACCCCCAAATTGACCACCGTATAGGCGGGCAGGCTGGTGGTATTGGCAAAACCGTTACGCAGTCCGCTCTGGTAGATGAGATCGGCAGACAGGTGGGTACCTTCCCAATTATAAGCCAAGCCACTGGATGCGGTGAGCGCCTGTTGATGGTCTACATAAACCCAATTGTTGGCAGCATAACTCAATACGGCCGGAGAAAACAGGTACTGACTCGAACTGATGCCGCGTGCCTGACTGATGGTGCGTGCCAGGTTGGCATAGGAGGAGAAATTTTCGTTCTTGTAGTTGGCCGTGAATTCGATCCCATAGATAAGGCCCTCGTTGTAATTGAAGGGAGTCATGATCAGGGCAGGCCCAAACTGGCCTTCGTCGAGCAGATTGGTGCTCCGGCTGTAATAGGTATCCACCCCTACATTGGTCTGGGTATTGAGTTGATGCAGAAGACCGACATCGTAGTAATCGGTGCGTTGCGATTTGACCGGGCTGTTCTGGCCATTGGTCGCCAGAGTGGTATTCTGGAACAGTGCCAGCGTACTGGTGCTGACCAGTTCATTGGGTGGCGGGGTGAAATAACGTGAGTACCCCATGTGCCAGGTGGTTTGTGGAGTCAGGGTATAGACCATTCCGATACGGGGACTCCATTGATTTTCACTGACAAAGGCATTGATCTGATCGAAACGTAATCCGTAATTGACCGTCAGGCGATCATTTGCCTTCCATTCGTCCTGGGTGTACAGGGCCCATAAGGTGTTGCCATTGTAGGTGTGGTTGTCTGTAATGGCGTAGGCGGGTCCCGACACCATACCATTGCCATTGACCGGAAACACGGTAGAGGTGTTGTTGCTGACGATATTTTCCGTCTGGCCGTAGAAACCGAAACGCACGGTATGAGCCGGTGTGAGACGCCAGGTGGCATCACTTTGCAGTCCGTTGCTGAGGCTGCTGCGCAGAATGTCCGGAGCGACTCCGTTGAAGGCGAGGTCTCCGGGAATGTCGGAAAGATATTGGAGACTTGTGGTGCGACTGAAGAGCGAACTTTGATAGTCCAGTTGATCGCTAAGGGAACCCTGTAGGGCCAGGATGGAGAACTGGTTGGATTCGTTCTGTTGATCGGTCACCGTGGCGGAGTTGTATCCATTCAGACCCATCTGGGGCAGGATTCCGATTTGATTGGGGTCAGGGACTTGACCCGGGTTGGCGGGAATCTGGAAAGACCCCTTATATCCGCCCAGCATGAGACTGACCTTGGTGGTGGGGTCGAGCAGGTAAGACAGGTAACCAAAACCGCGAAATTGCTGGGTATTGTCATGAATCGGCGAACCGGGGTTGGGACGTTGAATGCCCAGGCTGTTGCTCAGGTACGAACCCGTGAAGAAATAGGACAGATTGCCGATGGAATTACCGTATTCCACACTGGGGTTGAGCGTGCTGAAACTCCCGCCGTAAAGGTCGAATTGCCCCGATCCGTCGTACTGCTGTTTCGTGGTGATGGAGACGACTCCCGCTGTGTGATCACCATAGAGAGCGGGGAGAGCGCCGGTCATGAGGTCGATTTGTTGAGCGAAACGGGTGTCGAAGAACTGCCCGAAACCGTTCATCCCCTCCGGTAGCAGGATGCCGTTGATGCGGTATTGGATATTGGCATGGTCGCCCCGGATATGCAGTTGTCCAAAGGAATCATTGACGACGCCTGGGGCCTGCAGAAGAACCTGATTGAGAGGGGTATTTTCTCCCTGAGGCAAGTCCTGGATGGCCTGGGCATCGAACCGCGTGACACTGCTTGCGTCCTGAGTGGAGACCTGAGTGCGGGAACTCCTCTTTTGCGCGCTACTGATCTGAATGGCCAGGGCCTGGGTACTCCCGAGAGTCAGTCGGGTTGCCTGATCGGTGCCGTCCATCGTGACAATGCCGACGGCATCCTGATAGGGATCCTGGTGGGCTTGCAAACTGTAAGTACCCTGGGGAAGCGAAAGTTGGAACTGGCCCGCGGCATCACTGTGCAGGGTGGCCAGTGTCTTGCCGGAATCGTCCTGAACCTGGATTTGAGCCTGGGCAATCGGGTTGCCCAAGCTATCCTCGACCTGCCCTTGTAACCTGTTGCCTGGTCCGGCCCAGGCTGGTTGACAACTCAATCCACCCAGCAGGCCCTGACTCAGAGCGAGGGTGCAGGCAATGCGCTTTATGGTCTTTAACACTGGACAATGCACTCGCCTATCCCCCGTCCGGAATTTCATCCGAACAGGGGATGGTCGGGTTTACTCGGTGACGTCTGGAGTCGTCACCGATTTTTGCGTTTCCACCTGCATCAAGGGTTCACTCTGCGCAGGCGCGGAACGTGTGCGTGCCGTGCGGCGGCGCCGTACCGGGGGGGGAAGTTCCTCCGGTTCCTGGATGGGAGGGGCGTTACGAGTCTGCACCAACACCAGACCGGATTCAGGCGGGACGACCAGGGTTTCCAGTTGAAGAGACGTTGCGGGAGCCGAGATCACTGCAGCAGAATGCTCCGGGAAAACCGTCTCCGCCGGTAAGGAGGGTGGCTGGACGGGTTCCGGGCGGTGAACTGCCGCAGGGGCAGGAACCTGTTCGGCGACTGCGTCCGGCGAGGATACCTGGGCAGGAATGGTCAGGGGCTCCGCATTGGGTAAGGACACCTCCTCTTTTTCTGCTTCGGGCAATGGAATTTCCGAGTCGACAGGGGGTAGGGGGGGTACGGCAAGGGGGGCGTCGACCCGATGGGCTTCTTCTGAGTCAGGCTGGGCGGAAACAGGTGCATGAAGCATCTCGCCTTCCTCCTCATTCCCTTCTTTCAGTGCATCCTGCTCGGCGCGGGGGAAAGAGGGCGCAATGGCTCCGTTGAAACGCCGGGATTTTTCACGTCGTCCTCCCCGACGTCCCCGACGCCGACCTTCCTTTTCCGCGGGAACGGGGCTGGCTTCCTCTCCTTCCACGACGGGCGGTTCTGCCGCCATGACCAGGGTGGGGGCGGAGTCATCCGTGGGACGGATTCTTCTTTGGGTCCGGGGGGGCTTGGGGGCAGACTTTGATTCTGCGTGGCTATCTGGGGTGGCCACCTCCTGGGTGGAAACCTCAGGGACGGGTGGACGGTTCTGAGGCCCCCGTTCCCGACGTTCCCGCCGTTGACGCGGAGGGGGGCGACGATCTTCCCGTTCGGAGCGCGCAGCCGGAACGGCAGGCTCCGTCTTGACCTGGGCGGGAACGGACGAGGCCGGTTCTGCTCGGGTCGGTTCAGGATTGCCTTTCAGCCAACCGATGATGGTTTCAAACAAACCTTTGCGCTCCTGTTCGCGATAAGTATGCGCGGGTGGAGCAGCAGGTGCCGGGGTGCGGACCACAGGCATGGGCGCAGGTTGTTGGGGGGTAATGCCGCGGACCGCGGCAACGGGGCGATCGGGTTTTTGGGCGGTGGTCGCGTGGACCCGGGGTTCCTGATTTTCGGCAGGAACTTCCACCATCTGATAGCTGGCCTCCGTGAAATCCATTTGATTGGCTTCATCATGGCGAATGCGAACCACGGAGTAGTGTGGGGTTTCCATGTGAATGTTGGGAATCAGCATGACATGGACCTTGAGGCGGGCCTCGATCCCATAGATATCCGGACGCTTTTCATTGAGCAGGAAAGTGGCGACATCTACCGGTACCTGAGCGCGCACGATGGCCGTATTGTCCTTCATGGCCTCTTCCTGCAGGATGCGCAGGATATGCAGGGCAGAGGATTCCGTGTCGCGGATCACCCCGGTTCCATGACAGCGCGGGCAAGGGGTATGACTGGTTTCGCCAAGGGAAGGCTGCAGGCGTTGGCGGGATAGTTCGAGCAAACCAAAGCGGGAAATCTTGCCGGTTTGAACGCGTGCCCGGTCATAGCGCAGGGCATCGCGCAGACGGTTCTCCACTTCGCGCTGGTTGCGCGGGCTTTCCATATCGATGAAATCGATGACGATCAGTCCACCCAGGTCGCGTAAACGCAGTTGGCGGGCAATTTCGTCGGCCGCTTCCAGATTGGTGTTGAGGGCCGTATGTTCGATATCCGCCCCCCGCGTGGCACGGGCCGAATTGACATCTACCGAGACCAGCGCCTCGGTATGGTCGATGACGATGGCTCCTCCGGAAGGCAGACTGACCTCACGGCGGTACGCCGTTTCAATCTGGTGTTCGATCTGAAAGCGCGAGAAGAGAGGCACGTCATCACGATATAACTTGACCTTGCTGACGTTCCCGGGCATGACATGACTCATGAACTGGCGCGCCTGTTCGTAAATGAGCTCGGTATCGATGAGGATTTCGCCGATATCGGGCTGGAACAGGTCGCGAATGGCCCGAATGACCAGGCTTCCTTCCTGATAAATCAGGAAAGCGCCTTTTTGGCCTCCAGCAGCAGCTTCAATGGCAGTCCATAGTTGCAGGAGATAGTTGAGGTCCCACTGTAATTCCTCGGCCGAGCGTCCAATGCCTGCGGTGCGGGCAATCAACGACATACCGGCAGGGACTTCGAGTTGGGCGAGGACATCCCGGAGTTCGGCGCGCTCTTCGCCTTCCACCCGCCGCGAGACCCCACCGCCCCGCGGGTTGTTGGGCATCAATACCAGATATCGCCCCGCCAGACTGATGAAGGAAGTCAGGGCCGCGCCCTTGTTCCCCCGTTCATCCTTGTCGACCTGAACGATCAGTTCCTGGCCTTCCTTGAGCAAACTGGCGATGCGTTGACGGGAAAAATCGCCTTCCTCGTCGCCCAGTGCGGTACGGGCAATTTCCTTGAAGGGCAGAAAACCGTGGCGGTCTGCACCATAATCTACGAAGACGGCTTCGAGCGAAGGCTCGACACGACTGACGACTGCTTTGTAAATGTTACTTTTTTTCTGTTCCTTACCGGAATACTCGATATCAAGGTCGATCAGTTTCTGACCGTCGACGATAGCCACCCGGAGTTCTTCCGTATGTGTGGCGTTAAACAACATTCTTTTCATACTCAGGCTCCAGCGCGCTGGGGCTGCCGGGCGGTAAACACCCTCTACTCGAATCTCCCGGATTAAGGGGAAGTTCGCGAATGATCCTTCAAAGAGTCTGGAAATCCGTTTTAATGGTGAACAACCTCTTGTGGGCCACGATGGGAATTACCTTCAACGACGTGTGCATCTATAACGCCGGATCAATCAAATACGGAGCGGTCAGCGCGCAAATCAACAACTATCGCTACTTTTTGGTGAGCGAGATTAACCAGAGTCGAAGACTGATCATCGGTTCGATGAGATAATGAGCGAAATCTCGACGGTCAGCATCCGTATCATTCATGCGTTGCGGATACCTTGCCGGATGGGGCGGAAATTTTTCTGCCGCGCCTGCTCCGAACCGGGTACGTTTTCCACAAACACTTATTCTAAAACAAATAATGACATTAAGCAAAGCATTCGTGGAATGGCTGGAAGTCGACGAAGACCAAGCCGGTCAGCGCCTCGACAATTTTCTGCAGGGATACCTCAAAGGAGTCCCCAAAAGCCACGTCTATCGTCTGTTGCGCAGCGGTGAGGTAAGGGTCAACAGCAAGCGTGCCGATCCTTCCTATCGGCTTCAACGCCAGGATCGTTTGCGGATTCCTCCGGTACGCCGGACAATCCCCGAGAAGGAGGGTGTGGTGCTCCCCTTGCCGGTTTCCCTGCGTTCGGAGATTCTGCATGAAGACGAGGGGCTGTTGGTCCTGAACAAACCGGCCGGGGTGGCCGTCCATGGAGGAAGCGGCATCCGGTTGGGCGTCATCGAACAATTGCGTCAGGACCGCCCCGAGGCGCGTTTCCTGGAGTTGGTGCACCGGCTCGATCGGGATACCTCGGGGTTGTTGCTGGTGGCCAAGAAGCGTGCCGTTCTGGTGGCTTTGCATGAATCATTGCGTCACAACCGCATGGAAAAATCCTATCTTGCCTTGGTGCAAGGCCAATTTCCCCAAGCCCGGCAACGCATCAGTTTGCCCTTGCACAAATACATGACGGCCAGTGGCGAGCGACGGGTAGTCATCCATGCAGAGGGAAAGCCGTCGGAAACCCTGTTTACCCGGCTCCGGACCTGGTCTGAAGCCACCCTTCTGGAGGCGCGCCTGCTTACGGGGCGAACCCACCAGATTCGGGTGCATCTGGCGCATTTGGGGTTTCCGATTGCCGGGGATGATAAATACGGCAATCATGAATGGAACCATCAACTGACCCGTTTAGGTCTCAAGCGTATGTTTTTACATGCAGCCCGCTTGTCCTTCGTGCATCCCCTGGATCAGCGTTCGCTGATCTTCGAGGCTCCTCTGCCTCCTGCACTGATCCAGATCCTGACCCGCCTGACGGGATCGAGCGAGGAGCCGTTACCCGCTCCGGCCGGACGAGTGCGCCAGAAACAGGAATAGGGTAGGGAAGTGATGCAGGTCGGGAGGGGGGCGGTGTCGCCATTCGGACACGGAAGCGGTCCGAATCCATTCCTGGGGCCCGGTCAGATCTCTGGCCACGCAGAGTTGGGTCGTGGGGTGGAGGGTGCGACACAGGCTGGCGAAGAGGGCTTCGTTGCGGTAGGGGGTTTCTATGAATGACTGGGTTTCCTGATGGGCTCGCGAACGCTTTTCCAGTTCGATCAGGCGTGCGTTACGAGCCATCTCGGGCACAGGAAGGTAGCCGTGGAAAGTGAAACGCTGTCCTTCCAGTCCGCTGGCCATGAGACCCAGCAGTAGTGAGGAGGGGCCCGTTTCGGGTACGACCCGAAACCCCGTAGCGTGAGCAGCATTGACCAGACGCGCTCCGGGGTCGGCAATGGCAGGGCATCCTGCATCTGACAGCAGTCCCAGGCTGTGTCCCTGACGCAACGGTGCCAGCAGGGATTCCAGTTGGGCCATCGTGGCCTCCTGGGGTAGTGGGGACATCGTCAACTGGGCGATGGGCAGCGGATGGTCGATCCGTTTGAGTAGACGGCGGGCTGTTTTGGGCGTTTCCACCACAAAGAAGGAAAGTTGCCTGAAACGATCCAGTAACCGGGGCGACAGTGTCAGGAGTGCTTCAGGCGCTTCGCTCAAAGGGACAGGAAGCAGGTACAGGGTGCCGTGGGGGGTCATGGAGGGGGAGCCTCAGGGAAGGACGATTCCAAAACGCGCCAACAGAGAGGTCAGGGCAATGAGCGGAAGCCCGATCAAGGCGGTAGGATCATCGCTGATCACCTTTTCGACCAACGTGATGCCCAAGGTTTCGATACGTCCGCTGCCGGCACAATCGTAGGGTTGATCCTTGCGCAGGTAACGTTCGATCTGTGCTGGTGTCAATACCCGATAATGAACCGTCACGGTCACCCGGAGGGATTCATGATGGCCGGTGGCGGCATCCAGAACGCAAAGCCCCGTATGAAATTGCAGGGCGCGACCACTGGCCCAGGTCAATTGTTCCACGGCAGCTTCATGATTGGCGGGTTTGCTGATGGCTATCCCCTCCCGTTCGGCTACCTGATCGCTGCCGATGATCAGACCTCGATCATGGAAGCGGCTGATGGCGCGGGCTTTTTCCAGTGACAGGCGCAGGCAGGTCTGCTGAGGGGACTCTCCCCCGATCGGGGTTTCATCGACATCCGGCGCTTTCCAGACGAAAGGAATCTGGAGGCGAGCAAGCAGTTCTCGGCGGTAGGGTGAGCTGGAAGCCAATATCAGGGGGATCATGGAGGTCGGGATTCAGTACGGGGAGATACGAGGTGGGGAGTATAGCAAAGTTGCCGCCACCAATTGACAAGTCTTTGACAGAAAGCGGGGGAACACGGTAGAATCGAGGGCTTATGTTTGATGCACCCATACTCGATCCTCAGCGTTTTACGGCCCTTGCAGAGCGGGTTGAGGGGGAGTGTCGTCCAGACCAGATCCCTGCCTTGCAGGAGTACCTTTTTTCTCCCGAGGGAAAGATTCGGTTTGTCATGCGCGGATGGGTGGATGAAAGAAGGCGGCGCCTGCTCGAGGTTCAGATCGACGGACAACTCTGGTTGGTATGCCGGCGATGCCTTTCCGGCCTCTCCTTTGATCTGGAGGCCCGTTCACGAATACACTTCGTAGGCAGCGAGGCGGCTCTGCCAGATCTTGAAAGCGAGGACCCCGAAGAGGAAACCCTGGTTTTTCCGGAATCGCTGAATGTGGCTGAATGGGTTGCGGAGGAAGTATTGTTGGCTTTGCCGTTGGCGCCGGCGCACGAGGAAGATGCCTGTGTCAGTGCCGAACCTGTCGAGGAAGCACGGGCGGGCAAGACAAGGCCGTTTGCCGTATTGGGTGCACTGAAAGTTCCAGCGCGCGAGTGAAGGATACTTGGCGTTATATTTAATCGATCATTTTAGGAGTCAGAACCATGGCTGTTCAACAAAATAAAAAGTCCCCTTCCAAGCGCGGCATGCATCGTGCCCATGATTTTTTGACGGCCAAGCCACTGGCGACGGAACCGACCACGGGAGAAACCCACCTGCGTCACCATATCAGCCCGAATGGTTTTTACCGTGGCCGTAAAGTGGTTCAGTCCAAAAACGACTAACTTTTATTTCAGTATTACCGCGTGTCTGTGACTCGTTTGCTGACGATAGCGGTGGATGCCATGGGAGGGGATCATGGTCCCGCTGTGGTCATTCCGGCCGTCCTCGATTTTCTGGTACAGGACTCTGAAGTCGCCGTAACTCTGGTCGGCTTGCGTTCGCCCATTGAATCCCTTCTCCACGCCTCGCCCATTTATGGTTCGGTGCGCACCCGCGTTGCCATCCAGGAGGCCAGCCAATTGGTCAGCATGGATGAATCTCCTGCCTTGTCTCTCAAGAACAAAAAGGATTCTTCCTTGCGGGTCTCGCTTAATCTGGTGAAGTCCGGCGCGGCGGATTGTTGCGTCAGTGCGGGGAACACGGGTGCCCTCATGGCGACGGCACGTTTCGTCCTGAAAATGATGCCCGGCATCGAACGTCCGGCCATTGCCACCACCATGCCCTCCATACGCGGCCCGGTCTATGTGCTGGATCTGGGCGCCAATGTGGATTGCGCGCCCGAACACCTCCTTCAATTCGGGATCATGGGGTCCATTCTGGCCACCAGTCCAGACTGTCCCCAACCCAGTGTCGGGTTGCTCAATATCGGACACGAGGCCATCAAGGGAAATGAGATCATCAAGCGCGCGTCCGAATTGTTGCGCTCGGCCCCGATCCGCTTTCATGGTAACGTGGAAGGGGATGACATATACAAAGGGACGGTAGATGTCGTGGTCTGCGATGGATTCGTGGGCAATGTCGTTCTGAAAACCTCGGAAGGCCTGGCCTGGATGTTGGGGCAGATGATTCGCACCGAGTTTAATCGTTCCTTCTGGACGCGTCTGGCGGGTGCGGTGGCTCTGCCCGTCCTGAATCGGTTCAGACGCAGGGTGGATCATCGTCAGTACAATGGAGCCAGTCTGTTGGGACTCAGGGGACTGGTGGTCAAAAGTCATGGAGGGGCCGACGCCTATGCTTTCCGCCACGCCTTGCATTACGCCGTGACAGAAGTGCGCACTAACGTACTGGGGCGCATTCGGGAAGCTGTACAGGAACGGGAGAATCTGGCGTCATGATTTATTCCAAATTATTGGGAACAGGGAGTTATTTACCGGAACAGATCGTCACCAACGACGATCTGGCGAAACGGATGGAGACCAGCGATGAATGGATTCGCAGTCGCACGGGAATTCGTCAGCGCCATGTTCGGGCGGCAGGACAAACCACCAGTGATCTGGCCCTGGAAGCTTCGCGTCGCGCACTCGAAGCAGCTGGGTTGAGACCGGATCAACTGGATCTCATCGTGGTGGCAACCACCACGCCGGATATGGCCTTCCCCAGTACGGCCTGCCTGCTTCAGGCCAAGTTGGGGGCAAATACTGGCGCTCCAGCCTTTGATGTGCAGGCGGTATGCACGGGGTTTCTCTATGCCTTGTCCGTGGCGGATCAGTTCATTCGATCAGGCTCGGCACGTCAGGTTCTGGTGGTCGGCGCAGAAACTTTCACCCATTTGCTCGACTGGAATGATCGCAATACCTGTGTCCTTTTTGGTGACGGCGCCGGTGCAGTGGTTCTGGGCGCTTCTTCGACTCCCGGTTTGCTGGGAACGCGCCTGCATGCTGACGGTCGTTATGCGGGCTTGCTTTCCGCCCCAGGCTCCGTGAGTGGGGGGCAGGTGCTGGGCAAGCCCACCGTGCAAATGGATGGGGGTGCCGTTTTCAAATTTGCCGTCAAGGTACTGGATCAGGTCAGTCGTGAAGTACTGGCCGAGCATGGCCTGACCCCGGCGGCGGTGGATTGCTTCATTCCCCATCAGGCCAACATCCGTATCATTGAAGCCACGGCCCATAAACTGGGGATCCCGCCGGAATGCGTGGTACGCACGGTGGGGGAGCACGGGAACACCTCGGCGGCCTCCGTTCCCCTGGCATTGGATCACGCCTTGCGTTCCGGGCAATTCAAGGCGGGGCAACTGGGTTTGCTGGCAGCCGTGGGGGGGGGATTCACCTGGGGTGCCGGATTGCTGAAGATCTAACCGAATTCTAATGACGAGGAATAGTCAGATGACGTGGGCCATGGTTTTCCCGGGTCAGGGATCACAAAGTATTGGCATGTTGCACCCCTACGAAGGGTTGCCGGAAGTGCGTCACACCATCGACATGGCTTCTGCCGTGCTGGATCAGGATATTTGGGGCTTGGTGGCGGATGGTCCGGAGGAGTCCCTGATGGCTACGGTCAATACCCAACCTGTCATGTTGGCAGCCGGGGTCGGGGTTTATCGCGCCTGGCGTGGACGGGGCGGTGCCGAGCCGGACTGGTTGGCGGGACACAGCCTGGGGGAATACACGGCACTCGTGGTGGCGGAAAGCATCTCTTTCGAAGACGCGTTGCGTCTGGTTCGTTTTCGTGCCCAGGTGATGCAGGAGGCGGTACCCGCAGGCGTGGGAGCCATGGCAGCACTCCTCGGCCTGGAAGATGACGCCGTGCTGGCGGCCTGCCAGGAGGCAGCCCAGGGTGAGGTGGTGGAGGCCGTCAATTTCAATTCTCCCGGCCAGGTGGTCATAGCCGGGCATCGGACGGCAGTGGCGCGTGCCATCGAAGAGGCCAAGGCCCGTGGCGCAAAGCGCGCCGTCATGCTTTCTCTCAGCGTTCCTTCTCACTGTAGTCTCATGAAGCCGGCTGCCGAACGCCTGGCGCACTACCTTGAACAGGTTGCTCTGGTGGCGCCGCGCATTCCCGTGTTGCACAATGCCGAAGTGCTTCAGGCCACTACGCCTATGGAAATAAGAAGCGCGCTGACGAGGCAATTGCATCGTCCCGTGCGTTGGGTCGATACGATTCGTGCCTTTGCCCGGAACGGGTGTACGCGTGTGGCAGAATGTGGGCCTGGCAAGGTTTTGGCTCCGCTGGTCCGTCGCATCGACCCGGAGATGGAAGGCTTCGCATTGAACAGCGCAGAGGCTGTTCAGGGTGCGTTATCATAAGACAAAATAAAAACAGGGGGAGGGGAGAATGCTCAAGGAACAGGTGGTTCTGGTGACGGGGGCCAGTCGCGGGATTGGTCAGGCAATTGCTCGGGAATTGGCGCGCCAGGGGGCCAAGGTGGCGGCTACCGCCACCACTGCCCAGGGCGCCGAACAGATCGAGAAAGACTTGCGGTCCATCCATCCGGAATGTCTGGGTCTCGTGCTGGATGTGTGCAAACCCGAAGCCATTCTGCAGACAGTGGATACCGTCAAACAACGTTTGGGCTCCATTTCCATTCTGGTGAACAATGCGGGTGTGACGCGTGACATGTTGGCCGTTCGGATGCGTGATGAAGAGTGGGACACCGTTCTGGATACCAATTTGAAGGCGGTTTTTCAGTTATCTCGGGCTGTCTTGCGGGATATGATGAAGGCTCGTCGGGGACGCATCATCAACATCGGGTCCGTGGTGGGGAGCACCGGCAATGGGGGGCAGGCCAACTATGCTGCTGCAAAGGCGGGGCTGGTGGGGTTGACCAAGTCCCTGGCACGGGAATTGGGTAGTCGCGGCATTACAGTCAACTGCGTGGCCCCGGGATTCATTGATACCGATATGACGCGCGGACTGGATACTGACCAGCAACAGGCCCTGCTATCCAGTATTCCCCTGGGCCGTCTCGGCCAACCCGAGGATATCGCTCAGGCCGTTGCGTATCTGGCATCGCCGGGAGCGGCCTATGTGACCGGGGCCACCCTGCACGTCAACGGGGGCATGGCCATGGATTGACCCATCCTTCGGGATGGTATTCGTCGGCGGGTTTTGGTACACTACGCCTGTTTTTTTGAAAGACAACAGCCAAGGATCATAATTACATGTCTACTATTGAAGAACGCGTCAAGAAAATCGTTTCGGAGCAACTGGGTGTCAAACTCGAGGATATTCAGACCTCCTCGTCCTTTGTGGAAGATCTGGGTGCGGATTCTCTCGACACCGTTGAGTTGGTGATGGCTCTGGAAGAAGAATTCGAATGCGAAATTCCGGATGAACAGGCCGAAAAGATTACAACGGTGCAGCAAGCCATCGATTACGTGAATTCCCACTTGCCTGCCTGAGAAGGCAACACCCCAAGCCCGGAATACCGGGCAAGCACTGCGTTGCCTTGAATTATGGAGGTCTGAAACATGTCCCGTCGTCGCGTCGTCGTCACTGGTCTGGGAATCGTGTCCCCTGTCGGGAATTCTGTCCCCGAGGCCTGGGCGCAACTGTGTGCCGGGCGTTCCGGAATCGGGCCGATCACCCGCTTCGATCCTGCGCTCATGCCTTGCCAGATTGCGGGCGAAGTCAAAAATTTTGATCCGGCACAGTACCTCAGTCCCAAAGAAGTGCGCCGCATGGATATTTTTATCCATTATGGTCTGGTGGCCGCGATGGAGGCCTTGCGTGATGCCGGCGTTGAGGCCCATCCGGCGGATGCCGAGCAAGTGGGCGTGTGTATCGGTTCCGGGATCGGCGGGTTGCCCATGATCACGGACACCGGTCGCGCTTATCTGGAAGGTGGCGTGCGCAGGATTTCTCCCTTTTTCATCCCGGGCAGTATCATCAACATGATCTCGGGTAACCTGTCGATCATGTATGGACTGAAGGGCCCCAACCTGGCTCTGGTCACTGCCTGTACCACCGGGAATCACAGTATTGGGGAAGCGGCTCGGCTGATCGAGTATGGCGATGCGGACATGATGGTCGCAGGCGGGGCTGAAGCCGCCATCAACGAATTGGGGATCGGCGGATTTTGTGCCGCCCGGGCACTCAGCACGCGCAACGCCGATCCCGAGGCATCCAGTCGTCCCTGGGATCGAGACCGTGACGGCTTTGTCATGGGCGAGGGCGCTGGGGTGCTGGTGCTGGAGGAACTGTCCCATGCCCGTGCGCGGGGCGCCAGAATCTATGCGGAACTCTGTGGCTATGGCATGAGTGCCGATGCCCATCACATCACCTCGCCTCCGGCGGATGGTGATGGTGCCAGGCGCAGTATGCTCAACGCCTTGAAGAATGCGGGATTGAATCCTGATCAGGTGGACTATATCAATGCCCATGGCACTTCCACGCCCATCGGGGATCTTGGCGAAACCATCGCAGTCAAACGTACCTTTGGGGATCATGCCCACAAACTGGCCATCAGTTCCACCAAGTCCATGACGGGGCATCTGTTGGGGGCGGCAGGCGGCATCGAGGCCGTGTTCTCGGTATTGGCCTTGCATCATCAGGTGGCTCCGCCCACCATCAATCTGGACAATCCGAGTCCCGAATGTGACCTCGATTTCGTACCCCATACCGCACGGCAGATGAAGATGGATGTTGTCCTTTCCAATTCCTTTGGTTTTGGCGGAACCAATGGAAGCCTGATTTTTCGCCGCCTTGAATAGATTTCATCATTCTGATGCGCCGTCTGCTCTGGGTTCTGGTGAGTGGACTGAGCGGGTTGGTTATCTGGCTCGCTCTGTTTTTCATTCGCCCCCTGCCGCTTCCCCACACACCGTATGTCTTTGAATTACCCAGTGGACTGGGGTTGCGTGCCGTGGCACAACAACTGGTTCAAAAAGGGGTACTCCCGGAACCCTGGACCTTCACCTGGGTAGGGAGAGTTCTGGGCGAACAGAGTCACCTGAAAGCCGGCAGTTATGAATGGCTCCAACCTCTGACGGGTTGGCAGATGCTGCGTCAAATGGCGCGAGGGGAAGGGGATGCATGGCAGGTGCAGATCATCGAAGGAACCACTTTTGCCCAGTTGCGCGCCCTGCTGGCACAACAACCCAATTTGCGTCAGGACAGCGCCGGATTGTCCGATAGTGCCGTGATGGCGCGTCTGGGTGCTGCGGGGCAGAGTCCCGAAGGATGGTTTTTTCCTGATACCTATTTTTACAATCCGGGCGAGAGTGATTGGAGCATTCTCGAGCGGGCACACCGGGCCATGAGCGAACGGCTGGCCCAGGTTTGGGCGACGCGTGATCCTCACCTGGCCCTGACGGACCCTTACCAGGCATTGATCCTGGCCTCCCTGATCGAAAAGGAAACCGCCAACCGAGAAGAGCGGGCGCGCATTTCCGCTGTTTTTTTGAATCGTTTGCGGCTGGATATGCGCCTGCAAACCGATCCCACCGTGATCTACGGTCTGGGGACGGACTACGATGGCCATCTGCACCACCGTGACCTGCATCGGGACAGTGCCTACAATACTTACACCCGAAGTGGCCTTCCTCCGACGCCCATCGCCTTGCCCGGGGCCGCAGCGCTCCAGGCAGCCGTACATCCGCTGGCAGTTCCCGACCTGTTTTTCGTGGCGCGAGGCGATGGGACTCACCAATTTTCCATTACGCTGGAAGCACATCAGCAGGCAGTGCAACGATACCAGACCAAACGGATGACAGACCATGAGCGGTAAGTTCATTACGCTGGAAGGGATCGACGGCGCGGGAAAAAGCACTCAACTGGATACGGTTCAACGCTGGCTGGAGGTGCGCGGCGTGGTGGTGAGACGGACGCGCGAACCGGGAGGAACCGTTCTGGCGGAAGCTCTGAGGCCCCTGCTTTTGAATATGCCCATGTCTCCCCTGAGCGAGGCCCTGCTCGTCTTTGCCGGGCGTCACGATCATGTCTCTCAGGTGATCGAGCCTGCCCTGGCACGGGGAGAGTGGGTGTTGAGCGACCGTTTCGTGGATGCCAGTTTCGCCTATCAGGGCGGCGGGCGAGGGTTGTCCCTGGATATTTTGAAGACCCTGGAAACCTGGGTTTGTGCGGGTTTTCAACCGGATTTGACCCTGTGGTTCGATCTGGATCCCGACATTGCCGCTCAACGTTTGGCGCGAGGACGCCAGAAAGGAGACCGTTTCGAGCGTGAAGAGCGGGTTTTCTTTGAACGGGTGCGGGCCGGGTACGAAGCGCGCAGTCATGCGCCCCGCATTTGCAGGATGGATGCGGCTGCCGATCCGGAGATTCTGGCAGAGCAGGTCGACAGCGTGTTGCGACGGGCTTTCCCTTTCCTCGCAGGCAACTCATGATCCACCCCTGGAATCATCGGGTGTTCGAGCGACTATGGACAGCCGAGCGGCCTCAGGGCCTCCTGTTGACGGGCCCCGTCGGACTGGGCAAAGGCGCGTTGGCGCGTCACCTGGCCCAGGCGATCCTGTGTGAGGGGAAGGCGCCACAACCCTGTGGAATCTGTCTTTCCTGTGGTTGGTTTCAGGCCGGGAATCACCCTGACTTCCGGCTGTTGGTACCGCCTTGCCTGGAAGAAGGCGGAGATGCTGAGGGGAGTGCCTGGATTACCGTGGATGCCGTGCGTTCCCTCGCTGAATTCCTGATGACCACGAGCCACCGACAGGGGTGGCGGGTCGTTTTGATCGAACCCGCCGAGGCGCTCAATCTGGCGGCTGCCAATGCCTTATTGAAAACGCTCGAAGAACCGCCCCCCCATACCCTGTTTTTGCTGGTCAGTCACCATCCGGCACGGATTCCCATCACGGTTCGCAGCCGCTGCCGACTCTGGCCGGTTCCCTTGCCCAGCGTGGAGCAGGCCGTGCAGTGGCTCCATCAGGAGGGCGTCAGGGAACCGGCCGGCTACTTGCGCCGTTCTGGGGGGGCACCCCTGCGGGCCCTTGAACAGTTTCAGCGTGACCATGAGGGACGTCTGGGGTTTTTACGGATCCTGACGGATAATGGTCTTTCCTTGACACAGCAAGCGGACCGGATTCTGAATCTGGGTCTGGTGCAATGGCTGGAATGGCTTCAGTTCTGGGTCATGGATTTGATCGGACAAAAAATTCTGGGCCACGGCCATTATCATCAGGATTTCCAGGAGGCATTGAGCCGCATGGCTCCCCGTCTCGACCTTTACGATCTGTTGGCCTGGGAAATACGTCTGCGCGAAGCCCGTCGCTGGATGACTCACCCCCTGAATGCGCGTCTGCTGACCGAATCCTTGCTGGCGCCACTTCATTTACCTTCCTGAACGCGAGGTTGTTCCATGTTTGCCGATTCTCACTGTCATTTGGATTTTCCTGAGTTGCGGACACAGTTATCGGACGTGCACGTCGCCATGGTGCAGGCCAGGGTTACCCGTGCACTCTGTATTTCCGTGCAGTTGGAAACCATTCCGGATGTGCTGGCCGTGGCGGAAACGGACCCGGGGTGGCATGCCACGGTGGGGGTCCATCCGGATTATCAGCAGATCGAGGAACCCAGCGTGGAACGCCTGGTGGCTGAGGCAACCCATGCCAAGGTGGTAGCCATCGGCGAAACCGGCCTGGATTATTACCGGTTGGAAGGGGATCTGGAATGGCAACGGGTGCGTTTCCGGACTCACATTCGCGCAGCCCGCCAGGTACGGAAACCCCTCGTGATCCATACCCGTTCTGCGGCTGCGGATACCTTGCGTGTGCTGGACGAGGAGGGGGCGGATGAGGTGGGCGGGGTGCTGCACTGTTTCACCGAAACTCAGGCAGTGGCCGATGCAGCCCTGGAGCGAGGTTTTTACTTGTCCTTCTCGGGAATCGTCACCTTTCGCAACGCCAAGGCCCTCAAGGAAGTGGTGTGCCGGATTCCTCTGGAGCGACTGTTGATCGAAACGGATTCCCCCTATCTGGCCCCGGAGCCCATGCGCGGAAAGACCAATCAGCCGGCTTTTGTTTCCCACGTGGCGGGAGAAATCGCACGTTTGCGCGGGATTTCCATCGAAGAAGTTGGCGAACGCACCACTGAAAATTACTGTCGCCTGTTTCGGGTCAGTTGAAAGAAATTGCGTTATTTAGTTCGTACGCGTACAATTAAACCTGCCGATCGATGATCCGGAGTTTCCCATGAATTCTTCTTCCGCAAAATTCACCCCTGTCGCAATCGGTCTGCACTGGATCATGGCCGCAGGACTGGTCATCGCTTTTGGGGTGGGACAGTACATGTCCGGTCTGGAACTTTCCCCATGGAAGTTGAAAATATACACCTGGCACAAATGGCTGGGCGTGACCCTGTTCTTGCTGGTAGGGATACGGGTGACCTGGCGCCTGACGCATCGTCCCCCTGCCTTGCCGTCGACCATGAACCAACGGCTTCAAAAGATCACGGAAGCGGCCCATCGGGCTCTCTATGTCCTGATGGTGCTCATTCCCCTGACCGGGTGGTTGCACAGTTCGGCTGCGGGCGTATCCGTGGTTTATTTCAACCTCTTTCCCTTGCCCAATCTGGTTCCCAAGGACAAGGCGCTGTCCCATCTGTTCGAGACGTTTCACCAAACCCTGAACTGGGCATTATTGGCCCTGGTGTTGGGGCATGTGGCTGCGGCCCTCAAACATCAACTCATCGACCGGGATCATTTGATGGCCCGCATGCACCCTTGAAATTCCTAAAACAATCATGAAGAATATACTGTATCTGACTGTTATAGCATTATTATCTTCTTCGTTGTTTTTTATTCCACAGTCCAGAGCCGAGAAGGTGGAGAGCGGGCAGATCAACTTCACGGGGACCCAGATGGGGGCCACGGTACAGGGAGGTTTCCGTCAATTTTCTGCCGACCTGCATTTTGACGCCCAGGATCTGCCACACAGTTATGCCCACATTACCATCGATCTGGGCAGTGTCGATCTGGCTTCGGAGGAGTCGGAAGACGAGATCAAGGGCAAACACTGGTTCAGTATCCAATCCTTTCCCCAAGCCCGTTTTGATTCCTCGGATATCCAGCGCGTGGGGCCGAACCAGTACCTCGTGTGGGGCCTGTTTCAACTGAAAGGGGTACGCAAACCCTTGCGAATCCCCCTCAAGATGTCCTATGATCACAGTGGGCGCAGCGCTCAGGGGCGTTTCATCCTGAAACGAAATGATTTCGGCGTGGGTGATGGAACCTGGAGCGCGACAGACACAGTGGCGGACGAAGTCACTGTCGATTATCGTTTTACCCTCATTCCCTAGGAGAGCGTCATGCGCACCTCGATCGTGGACCTGCAACTCATGCAGGAACGCGGTGAAAAAATTGCCATGCTGACCTGTTACGACTCGAGTTTTGCTCGGGTGCTGGAGCAGGCCGGCGTGGATGCGCTGCTGATCGGGGACTCTCTGGGGATGGTGGTTCAGGGTCACGATTCTCCCTTGCCGGTCAGTATCGCGGACGTTGCCTACCATACCCGCTGTGTGGCGCGGGGGGCGCCCAAGGCTTTCCTGCTGGCCGACATGCCATTTGCCACCGCCCAGATCAGTCCCGAGGACACCTTTCGAAATGCGGCAGAATTGATGCGCGCAGGAGCGCAGATGGTCAAGATCGAGGGAGGCGCCAGCATGGCCCCGACGATCTCTTTTCTGGTCGCCCGGGGCATTCCCGTTTGCGCCCACATCGGTTTGACCCCCCAATCCGTGCACCAACTGGGGGGATTCAAGGTGCAAGGCCGCAATGCCGCGATGGCCCAACAGATACTGACTGACGCGCAGGCACTGGAACAGGCCGGGGCCGGCATGATTCTGATAGAGGCCGTACCGCGTTCCCTGGCTGACCAGATCTGTGCCCAGGTTCAGGTTCCGACCATCGGCATCGGGGCCAGTCCTCACTGTTCGGGGCAAGTTCTGGTCATTTACGACATGCTGGGATTGGGCGCGTATATTCCTCCCCGTTTCGTCCGCCCCTTTATTCAGGAAACCGGTTCCATTGCAAAAGCCGTGGAACTTTATGTGCGGGAAGTCAAGGCGGGACAGTTTCCTGGCGAGGAGCATTGCTATGGGGTGTAGGGTACCCCGAACCACGTGGGCAAGCGCCGCTTTATTACTGGTCAGCAGTACCGCCGCCTGGGCTCAGGATCCGCTGAACTCGAGTTTGCATCTAACCTTGCGTCAGGCCATGGGGATGGCCGTGACGCACCATGTCCAGGTACAACTGGCTCTGGAACAGGCTCAGGAGGCCACGGCCCGCGCCGAAGAGGCCCGGGCTGCCCTGCGCCCGGCGGTGGGCTTCAATTCCTACCAGATGCGCCAAACCCAGAACTTGCGCGCCATGGGGTTGGCGCTACCAGGGTTTCCCACACTCATCGGTCCCTTCAATACATTCGACGCCCGAGTCCAGTTCACCCAGCAAATCCTGGACCTGGTTCATGTACACGAAGCATCCTCGGCTCAAACCGGAGTCGAGGTTGCGCGTCTTGAAGCCACCGCACGGGAGCAGCAGATCGCGGGTGCTGCCGGGTTGGCTTATCTGGCCGTACAACAGAGCATGGAATCGGTCAAGGCAGCGCAAGCCAATGAGACCTTGTCCCAACATCTCCTGCAATTGACCCGCGACCAGTTGAAAAGCGGATTGGCTACGGGCGTGGATGAGGTTCGGGCCGCGGCGTCGGAAGCACAGGTTGCCTACCAGTTGCAGCAGGCGCTGGGCGCAGCCAAGGATGCGCTCACCCGTCTGCATCGCGCCCTCGGCTTGCCTCTCGATCTCCCCATTGAACTGACGGATAGCCTGGGGGTTGTTCCGGCCTCAAGTCCCGACGGGGGTGACGCCGTGGATCGTGCCCTGCACCAACGACCGGAATTACAAGCCCTGGAAAAAACCCTGGAACAACGGGTGACGGAAAAGGAAGCTGCCAAGGCGGCTTCTTACCCGACCATCGGATTGATCGGCGCGATTGGTCCCAGTGGGGTACTTCCTACCCAGTATGACTACCGCACCTATAGTTACGGCATCCAGATGAGTGTGCCCCTGTATCAGGGCGGCGCGCTGGTCGCACGCCAGGACCAGGCCGAGAGCCGTCGACGTCAGGCCGAACTGGCCCTGAAAGATGGGCGTCATCAGGTGGAGGAGGATGTTCGCCTGGCCGAAGATTCCCTGAACACCAGCCGCGCCCAGGTAAAGGCGGCGCAATTGCGGCTGGATCTGGCCCAACGGTTGATGCAGCAGGCTCAGGATCGATTCATCAGTGGTGTTGCCGATAATCTCGAAATGGTGGATGCACAGGCCGGCCTGGCGCAGGCCCGGAGCGATCAGATTGGTGCGCTGGGGGCCTTGGGCATGTCACAGGTAAACTATGATCTGGCGTTGGGTCAAATCGCCTACGAAACCCCCACTCAACCGGAGTCTCTCCCATGATTCAGGACGATGCCCCCGTCTCTTCGCTCCCCGCTGCCCAGTCGCTCACCGCGGCGTGGCGGTTCTGGCTGATGCTGGGGGGAGGAGTGGTGCTGTTGTGCGCTTTTGGTTTATGGTTCGCCCAGCGGAATCAGGAGAGCACGGATGATGCCTTCATCGAGGCCGATATCGTGGAGATCAGTCCCCACATCAGCGGCTATATCGATCGGGTCGAGGTGACGGACAATCAGTGGGTCAAGGCAGGTCAACTTCTGGCGCTCATCGACCCCCGTGACTATGTTTTGCGCGTGCAACAGGCAGAAGCCGTGCTGGCTGCGGCCAATGCCCAGCATGGAGCCACCTCGCAGGATCTTTCCGTGGTGACCACCACCACCACTGCGGCGGTGCGGGAAGCGCGGAGTGCCCTGGCCTCGGCGCTGGCAGCTCAACAACAGGCAGTGGCGGAAAGCAGCGGGAGCGAAGCAGAGGCCCAACTCACCCACAACGATGTACAACGTTACCAGTCGCTCTATGAAAAGCAGGAAATTTCGCGCCAGCGACTCGATCAGGCCCTGACGGCAGACCGGGCCGCGCAGGCACGGAAAGAATCGGCCCAGCGCGCGGTGGAGATCGCCCTGGCGCGGGTCGGGGAGGCGCGGGCACGTCTCGATGAAGCAGGTTCGGGACCTCGTCAAGTGGCGCTCAAACGGGATCAGGAAGCGGGAGGGCAGGCCTCGGTGGCCGAAGCCGAGGCAGCACTGGCTCAGGCGCGGCTCGATCTGAGTTATACGCGGCTGGAGGCTCCCTCTTCCGGAAAGGTGACCCATAAAACGCTTTTGCTGGGTCAACTGGTTCAGCCTGGCACGGTGGTTCTATCCCTGGTGACAGGCGCTCCCTGGGTGGTTGCAAACTTCAAGGAAACCCAGTTGCACCGTATGCGCCGTGGTCAAAAGGTAAAAATTCGGGTGGACGCTTTTCCTGACCGGGAATGGCATGGACATATCGATAGTTTCCAGGACGGCACGGGATCCCGTTTCAGTTTGCTGCCCCCCGAGAATGCCACCGGAAATTACGTCAAGGTGGTACAGCGCGTGCCCGTCAAAATCGTGTTCGACGAGCCGTTGGACCAGTTGCAACGGCTGTCCCCCGGATTATCCGCAACCCCAACGGTAGAACTGGATAGCGGCGGCTTACCTTTCTGAGTGAGGTTGTCTGGAGAGAACAGGAGGGGCCGGGAGGGCAGGTCGCGGCATCCGATAAAATAATTTCATTTTCAATCACAAAAGTGGTTACGAGTTCATGATATTTTGGTATATTCCGACAAGCGCGCAGGCTCAGGAGCAGGATATTCCTGAGTTGCTTTTCGATATTTGATTCGGTGGATACTCACCGCTTGGCGTTTTCGCTCCCGATTGAGAAGGTGCACATGAATAAGTTTTTCGGTTCCAGATTGCTTTTTCTGATGATGCTTGGGGTTTCAACGACTTCATACGCCACGGGTTCCGTGTCTGCGCCGCCGGCCACCATGACGGAGTCGGAAGCAGTCTCACTGGTTTCCAATGCCAAGAGCGGGGATGCCGTGGCCGTTCAGAAGTTGCTTGATTCAGCGCGCAACAACGACCCCAAGGCCCAGACCTATCTGGGTGCCTACCTAGACATGACGGGAGATCATGCCCAGGCTGCGGACTGGTATACCAAGGCGGCCAATCAAAACGTTGCCTGGGCCCAGTACAAACTGGGGATGATGTATGTCTCCGGTCAGGGCGTGCCTCGCGATTATGCCAGGGCGGCTGAATGGTTGAAAAAGGCGGCCGACCAAAATGTGGCGGAGGCCCAGTTCCAGTTGGGATTGCTGTATGCCAATGGTTCGGGAGTGACTCGAGACTATGCCGTTGCCGTCGATTACTTTCGCAAGGCGGCGAATCAGGGCAATGCCATGGCCCAGAACAACATGGGCGTTTTTTACGAGTCGGGGCGTGGCGTCCCTCAGGACCCGGCAGAAGCCGCCGACTGGTACCGACGCTCTGCGGAGCAGGGCAATTCCAAGGCTCAGAATAACCTGGGCGTACTTTATGAAAATGGGCGGGGGGTTCCCAAGGACTACATCATGGCTGCAGAATGGTACCGCAAGGCTGCCATGCAGGGTTCTGCTCGCGCTCAGAACAACCTGGGAATGCTCTATGACAACGGTCTGGGGGTGCCCCAGGACTATGCCAAAGCGGCGGATTGGTTTCGCAAGGCCTCCGAACAGGGAAACACCGAAGCCCAGAAAAATCTGGGGGTTTTATATTCCACCGGTTTGGTCAAGCCCTGATCCTGTGCGCATAACGTCATGAATCTTTTGTCTCCCCAACGGATTCGACAACTGACGGGCTGGCTTTTATGGCCATTTCTGTTTCAGATGTTCCTGGTGGTTGGAGCACTGGATCCCCTTCTGAATCAAGGCAGTGAAACCGGTCCTGCTCTTCAGATCTGTACGGTTTCGGGCCAGCAGTGGGTCCAGACGGGTTCCGTTCCCGACCAAAGGAACTCCTCCCGCCTTCCTTCCTCACCCTCCGATTTCGGCCATGGTCATTGTTCCTTTTGCGGTTCGCTGGCTCTGGCCCTGCCCATGGACCTGTCCAATCCGGGACTGGGGCTCACCCTGTTTCGCGGACAGCCCCTGGCACCCCGTGAAATCCATGACTTCCTCGCGTTCCGCGACTTCTTCCTGCCTTATCCCAACGCACCTCCTTTTTTCGCCTGAATCGTTTTTTCCGGGATGATGTTTCCCCGATCGGGGGCATGACCGGAAAGTGATTTTTCTTTCTGACGGATGTACGCGCGGCCCGATCACGGAGCAGTCGTCCACCCGACGGTAAAAGTTAACTTTTCAGGGGAGTTTGTTAATGTATCATTATGGTTTAAAACATAAATCATCTTTAAATCCCGCGTTGATCAAAAGACTGGCTGGATTGGTGTTGGGCTTTGGAGTCGTCACCCAGGGATGGGCTTGTGCTTGCGGTTGCGGGGTCTTCGACGTGGGTTTGCCCGGGTTGCCCGTGAGTGGCATGAATGATCAGGTGAGCCTTCAATATTCCTTCATGAACCAGAACTGGAATCATAGCGGCGCCAGTGGACAAGTGGGGGCACTCAACCCCGACAAGCAGATCGGAACCAACTTTTACACCCTCTATGGCCAGCACATGTTCAATGACAACTGGGGGGTCGAGGCCATGTTGCCCTACTGGACGCGTACCTTCACCACGGATACGAGCGGGGTACCGGGACAAATCAATCCTTCTCCCAGCACCCGCTCGGCCAATATCAGCAGCCTTTCCGATTTACGCGTGATGGGTATGTATACGGGATTCTCCAAGGATAAATCCAGCGGGCTGACCTTCGGCCTGAAATTGCCCACCGGCCCGGTCAATCCGGCGCCTTTGATCGATCGGGACACGGCACCGGGAACCGGCACCACCGACTTGCTGCTCGGTTACTACAGCATGGGGAATTTCAGCGCCAACTGGGGCTGGTTTTCTCAAGGAACCTGGCGCCATGCCCTGGATCATTATCAGGGATACAAACCGGGGGACAGCCTCAATACGGTCGCGGGGGTTACCTGGAATGCCATCGAAGCCAGTACGCACGTGATTCCCATGATGCAGGTGAATGCCTTGTGGCGGGCACGGGATCAGGGGGGTGGGGATGCCTTGTATGGTAACCTGAACAGCGGTTATGCCAACCTTTTTCTGGCTCCTGGCGCCTTGATCGATCTGTCTCGTCACTGGCAGGCCAATACATCGGTTTATCTGCCCCTGTACCGCTATGCCAACGGAGATCAACTGGTGCCGCACTGGATGGTGAATGCGGGTATCACTTATCTGTTCTAGTTTCTCGCCGGAGCGTTTTTTCGCTTCCGGCGTGTTATCGTGCCTTCTGACTATCAAGGAGAAGTTTCATGCGGCACTCTATATTCTGGTTCATCGTCGCCTTGCTGCTGGGTTCTGCACCGCTGGTACAGGCCCTCGAAATGGACGCGCCCGTACCGGCCTATACCCTGAATCTGGAAGGGGGCGGAAAGGTGACGGCGCAAAGCGAACGGGGTCACGTCACCCTGCTGCATTTCTGGGCTTCGTGGTGTGTCCCCTGCCGGGCGGAAATGCCGCGCCTGGAAAAGTTGTATCAAAAATACCATGCCCGTGGCCTGGACATCGTGGCCATCGACATGGACAGTGATGAGGACCAACCCCTGGCGCGCGAGATGATGGCCCACTACCACTTTCCATGGGCTCTCAAGAGTCATGCTGAAGTCGATGAATTAGGACGGATCTGGCGTATGCCCCTATCCATCCTCGTGGATCGGAAAGGGATCGTCCGCCAGAATGCCTGGGCGGCCGATGATGATCAGGGACTGCCTGAATCTGTTCTGGTGGCGGGCATTGAACCCCTGCTTGGGGCAGCACCTGTTCCCATCCCGGCATCGGGCATGCAGTCAGGGACTTCACCCGCCATTCAGGTCCTGCATCCGATGGCCCGTGCCACGGCTCCAGGCCAGGAGGAAGGGGTGGTGTATCTGACCCTGGTCAATCCAGGGGACCGGGAAGATGCCCTGGAAGGCGCGGACAGCGCCGTGGCTGACCATATCATGCTGCATCAGACCACGGAAATGGAAGGCAACATGGCCCATATGGCACACGAATATCATCTGGTGATCCCTGCCCATGGTCAGGTGACCTTGGCACCCGGAGGACATCACCTGATGCTGGAGGATCTGGCTCACCCCCTGGTGGCCGGGCAGACCGTGCCCCTGAATCTCCATTTTCAGCATGGTGCCACCGTGCATGTGGACGTGCCGATCACCCCTCTGGTGCCTTGAGAATCACCGGAACCCAGCCGCGCACGCTGTTGATGAACCAGAGTCGGTCGGCCCGTGCCAGGTCCTCCCGCGTCAGGATCTGTTCTTCGAGTTCTCCCTGATCGCAGAGAAACTGACGGAACGTTCCTGCCAGTAGTCCGCAGGACAGCGGGGGGGTGAGTTTTTTCCCCTTTTTCTCGAGCACCAGATTACCGCGCGTGAATTCCGTCAGTTCACCCCGCCCGTTCCAGAGCAACACGTCGAAACACGGCGTGGGCAGGGAGGAGAGAACAGCCTCATAGAGACGACGTTCGGTGGTCTTGTGCGCCATCGTCCGGGGATCGAATGGGAAGGGATGGGCGGACAGACAGATGGGTTGAGGAATTTTCCGGAGGGGAAGGGACAGAACAAACCCTTCAAGATGAAAGTTGCCTTGCCGGTTGTAACGCAGGCGTACCCGATAAGATCCGGTGGGATACTGCCGGGCGAAATGATCCAGGGCTTCGGTGAAACGTTGCGCCGTCAGGGGAGGAAAGCCCAGGGCCTGAACAGAGTGGAGCAGGCGGCGGCAGTGATAATGGGGAAGTTCCCAACTTCCCTGTTCGAGACGGAGGGTTTCGAGCAGATCGACGGACGCAGGACCTTCCAGAAAACGGGCTTTGGTGGCAATTTCAGCCCATTCGGCGGGGGCCTGCGAATCCCAGGTGATGCCACTGCCCACACCGCAGAGAAGACGGTCATGCGGGACGTCATGCCAGAGGGTGCGGATGGGTACATTGAATTGCGCATCCCCGCCCGGGCGAATCCAGCCGATGGCCCCGCAATAGGCGCCGCGCGGGCTCTTCTCCAGCCGTCTGATCCAGCGCATGGCTTGCCATTTGGGGGCGCCGGTGATCGATCCGCAAGGAAAAAGGGCAGAGAAAATCGCTTCGAGATCGGCCTCGGGTTTCAACGTGGCTGCCACCGTGGACGTCATTTGATGTACGGTGGGATAGGTCTCTACCCGACAGAGATCGCTGACGTTGACCGAGCCGGGCAGGGCGATGCGCGCCAGATCATTGCGGAGAAGATCGACGATCATGATGTTTTCAGCCCGGTTTTTTGGACATTGGGCCAGATTTTCGGCGTCTTCCGGGGAAGCAGTGCCCTTCATGGGACGAGTCAGAATCCGGCGGCCGTGGGTTTCAAAGAACAGTTCCGGCGAAAGCGAAAGGAGGGCTCCGTCGGTCCAGGACAGCCAGGCGCTGAAGTCTGCGTCCTGGACCTGGCGCAGGTGCTCGTAGAGGTGACGGGATGAACCGGAGAACGTGCTTTCCAGGCGTAACGTCAGGTTCATCTGATAGGCTTCCCCTTGCGCAATGGCCTGACGCAAGGTTTGTACCGCCTGGGTATAGGCGGACAGCGTCAGGTCAGGTTGCCAGGGGCCACGGAATTCCGCCGAAGGAGAAGCGTCTTCTTCGTCCCATCCGGGAAGGGGCGCATCGTATATCCCGAAGCAGGCCAGGGGAAAATCCTTCAGGGGCGAATGGGTGAGGGCGGCCGTATCGAAAGCTGCGGCGGCTTCATAAGCCACGAAACCAGCCGCATGGGCACCTGCCTGACAGGCATGGGCTACCTGACGCAACACGGGACGTACCTCCGCCAGCGAATGGGCGACCAGACATTGGCGGGGCGAGCGGAAGACGCGCCGGAGGCGCAGCCCCGGACATTCGGCAAAATCAAGGAGGATGTTCATGTGACGGATTTTAAAGCCTGGCGATACAGTATGTCGGGAAGATTCGGTTAGAATGAACAAATAAATCCACAGGAAGGGAGGAGAGGATGACTCAGATTCAGCGCGTGGCCGTGTTGGGGGCCGGGGTCATGGGGGCGCAATTGGCAGCGCACTTCGTCAACCTGGACATTCCTGTTCTGCTCTATGATCTGCCCCTTGACCAGGGAGCCCCGAATGGACGGGTTCTGCAGGCCATCCGGGGATTGAAGAAAATGAGTCCGCCGCCTCTGGTCGAACCCGAACGGGCAGACCTGATCGAAGCAGCCAATTATGACGAACATTTGCCCCGGCTTTCCACCTGTGATCTGGTTATTGAAGCCATCGGTGAACAGTTGGCCTGGAAACAGGCACTCTATGCACGTATTTTGCCTCACCTGGCTCCCCAGGGCTGGTTGGTCTCCAATACCTCCGGCCTGTCTCTGGAAGAACTCAGTACCGCACTGCCCGAGGATCGCCAACCGCGCTTCTGTGGCATGCATTTCTTCAATCCCCCCCGTTACATGGCGTTGGTGGAATTGATCCCCACGGCACGAACGGATCGGGACAGTATCGCCATTCTGGAATCCTTCATCACGACCCGTCTGGGCAAGACTGTCATTCATGCCCTGGACACGCCGAATTTCGTGGCCAATCGGATTGGGGTTGCCGCGACCGTATTCACCTTTCACCAGGCCCAGAATTTTGGGTTGTCCTGTGATCTGGTGGATGACCTGACCGGTCCTCTTTTGGGACGGCCCCGTTCCGCCACTTACCGTACTGCGGACTTGGTCGGCCTGGACATTCTGTCGCATGTCATCCATACGACCTATACCCAGGTCCCGGACGATCCCTTTCGCGCCCTGTTTGCCCCTTTCCCTCTCCTCGAGGGGCTGATTTCCGCAGGGGCGCTGGGCGCCAAGACCGGCGCTGGTTTTTACCGCAAGGAAGGCAAGACGATTCTTCGCCTGGACCCCATGACTCGTTCCTATGTGCCCAGCGGGGCCAAGGCGGAGGCAGAGGTAAGGGCTTGTCTGGACGCTTCGCCGCCGCGCAGACTGGCCAGTCTGCGTGCCAGTGCCCACCCCCAGGCTCAGTTTTTGTGGGCCATTCATCGCGACCTGTTCCACTACTGTGCCCTTCACCTGGCGTACATGGCGCCCTCGGCCCGTGAGGTGGATACGGCATTGCGACTGGGCTTTGGTTGGGCTCTCGGCCCCTTCGAACAGTGGCAACTGTCAGGTTGGGCGGAGGTCGCGGCATGGATCGAGGAAGATCGGCAGGCGGGAAAAACCCTGGTCGACCTTCCTTTGCCGGATTGGGCCATGGACCCCCAACGCCAGGTCGTTCATACGCCTCAGGGTTCCTGGTCGGCGGCCCGTGCCACCCTCAGCCCTCGTATTTCCCAGCCCTGGCTGAAACGTCAGCACTTCCCCTTGCGCCTGCTGGGCGAGGGGGGAGTCAACCCGGCCAGCGCGGGACGGACCGTGGCCGAATCCGAAGCCGCACGTCTGTGGACGCTGGATGAGGCGGTATTGATCCTGTCCCTTCGCACCAAGATGAACCTCCTGGGCGAAGTTGCGCTGGAAGCACTGGATCAGGCGCTGACCGAAGCCGAAAGCCAGTTCCGCGCCCTGGTTCTGTGGAGTCCCGGCCCACACTTTTCGGCGGGGGGAGATCTCAGGGGGTTTATCGAAACCTATACCCGCCATGGTTTGACGGGGTTGGCATTGGCTCAGGAGCGGTTCCAGCATGTGGTTCAGCGTTTGCGCTACAGCGCAGTACCCACCGTGGCCGCCCTGCAGGGCTATGCCCTGGGTGGGGGGTGTGAAGTCACGCTGCACTGTACCCGTCGGGTTGCGCACACCGAAACCAACCTGGGCATGGTGGAAGTCAATGTCGGGATCTTTCCCGGCGCCGGCGGATTGACGGAAGTTGCCCGGCGCGCCGGACTGCGCGCCCTGGCTGCCCAATCGCCCCTGCAGGTAGCTGACTACCTGCAGGAAGATCTGACGCGCATCCTGCGCTGTACAGTCAGCCAAAGCGCCCAGGAAGCCCGTTCCTGGGGCTGGCTCGAAAGCGGCGACGTTCTCGTTCCGAACCGTGAAGAATTGCTCCACGTGGCCCTGACACAAGCCCAGGCTCTGGCCGAATCCGGTCATGCACCTGCTCTGCCTCGTCTCTTTCCGGTGGGTGGGGTGGAAGGCCGGGCCCAGATGCTTGCGGGATTGGTCAATGCGCGCCAGGGAGGGCAAATTTCGGCGCATGATTTCGAGATTGGACGTATT
Organism: Pseudomonadota bacterium; assembly: GCA_021796835.1. Lineage (GTDB taxonomy): Bacteria > Pseudomonadota > Gammaproteobacteria > Burkholderiales > Ferrovaceae > Ferrovum. Next base: position 60,852 of record JAKABO010000008.1, on the reverse strand, counting down.
TTGGCCACAGTCGCCTGCGGTGGAGAATTGCCCGCAGGAACCCTGGTCAATGTGGACTACCTGCTTGGCCTGGAACGGGCACATTTCGGTCCTTTGCTGGCCACTCAAAAAAGTCGGGAACGAATTCAGTCTTTTCTGGAAACTGGCAAGGCTGTACGTAATTAGTCGGGAGAGTGACATGAAAACAGCGTATATCGTGGCAGCCACCCGTACCCCTGTGGGAAAAGGGCGAGGACAGTTTGCCCAGGTACGGGCAGATACCTTGCTCATCACGGCGTTACGGGGTGCCCTGGCCCAGGTCCCCATGCTGGATCCGGAAGCGATCGAAGATGTGGTGATCGGATGCGCCATGCCGGAAGGTGAGCAGGGTCTCAATATTGCGCGCAGTGCGGCCCTTCTGGCGGGGTTACCCCTCTCCGCGGGTGCGATGACGGTCAATCGGTTCTGTGCCTCCGGATTGTCTGCCATCCAGATGGCGGCGGAGCGCATCCAGTTGGGCAGCGCAGACCTCATGGTCGCCGGTGGCGTGGAATCCATGAGCCGCATCCCCATGATGGGCCGGCATCCTGCGCCCAGTCCCCTGATTTTTGAAACGCCTTTTCACACGCCACTGGCCTGGGGAATGGGGGCGACTGCAGAAAATCTGGCGAATCAGTGGAACATCAGCCGACTGGAACAGGATACGGTGGCTCTGGAATCGCACCGACGCGCACTGGAAGCACAACGCCAGGGTTTTTTTGAGGCAGAAATCACCCCGGTCACCCTGCTTCAGCACTCTCTGGATCTGAGTACCGGACTGACGACGCCACAGGAGAGAACGTGGCGCCAGGACGAAGGACCTCGTGCCGATACCAGTCTGGAGGTTCTGGCCCGGCTCAAGCCAGCCTTCCATGTTCGGGGGAGTGTCACGGCCGGTAACAGCAGCCAGATCTCGGATGGAGCCGCCGCCCTCATTCTGGCCAGCGAAGACGCAGTACACCGCCATGGTTTGACCCCTCTGGCGCGGGTCCTGGGTTTTTCTGTCAAAGGGGTGCCGCCGGAGATCATGGGGATTGGTCCCGTCAAGGCCGTTCCTCCCCTGTTGTCGCGGCATGGGGTCAGTCTTGCGCAACTGGACTGGATCGAACTCAACGAAGCCTTTGCGGCACAGGTATTGGCGGTTCAGAAGAATCTGGCTTTCGACCCGGTTCGACTCAACCCACTCGGGGGAGCAATTGCGCTTGGCCATCCTCTGGGGGCGAGCGGCGCCATTCGCACGGCCACGTTGATCCATGGGTTACGTCGCACCAACGGGCGTTATGGCATGGTGACGCTGTGCGTGGGCATGGGGCAGGGGATTGCCGGACTATTCGAACGGGTATGATAGAATCCTGCCCTGTCATGTACAAGGAAATTCCATGAAAATACTGGTCCCTGTAAAGCGCGTTCTGGACTACAACATCAAGGCCAGAGCCAAGGCAGACGGCAGTGGTGTGGCGTTGGCCGGGCTCAAGATGTCCCTCAATCCCTTTGACGAAATCGCCCTGGAAGCAGCGATTCGCCTGAAGGAAGCAGGGCAGGCCACGGAAGTGGTCGCCCTTTCCTGCGGCGATGCGGCGGTTCAGGAGGGGCTGCGTACCGCTCTTGCTCTGGGCGCTGACCGGGCGCTCTGGGTCTCTTCGAGCGAAGAATTACAACCTCTGGCCGTGGCCAAATTGTTGCGTGCAGTGGTCCTGCGCGAAGCGCCCACTCTGGTGATCTGCGGTAAACAGGCCATCGATGATGATGCAAACCAGACCGGGCAAATGTTGGCTGCCCTGCTGAATTGGGGGCAGGCCACCAATGCTGCTGAGATACAGTTGGGGGAGGGAAGGGTCGACGTGGTGCGAGAAACAGATGGGGGAACCGAAACCCTGCGCCTGCTTTTGCCTGCCGTGATTACGACGGACCTGCGTCTGAATGAACCGCGTTACGCCACCTTGCCCAATATCATGAAGGCCCGGAAAAAACCGATCGAAACCCTGACCCCCGAGGAACTGGGGGTGACGGTGACGCCTCGCCTGAAGACTCTGCGCGTCCAGGAACCGCCGCAACGCCCCGCCGGCATCAAGGTGGACTCCGTTGCCGCGTTGCTGGCGCGTCTCAAAAATGAAGCCAAGGTGATTTGAACGATGGAAAACCGAATTTTACTGGTCGCTGAATTGGGTTCTGAAGGTCATTTGAAATCCTCCATTCGTTCTCTGCTTACGGCGGCCAGATCCCTGGAAGGGGAGATCGATGTACTGGTCTGGGGGGGCGATACAACCTTCGCCGTGGCCGAGGCCCGGCGTTTACCGGGGATTCGTCGGGTTCTGAATGGGGTAGGGCCGACTCTTGCGGATGGACTGGCGGAAATGCTCTGCGCCCTGGTGCAACCGCTGGCGCGTCAATATACGCACATCCTGACTGCCGCGACGGTCATTGGCAAGAACTGGATGCCGCGTCTGGCGGCACTGGAAGATGTGGCCATGGTCAGCGATATCGTGGGCGTGGAATCTTCGGATACCTTTGTCCGACCGATTTACGCCGGGAGCGTCTGGGCAACGGTATGCTGTCCCGAACCCCTCAAATTGGTGACGGTGCGCAGCACGGCTTTTCCGGGGGTGGAGGGGGAGGGGGCGGATCCGGTTGCGGTGGAAAATTTGCCTTGTCCCGAAGCGCTGCCGCAGTCAACCCGAATTGCCGTGCACACGCATGTACAGGAAGGTCGTCCCTCCCTGGAGAATGCCCGGGTCGTGGTATCCGGTGGGCGCGGTCTGGGAAGTGCCGAACATTACGAGGCTTTGCTGGGGCCATTGGCAGACGAGTTGAACGCTGCACTGGGCGCATCCCGAGCCGCCGTGGACCTGGGGTATGCGCCCAATGATGTCCAGGTGGGTCAGACCGGTAAGGTGGTCGCCCCGGACCTCTATATTGCCATCGGTATTTCAGGCGCCATTCAGCACCTGGCAGGCATGCAGACTTCCCGGGTTATCGTGGCCATCAACAAGGATCCGGATGCCCCCATCTTTACTGTGGCCGATTATGGACTGGTGGGGGATTTGAACGTTCTGGTCCCTGAATTGACTGCGGCACTTCAAAAATGAGCGTCCCGGGTTCAAGCGCCTTGTAGCGGAATCTCGTGTTCCAGGCGCTTGATCTGGTTGTGTTCATCCACATAAACCAGGCGTGGTGAAAAGTTTTTTAGTTCTTCCGGGGTGTAACCGGCATAGGCGGCAATGATCAATAGGTCTCCTACCTGAGCCTTGCGGGCAGCAGCGCCATTGACGGAAATCATGCCGGAATTCCGTGCGCCCCGAATGGCGTAGGTCGTGAAGCGCTCTCCATTGTTCACATTGTAGATGTCGATCTGCTGGTATTCATGAATGTCTGCTGCTTCCAGCAAAGTTTCATCGATGGCACAGGACCCTTCATAACCCAGTTCGGACTGGGTTACCGAGACGCGGTGCAGTTTGGCCTTGAGCATGGTTTGGTACATAGGCAATGGCAAGCAGGTAGGCTTTCTCAAATCAACAAAAGCCGCATTTTACCCCAATTTCTCAGGATTCATATTGCAAGCCCCTGCAGTCCTTGGGACAATGGGAGTTTTGCGCTGTACATTTATCAGGGAGGCGAGGTGGAAGAAAGGGAATGGATGGAATCCCATCAAACGCAACAGGAAAGCACGGCACAACGCTTGCACCTCGAAAAACAGGTACAACGAACTCTGGCCGAAGACGTGGGGGCAGGGGATCTGACCGCGTTCCTGATTCCGGAACCCGTGGTTTCTGAAGCACGGATCCTGGTTCGTGAAAGCGCGGTTCTGTGTGGTCAACCCTGGGTAAACGAAGTCTTTCGACAATTGGACTCCCGGTTGCAGGTGGAATGGCAGGTCGCTGAAGGCGCGGAAGTCGTGCCCGGCCAGGTGGTGGCCACGCTGAATGGGCCGGCACGGGCGTTGCTGACCGGCGAACGGGCCGCGCTGAATTTTTTGCAAACCCTGTCGGGCGTCGCAACCCAGACCCGCCAGTTTGTGCGTGCCGTGGCAGGCACGCAGGCGGTGATCGTCGATACCCGAAAAACCATTCCGGGGTTACGTCTGGCAGAAAAGTACGCCGTGCGGGTCGGGGGAGGAACCAACCACCGGATGGGACTTTACGATGCCATCCTGATCAAGGAGAATCATATTGCAGCCACGGGCTCCATCACCCGGGCGGTTACCTTGGCCCAGAGCATCCGGGGAAGTTACAAGTTCATCCAGGTGGAGGTGGAAACTCTGGAACAACTGGAGGAAGCGCTCAGCGCCGGAGCGAACATGGTCATGCTGGATAACATGTCCCACGAGATGCAACGACAAGCCGTGACCCAGGTTGCCGGGCGGGCACGGGTCGAAGTGTCTGGAGGAGTAAGTCTGGAATCGGTGCGTCAGATTGCGGAATTGGGGGTGGATAGAATTTCCATCGGGAGTCTGACCAAGGATATCAAATCTATCGATTTTTCCATGAGGTTCAAGGATGTCAACTTGTAGTATTAAAGTAGATTATGAAAATCCTCAGGGGCTTGCCACGGCCTGGGCACACGTGTCAGAAGAGCCTTCCCAGGAGCGGCGCCGGGTTTTGCTGGCGGAACTGGAAGGTCTTCTGGCCCAGAGAAATGCTGTACTGGTGGCTCATTACTACGTTCATCCCGATCTCCAGGACCTGGCCGAAAAGACCGGTGGTCTGGTGTCTGACTCCCTCGAAATGGCCAGGTTTGGCAAGCAGCACCCAGCGACAACCCTGGTGGTGGCCGGGGTACGCTTCATGGGGGAAACGGCCAAGATTCTGTCTCCTGAAAAAACCGTGTTGATGCCCGAGTATGAGGCGGAATGCTCCCTCGACCTGGGGTGTCCCGGTGACGCCTTTCATGCGTTTTGCGATGCCCATCCTGACCGCACCGTGGTGGTGTATTCCAATACCAGCGCCGCAGTCAAGGCGCGTGCCGATTGGGTGGTCACCTCGGGCTGTGCGGTAGCCGTGGTTCGCCACCTGCACGAACAGGGACAAAAAATCCTGTGGGCGCCGGACCGTCATCTGGGGGACTATGTAGCTCAGGAAACAGGTGCTGACCTGCTTTCCTGGCAGGGCTCCTGCATCGTTCACGACGAGTTCAAGGCCGCCGAACTGGCGGACCTGAAAATGAAAATGCCCCGGGCGAGGGTGTTGGTCCATCCCGAATCGCCCAGGTCGGTTCTGGCATTGGCGGATTATGTCGGTTCCACACGAGGCATCCTGGAAGCCGCAGGTGACCCGGCGGTGGAGACGTTTATCGTGGCCACGGACAACGGCATGTTTCATAAATTGCGTCAAACCTACCCGGATAAGGTCTTTATCGAAGCGCCGACCGCCGGATCGGGGGCTACCTGCAAGAGTTGTGCCCATTGTCCCTGGATGGCCATGAATGGACTGGAAAATCTGCGCGCCATCCTGGATTCGGGCACACCTGAAGTCACCATCGATCCTGCGCTCATCGATCGGGCCCGTTTGCCCATCGAACGGATGCTGGCCTTCACACAAGCCGGCGCGCCACGGGCGACAGGGCTGGTGCCTCATTTGGGGGCTGCCTGAACGAAATTCAGGGAGGGGTGAGCAGGGTGGGGCGCGCAGAAGGTAAACTCAGCGGATAGTCCCGGCTGTAGTGGAGCCCTCGGCTTTCCTTACGCAGGCGGGCAGAATTGACGATGAGTTGGGAAACCGTCACAAGGTTACGCAATTCAAGCAAGTCCCGACTGACATGGAAATTGGTATAGAACTCCAGGATTTCCTCGTGTAACAGTTTCAGGCGGTGAGCCGCCCGCTCCAATCGTTTGTCGGTGCGCACGATTCCGACGTAATCCCACATGAAGCGGCGTAGTTCCTCCCAATTATGGGAGATGACCACTTCCTCATCAGGGTCAGTGACCTGACTGCTGTCCCAGGGCGGAATGAAGGGCAATGGTGCAGCGGGTGGCTGGGAGAGAATGGCGGCGCTGGCTTCCCGGGCCATCACCACGCATTCCAGCAGCGAATTGCTGGCCAAACGATTGGCGCCATGCAAACCCGTGCAGGCCGTTTCGCCAATGGCATACAGCCCGGCCAGATCGGTGCGCCCCTGCAGATCGGTACGCAACCCGCCACAGGTATAGTGAGCTGCCGGAACCACCGGGATGGGTTGGGTGGTCATGTCGATGCCCAGGGACAGGCATTTTTCATGGATGGTCGGGAAATGGTCGAGAATGAACTCAGGGGACAGATGGGTAATGTCCAGATAAACGCAATCCAGTCCGTGGCGCTTCATCTCATAGTCGATGGCACGGGCCACGATGTCGCGCGGGGCCAATTCTGCCCGGTCATCGTGCTCAGGCATGAATCGGTGACCGTTAGGCAGACGCAGAATGCCGCCTTCCCCCCGGACGGCTTCGGAGATGAGGAAGGACTTGGCATGGGGGTGATACAGGCAGGTGGGATGAAACTGGATGAATTCCATATTTGCAACGGTACAGCCTGCCCGCCATCCTGCGGCGATGCCATCTCCCGTCGCCGTGTCCGGATTGGTGGTGTAAAGGTAGACCTTGCCCGCACCGCCGGTGGCCAGCAGGGTGTGCGGGGCAGTGAAGGCATGCACTTCGCCGCTGGTTTCCTCCAGTGCATACAAACCCACACAACGCCTTGGCCCCGGCAGTGCGAGCCGTTCACTGGTGATCAGATCGACCAGCATATGCTGCTCGAATAGGTGAATACGCGGATGCTGGCGCAATTGGGGGTGCAGTGTGTTCTGAATGGCGGCCCCGGTAGCATCGGCCACATGGGCTACCCGCCGCTGACTGTGTCCGCCTTCCCGGGTGAGGTGCAACGCACCATTTTCCCGTGTAAAGCGGACACCGCGGCGAGTTAACCAGTGAATGGCCATTTCACCCCGCTCGAGAATGAAATGAGTGGCTTCGAGATCGCACAGGCCGGCACCGGCAATCAGGGTGTCCTGCACATGGGTATCGATGCTGTCCAAACTCGACAGTGCCGCAGCAATCCCTCCCTGAGCGCGAGGGCTGGCACCGTCCTCCAGAGACCGTTTGGTGATAAGGGCAACCCGAAGGCCATGGTCTGCCAACTCGAGGGCAGTGACGCCTCCCGCCAGGCCACTGCCCACGACAATTGCTTCAAAAGATTTTACGGCTTCCATCATGGTTCATCGATCTGATTGTGATGCGGAGGACAAGCATAGCAGAAATCCTCTGGCGAACTGACCGCTGGGACATGAAGGGAGTTGTCACGAAAAAACTTATCCATTAGAATTGCCTCGAATGATAGAACAAGGTATTTTATCCCATACTCATAAAAAGACGAGGCCGGCATGAATTCATGCATCATGATCCTTGATTCCGATTATCGTCGCGCTGTTACCCTTGAATCCCATTTGATCCCTGCTTCTTTCCATACCTTGCGTGCGGCTCATGTGGAGGATGCAAAATCACTGTTGCGCACACATCCCATTAAACTGGCGATCCTCAATCAGGATCATGGAAGCAACGGTCATGGTTATGAATATATTCGCTTCATGCGCGAACATTACCCCGATCTCGGCATCATCATCCTGAGCGAAGATTCCTCGCCTCTGGACCGTGCTCTGGGCATTGAAATGGGTGCCGATGATTTTCTGGTCAAGCCTGTGGACATCCGGGAACTCATGGCTCGGATTCGGCGCTTACTGGAACGTCTGACTGTTTCTTCCTTTTATCTGGACAAGGGAATAAATTTTTCCGGATTTGGGCTTGATCGAAAAAAACGGGAAGTCACGTGGATTGCCTCGGGAAATAAAGTCCATTTCACCAACCGTGAGTTCGACATGCTGCTCTGTCTGCTGGAGAACGCCAATCGGGTGGTGGGGCGCAATACGCTGTCCCATGTGGTCTGCGGACGATCCTGGCATGCCGAAGACCGTTCGGTGGATGTCACCGTTTCGAGCATCCGATGCAAGTTGCGCCAGTACAATCCTGCCGATACGCTGATCCGTTCGATTCGAGGAACGGGATACAGTTTGATCATCCGTCATGAATGATCAGAAAACCCGTTCGTTCAGGATCTGGCGCAAATAGGCACCATAGCCATTCTTGCTCAGGGGAAGAGCCAGTTTTTCCAGTTGGGTTGCATCGATCCAGCCTTGACGATAGGCGATTTCTTCGGGGCAGGATACCTTGAGTCCCTGCCGTTTTTCCACGGTCTGGATATATTGGGCAGCCTCCAGCAGGGAATCGTGGGTCCCGGTGTCCAGCCAGGCAAATCCCCGTCCCAACACTTCCACGCGCAATCGTTGCTGTTCGAGATAAAGACGATTGAGATCGGTGATCTCCAGTTCGCCCCGCGCCGAGGGAACCAGGGTACTGGCCAGATCGCAAACCTGTGCATCATAGAAATAGAGACCGGTGACGGCATAACGAGAGCGGGGTTGAGCGGGCTTTTCTTCCAGCCCGATGACATGGCCGGTATCATCAAACTCCGCCACCCCATACCGTTCAGGGTCACTGACGGGATAAACAAAAACCGTCGCGCCTTCGGGATGTTTTCCCGCTTGTCTGAGTTTGATGGAGAAGTCATGACCGTAGAAGAGATTATCCCCCAATACCAGGGCACTGGGCTGATGTCGGATAAAATCCCGCCCGATCAGGAAAGCCTGCGCCAATCCGCCGGGGTCCGGTTGGACGGCATATTCGAGATTCATTCCCCAGTGGCTGCCATCTCCCAGCAACTGCTGGAAGCGTGGGGTATCCTGAGGCGTGGAAATGATCAGGATGTCGCGGATCTCCGCCAGCATCAGGGTACCCAGCGGATAGTAAATCATGGGCTTGTCGTACACGGGCAGCAATTGCTTGGAAATGACCTGGGTGGCGGGGTAGAGGCGGGTCCCGGAACCGCCCGCCAGAATGATGCCCTTTCTCATGCTTCCTGCCTCCGTTCCGCGTAGTTTTGTTCCAGCCAGGAACGGTAAGCGCCAGACAACACGCGTTCGCTCCACTCCTGATGGGTCAGGTACCAATGCACGGTCTGTTCCAGACCGGAATCGAAGGTATGGGCAGGCTGCCAGTTCAGTTCCTGGCGAATCTTGCTGGCATCGATGGCATAGCGACGATCATGCCCCGGTCGGTCCGTGACGAATTGTATGAGTCGACGGCGGGTGCCCAGCGCCGAGGGGCGATGTCGATCCAGTGCATCACAGAGGGCTTTGACCACGGTCAGATTGGCCAATTCGCTATTGCCGCCGATATTGTAGGTTTCTCCCACCCGTCCGGCTTCGAGCACCCGGCGAATGCCGCTGGCATGGTCACTGACATGGAGCCAGTCCCGTACATTCTGGCCATCTCCATAGACCGGCAGGGGTTTTTCAGTCAGGGCTTGGTGCAACATGAGGGGAATCAACTTTTCCGGGAACTGGTAGGGCCCGTAGTTATTGGAACAGTTGGTGGTCAGGACGGGCAATCCATAGGTATGGTGCCAGGCACGCACCAGATGATCGGAAGCGGCTTTGGAGGCGGAGTAGGGGCTATTTGGCGCATAGGGCGTGGATTCGGAAAAGGCGGGGTCCTGCGGGGCCAGGGAACCATAAACCTCATCGGTGGAGACATGCAGGAAACGGAAATTCTTGCGTTCTTCCCCCCCCAATTCATTCCAGTAAGCGCGTACCGATTCCAAAAGATGAAAGGTGCCGACGATGTTGGTTTGAATGAAGTCCGCCGGCCCGTAAATGGAGCGGTCCACATGGCTTTCGGCCGCAAAATTGAGGATGGCGCGGGGCCGGTGCAACTTCAACAAGGCACGGACCAGGGCCGTATCCCCAATATCGCCTGCCACCAGCGTATGGCGCGGATCCTGATCGAGGCTGGCCAGGTTATCCCGGTTTCCGGCATAAGTCAGTTTATCGAGGGTCAGTACGGGTTCATCCTGGAGATCCAGCCAGTCCAAAACGAAATTAGCACCGATGAAACCAGCACCTCCAGTCACAAAAATCATACTGACTCCTTAATCATGGGATTCTCGCACATGGGGAACAATGAAGGTGCATTGTACCAATACCTTGTCGTTTCGCGTCAAAACCCCATCACATACGCACATTGCGTATAATGTATATTATGTTAAATACAGCGGAACAACAAAGCCCCATCCACAGATGGGGCCTGCGGGAATCCCTCCCTGAGCGGTCAACCCAGACAGGAATTGATCAGCGCACCACTTTCATCCAGGGGGATTTGCAAGTGGGAACGGCAGGATAGTAAGCGTTGCTGTCCGGGCAATAGTAATGAATTTGTGACTGCCCTCCACTGGTCGGCGCCGTGCCGCTCCCCGATGGGGGTGCGCTGGACCTCGGGCTCAGGTCGGAACGAGGGTCCAATTTGGTGACCCGGGTGGCCCCTCCTCCCCCCAATACCTGAACGCGATCACCCACATGGAAAACTTCATCGGCTCCCTGAGTGACGGCAATCACGTAACCGCTGTCCAGTCGAATCGTGATTTCCACTCCGTTTTCAGTGGACAAGGCATTTTGAGCCGCGTTGCCCGCCGCTCCGGCGGCCAGTGCGCCTAAAACCGTTGCTGCCGCATTGCCGTTGCCCCCTCCAATGGTACTTCCCAGTGCGGCTCCAGCCACACCGCCGCCCAGAGCGCCCAATATGCCCGGTTCACTGCTTTGAATGTGGACCTTGCGCACGCTCTCTACCGTCCCCAGTCGGACCGACTGCTCACCGCGCACTTCCGTGCTGGTATAATCGCTGCCCCCCAGCCCCGGCGAGGAACAGCCCGATACAAGCGCCAAAGTCAGGGAACACAGGGTAACTGTCAGATAATGTTTGTGCATCATGTTGGTTGATCTCTCTCACGAATAGGTCAGGAACTTCGGACACCTGCGATTATAACTCGCGAGGGTAGACTTTAACCGCAGGAAATGGTTCCGTGTACTTCGTCTATGGTAATCTGTCACTCTTTTCGGAAAGGGGCATCTCAATTCTATGGCTCAGTACGTCTACAGCATGAACCGAGTGGGGAAGATTGTCCCCCCCAAACGACAGATTCTCAAGGATATCTCGCTGAGTTTTTTCCCAGGGGCGAAAATCGGGGTACTCGGACTGAATGGTTCGGGTAAATCCACGATTCTCAGAATCATGGCGGGCATCGACCGGGACATTGAAGGTGAGGCCACTCCCCAACCTGGGCTCAAAATCGGCTATCTTCCCCAGGAACCCAAACTGGATCCTCAATTAACCGTTCGCCAGGCCGTAGAGCAAGGTCTGGGTTCGGTCATCGAGGCGCGTGCGGCATTGGAGGCCGTCTATGCGGCTTATGCCGAGCCCGATGCGGATTTTGATCATTTGGCGTCGGAACAGGCACGGCTCGAGGCCATTCTCAGTGCGGCTGACGGGCACAGCGCCGAGTTACAAATGGACATTGCTGCCGATGCCCTGCGCCTTCCTCCCTGGGAAGCGCAGATCGGCAATCTGTCCGGCGGGGAAAAACGTCGTGTGGCTCTCTGTCAACTGCTGATCTCCAAACCCGACATGCTGCTGCTGGATGAACCCACGAACCATCTGGATGCAGAAAGCGTTGATTGGCTGGAACAGTTTTTACAGCGTTTTCCAGGTACGGTGGTGGCTGTGACCCATGACCGATATTTTCTGGACAATGCTGCCGAGTGGATTCTGGAGTTGGACCGGGGGCACGGTATTCCCTGGAAGGGCAACTACAGTTCATGGCTTGGTCAGAAGGAAGAACGCCTGAAACAGGAAGAGTCCCAGGAATCTGCACGCCAGAAAGCGATTCACAAGGAACTGGAATGGGTCCGTCAGAACCCCAAAGGTCGTCAGGCCAAATCCAAGGCACGTCTGGCACGTTTCGAGGAACTGAATTCGCAGGAGTACCAGAAGCGTAATGAAACCCAGGAAATTTTCATTCCTGTGGGCGAACGTTTGGGCGATTCCGTCATCGAGCTCGAGGGGGTCACGAAATCCTTCGGGGATCGTCTGCTCCTGGACGATGTCAGCCTGACCATTCCGCCCGGTGCCATCGTTGGCATCATTGGTCCCAACGGAGCCGGCAAGTCCACGCTCTTTCGCATGATCGTCGGTCAGGAAACGCCAGATTCCGGTACCATCAAAATCGGTTCCACCGTCAATCTTTCCTATGTGGATCAGTCACGGGAAACCCTGGACGGGGATAAAACCGTCTGGGAATTCATTTCCGGAGGATCGGACCTGCTCACCGTGGGCAAGTATGAAACGCCTTCCCGTGCCTATATCGGACGCTTCAATTTCAAGGGAGCGGATCAGCAAAAGATCGTAAGGAACCTGTCGGGTGGGGAACGGGGTCGTCTGCATCTGGCCAAAACCCTGATTCGGGGAGGGAACGTCCTGCTTCTGGACGAACCTTCCAACGATCTCGATGTGGAAACCCTGCGCGCCCTGGAAGATGCCCTGCTGGAATTTGCCGGAGCCGTGTTGGTCATCTCCCATGATCGCTGGTTTCTGGACCGAATCGCCACCCACATCCTGGCCTTCGAGGGCGACTCGCAAGTGACCTTCTTTACCGGCAACTACCAGGAATACGAAGCTGACAAGAAGAAGCGTCTGGGGGAAGAAGGCGCGCGGCCCCGTCGCTTACGTTACAAACCCTTGCACGGCTGATCCTGCAGGAGGCCGATCAATTCCTCGGTGCTGAGGGTGCTGGTTTCCCCAGCGCCCTCCAGCAAACTGTCTGCCAGGTTGCGCTTGCGTTCATGCAGGGCGACGATCTTTTCCTCGATGGAATCCTTGATGATCAATCGATAGACCGTCACGGGTCGAGTCTGCCCCATGCGATGGGCGCGGTCCGAGGCCTGGTCCTCTACCGCGGGATTCCACCAGGGATCCATGTGAATGACGTAATCCGCTGCGGTGAGGTTGAGCCCTACCCCACCGGCCTTGAGACTGATGAGGAAGATGTCGTCCGTGCCGTCCTGAAAGGATTTGACACGTTTACTTCGCTCGGCGGAGGGGGTGGACCCATCCAGATACTGATAGGTGATGTGATGCTCTTCCAGGGCCTGTCGAATCAGGGTGAGATAGTCCACGAACTGACTGAAGACCAGGGCTCGGTGCCCACTCTCCTTCAACTCTTCCAGGATTTCCATGAGCGCGGTAATCTTGGTGGAGATCCAGGGCCGATCGGGGAGAATCAGGGCGCCATGGCAACAGGCCCGCCGCAACCGCATGATTCCTGCCAATACCTTGATTCTATTGGGTTGTTCATCACCCGGCAAAGTGGTGTTCTCCAGCGCTTCGAGACGGACCGCTTCGTACATGGCCTGTTCTTCAGGAGTGGCCTCCAGTTGCAGCGTGACTTCCGTACGTTGGGGCAATTCGGTCAATACCTGGGACTTGGTACGCCTCAAGATGAAAGGTTGGATCAGGCGGCGCAATTGTTCCCGGGCTTCGGCATCTCCATGCCGCTCGATGGGGTGGGAAAACTTTTCCGTAAACGTATCCAGGGTTCCCAACAGGCCAGGATTGATGAAACGGAACAGGTTCCATAATTCCCCGAGGTGGTTTTCAATGGGGGTTCCCGTGGTCAGAAGGCGAAAATCCGCACGAATCTTCATGGCCGCCTGCGAACGCTTGGTGCCTGGGTTTTTGATGGCCTGGGCTTCATCCAGCACGCAAGTGGCCCAATGGTGACTGCTGATCATCTCCATCTCTTGCTGGAACAGGGTGTAACTCAGAATGACCAGGGAATTCGGGCCCAGGTCTGACAGTTGGTTTTTTCCGCCTACGCAGAGCCAATGCAGGTCCAGAGTAGGAGAAAACCGTTTGGCCTCCTGGACCCAGTTGCCGCAAACCGAGGTCGGTGCAACCACCAGGGCTGCCCCCAATGGGGCTCGGTAAAGGAGCAAGGCCAAGGTCTGAAGCGTTTTTCCCAAACCCATGTCATCCGCCAGACAGGCCCCCGCTCCTGCTTCGGCGTGACGCACCATCCAGACAAATCCCGTCCGTTGGTAATCACGCAATTCCGCCTGGAGGGTGGGGGGGGTCTGGGGTTCCCATTGACTCAGGGATTCATGCCTCGACAGCAATTCGATCCAGCGTTGGTCGGTGATTGCGGCGCTTTCCTGCTCGATCAACTGGGACAGATGCGGCGCAGCGAGGGCATGGATCTGAAGTTCTCCAGCGTCTTCTTCATGAGACAGGCTGGCCAGTCCCCGAATTCGATCCAGCAAGCCTTCACTCAACGCAATGAATTGACCATCGGACAAGGCCACGAAACGGCAGTCTGAATGTTTTGCCGCGGCCATGAGGGTTTTGAGTTCCAATACGGTATGGGCATCGACACGTACCCCCCCGGAAATCTTGAGCCAGTCTCCCCGGGTGTGGATCTGGAGGGCCATTTGGGGAAGGTGCGCTTCTCCCCGGATCCGTAAACTTTCTCCCGCTGGCCAGCGCAGATGCACGGCGGATTCCCCCATCGCCTTGAGTAACGTCAGGATTTCACAGGCTGCTGCGGGGTGACGACTGATCCCCGTAAAAGGAAGGTCGGCGGGAGCCAGCCAGGGAAGGCAGGCATCGAAGATCTCCTGGGCGCGACGACGCTCTTCATCCAGCGCACGCCTCACACCTTTCAGCGCGCTGTCACTCTCCCCTTCGATACAAAAGGCATGCCCTGCTCCGGGAATGAAGGAGGCCCCGGATTCTCCCAGAGGATAGACCACCAGAGCCAGATGTATCCCCTGGGGATGAGGAGACAGCAACGCGTAGAGCGACAGGAGGGAGGCGTCCGACAGAAACAGGTTGGCGGGCGTGGGCAGATCACCTTGCACCAGAAAACGGGTGGTCAGGGTCTTGAGCAGGGAGACAACGCGCTCCTCCTGATTGACGGGGATCTGTTGTCCCAACTCACCCAGAATGTCGCGCAGACGGATTTCCTCATCGGTCAACGCATAGAGACGTAACCGGTGGGACGACTCTTGCTCGATCCACAAATCCTCGCCTACAGGAATCTGCGGTTCCAGTTGCAGGTACCAATGATGGCGGTCATGCCCACTGGTCAGGACGAAACGTCCTGCCACGAGTTCCACGGGACGTTG
The DNA here is from genome assembly GCA_021796835.1 of Pseudomonadota bacterium. GTDB lineage: Bacteria > Pseudomonadota > Gammaproteobacteria > Burkholderiales > Ferrovaceae > Ferrovum. Next base: position 45,744 of record JAKABO010000008.1, on the reverse strand, counting down.
AAGGTCATGTCCCCAGAATACCAGCGGATGTCCCATCAGCAGGCGCAGGGCCTGGGGTGCAAAAAAACGTTTGTCGTGGGGCTTCTGGTCTACCAGGGCGTTTCTCAGGTAAGCGATCACGGTTTTATCCTGGTCCGTGAGACCTTCCAGTTCCTGGGTCGCATTGATCAGACGCTGAAAAGTGATCGCTTTGCTGGCACTCCAGGATCCATGGGTCTGCCGCTTCTGTTCACGGGCTTCGATGAGAAAGGTGCGGCCGTTGGAAGGGCGACTGAGTGCCCAGTAAAATCGCTGCTGCCGGACTGGCGTCGCGGTTTCACCCAACTCTTCCCCCAGTCGCTCCAGCGCGCCCAATGCTCGCTCCCACAAGGGTTGACGGCGAATGGCAGGAACCAGGGTGAGCGACCCCATTTCCTGGTGCAAATGGGTGGCATGATGCACGGGCCCACCGGGTTGCATGCGTTCCAGGAGTTCCCAGGCTTCTGCCGCAATCCAGCGGTATCCATGGGATTCTGCGCGGCGGGCCAGTTCGATCAACCGCATCGAGTCGATACGCTCGCCATCGCCATCCACCCACCAGCAAGCCAGGGCCCGAAACAACTGGGCCAGAGATTCCTTGTCTCCTATTTCCGTGCGGTCTTCTGCCGGGTTTGCCTGGACGGACTGGGTTGCATGGGCGACCTGGCCCAGACAGGCATAGATGGAACTCATGCCGGTTCCATTGCGGATCACCAGGGCAATATGCTGAGAGGCCCGCTCCAATGCTTTTGGATCACCGTTGGCAATCAGGGAAATCACGTAGGCGATTCCTCCCAATCCACTCATGCCGTGTTTGCGCAAATCCTGCGGCTTCCGGCATTCCTTCAGCACTTTCTCGAACAGGGGAAGTGCGGATTCCATCTGTCCTCGCCAAACCAGAACCAGACCTTCGATAGCCTGTGCCAAAGGGAAAGTACGGCCCCGTACCAGGGCCAGTGATTCTTCGAGATGCCCGCGCAAAATCATGGGTTCGCACAGAACGCTGGCAAACCATTGGCGTTGTTCCTCGGGCGCCAGACGCGCCTGTTCCCGTAACCAGGAAAGGGGTCCTTTGCAGGGTTCCAGGCGACTGGTTCGCAACGCAAGGATGGTCGCCGCGATGGTGAGCGCAATTTCATGCGGCAGGGAATCGAATTGCCGGGCTGAAAAGGGATCGTCAAACAGGGTCAGATAGGGATTGCGCAAGCGCCATTCGGAAGCGAAATAACTTTGCAGTGTCTGGGCCAGTTTGGAAAAATCTTCAAAACGGCGGGCATACAGCGCGAGGCGCAAATCCCGCACGCCTTCGTTGAATTGGCGTACGAAATAACCAAAGCGATAATCGGCGATCTTGAAGACCTGACGCACCGTCTCCAATGCGATCTGGATTTGGGCCTCATCTTCCGGGTTCCGGAGAATGATCTCGGTCAAGGCCGGGCAACAGGATAAGCGACCCTGATTCAGGGTCAGTTCATTTTTTTCGAGGAGATGTTCGATCAAGGGAGTCGCATCAGAGACGGGTAAGTCGCTGCGCTGACAAAATACTTCCCAGAGGGTATGGATCTGATTTCTGGTCAGGGAAAGAAAGGATAGAGAAACCAAACGCAACAAACTGCGCGCGGAATCCGGAACATCCAGGATCGGGGCATCCGGAAGGGGAACGGAGGAAGTCGAGGTCAAGTGAGAAGTCCTGAAGGAGGCCAGCGTGTCATGATCTTGTAATCCATCCCCGCAATTCTATGATGAAATTCAATCTGGTGCCAAGTATCCTCCGGGGATGTTGCGATAAGGCAGAACGAGGGGTAGCATGGCAGGGTTTCCTGGAGTGATGCGCCCATGTCCCAACCCCTGATTGAAATCGAAGACCTGCACTTCAGTTACGATGGTGCACGACCGCTCCTGAAAGGAATCAACCTCTCTCTCCAGGAAGGGAAGATTTCTGCCGTTCTAGGCACCAGCGGCTCGGGCAAGTCCACGCTTCTGCGCCTTGTAGGCGGGCAACTGCGTCCCCAGCGTGGGGCTGTACGCTATCGCGGACGGGTGGTGCACGAGATGTCTGACCGGGAACTCTATGCCATGCGCCGCGAGTTGGGCATGATGTTCCAGATGGGGGGACTGTTCAGCGATCTGTCCGTATTCGAAAACGTGGCATTCCCCCTGCGTGAACATACCCGGCTCGCTCCCCGCCAGATTCGTGATCTGGTCCTCATGAAATTACAAGCCGTGGGCTTGCGCGGTGCCCGTAATCTCATGCCTGCCGAACTTTCGGGCGGCATGATCCGACGCGTATGCCTGGCCCGTGCCGTTGCCCTGGATCCCACGCTGGCCATCTATGACGAACCCTTTGCGGGGCTGGATCCCATTTCCCTCAACGCCGTAGCCCGCCTGATCCGGGAACTAAATGACAGTACCGGAATCACATCGATCGTGGTCACCTACGACGTCAGCGAATCTCTGAAGGTCGTGGATGACATGTTTTTACTTTCCGAGGGGGTCGTCGTCAGCCAGGGTACGCCGTCCTCACTCAGCCAGAACACTCAAGATGCTTATGCCTACCAGTTCATCCATGCCGAGGCCGATGGCCCCGTGCCTTTCCAGTGGCCTGCCCCCCCGCTGGAGCAGGATTTTCGACCGCCGTTGTCCTGATCTCCCTTCCCGTTCCCAGGGGACGTTGCGCCCTGCTTTTCATCCTGCATCACGTCACAATTGAATCGAGATTCCGACTGCGATGGCCACTGTTGCTGCCCCCCCCTCCTTGCCCCCCAAATTCACCAAAGGAAAGAAAAGGGTCTGGCTGATCGGCCTCATCGTTTTTTTCCTGGTGCTGGGCCTGTTTCGACATTTTCGCCAGGGAACTCACGATCAGAAAACCCTCAAGGGACCTGCGCCCACCCCCGTTTCCCTGGCTACCGCCCATCAGGCCGACTTTCCGGTCTGGTTGACGGGACTGGGCACGGTGACGCCCGTGTATACCGTCACCCTGAAAAGTCGCGTGGATGGCGAGTTGATGAAGGTCTATTTCAAGGAGGGAGACCGGGTTCATCGGGGGGATCCCATCGTTGAGATCGATCCACGACCCTATCAGGTACAGTTGGCTCAGGCGCAGGGTCAACTGGTACATGATCAGGCCTTGCTGGAAAATGCGCGGATCGACCTGAAACGGTATCAGGAACTAATCAAAACGGGCGCCATTCCGGATCAGATGTTGGTCACACAGCAAGCGCTGGTGCACCAATACGAGGGTACGGTCACCTCGGATCAATCTCAGGTGGATAACGCCAAACTCCAATTGATTTATTGCCATATCACAGCCCCTGTGAGCGGGCGTCTCGGCATTCGACTGGTGGATCAGGGCAACATGATCCTGGCCGCCGGTAACATTGGTCTGGTGGTATTGACTCAACTGGATCCGATTACCGTGATTTTTCCTCTCCCACAGGATTATTTGAGTGACATTCAGCAAGGGATGAACAGTCCTCTGGCTCCCCTCAAGGTAGAAGCCTGGGATCGTTCCAACCAGCATTTACTGGCCACAGGTGAGTTGCAAACCCTGGACAATCAGGTCGACATCACCACGGGAATGGTCAAATTGCGCGCCCAGTTCGACAATCATCACGACGAACTCTTTCCCAACGAGTTCGTCAACGCCAGGGTCCGCGTGGCGGTCTTGCCTCATGCTACCGTCATTCCGGTGGCTGGGGTGCAACAGGGGGATCAAGGTCCCTTCGTGTTCGTGGTGGACAAAAACATGAAAGTATCCATTCGCAAGGTCAAAGCCGGTCCAGCCAATGGAGATGAAATTGCCATACTGAGCGGCGTTCGTCCGGGAGAACGGGTCGTGACCGAAGGGGTTGATAACTTGCGTTCAGGGATGACCGTCACCCTCGCTCAACGCGCCTCTTCCAACCCCGCCGTTTCCCAGTGAATTTTTCCAGCCCCTTTATCGATCGTCCGATCGCCACCTCCCTTGTGATGGTGGCGATCCTGCTGTTGGGGTTGATTGCCTGGCGCCAACTGCCCCTGTCTGCGCTGCCCGAAGTGGATTACCCCACCATCGAAGTCACGACGCTTTATCCCGGGGCGGGACCCGAGGTGATGGCCGGAACCGTGACTGCCCCCCTGGAACGTCAGTTCGGACAAATGGCCGGCCTGACCCAGATGGCCTCCACCAGTTCAGGGGGAGCCTCCGTCATCACCCTTCAGTTTTCTTTGTCCCAGTCTATCGATGTGGCGGAGCAGCAGGTTCAGGAAGCCATCAATGCCGCTGGAACTTTCCTACCCACAGATCTGCCCATGCCGCCCCTATACAACAAGGTCAATCCTGCCGATGCGCCCATTCTGACCCTGGCGGTGACCTCCCCCCATATGTCCCTGCCCCATCTTCAGGATTGGGTCGAAACCCGTCTGGTAGGAAAACTCTCTCAAGTTTCCGGCGTGGGTATGGTCAGCATGGGCGGGGGATTGCGCCCGGCCGTGCGGATTCGGGGCAATCCCACGGCCCTGGCCTTGCGCCGCCTTGGATTCGAGGATCTGCGCACCGCGATCATCAATAACAATGTCGACATCCCCAAGGGGAGTTTCGATGGTCCCAACCACTCGGTGACGGTGGATGCCAATGACCAGTTGCACGATGCCGCGTCCTACCGTCAAGTCGTCATCACCTACCTGAACGGTGCTCCGGTCCGGATCGGAGATGTGGCCGAAGTGGTGGATGATGCCGAAGACGTCCATCTGGCGGCCTGGAGAAACGATACCCCTGCCATCATCGTCAACATCCAGCGCCAACCTGGAGCCAATGTCATCCAGGTGTCCGACCGGGTCAAGGCGCTGCTTCCCAAGTTGCAGAATTCCTTGCCTGAAAGTGTCAAGGTCGAATTATTGTCTGACCGTACCACCACCATCCGCGCCTCCGTCCATGAGATTCAGTTTGAGTTGATGCTGGCCATTGCCCTGGTGGTCATGGTGATTTTTCTGTTTCTGCGCAGTTTGCCCGCCACCCTGATCCCTGCCTTTGCTGTGCCGGTTTCCCTGATCGGCACTCTGGGCGTCATGTACCTGGCCAATTTCAGCATCAACAATCTCACGCTGATGGCCCTGACCATTGCCACCGGGTTTGTCGTGGACGATGCCATCGTCATGATTGAAAATATCGCCCGCTATCGGGAAATGGGCGAAGATGCCCGCACAGCCGCCTTTACCGGGTCCCGTCAGATTGGTTTCACCATCCTCTCTCTGACCTTTTCCCTGATTGCCGTACTCATCCCCCTGCTGTTCATGTCGGATGTCATCGGGCGCCTGTTCCGGGAGTTTGCCGTGACCCTGGCCGTCACTATCCTGATTTCGGCATTTGTCTCCCTGACGCTCACGCCCATGCTCTGTGCCCATATGCTCGGAGGCAAGGAAGCAGCGGAAACAGGGTGGCGCCTTCATTGGAAACAATTTCTTGACCGCCTGATCCAGTCCTACGCGCGTTGGCTGGACATCGCCCTGCACCATCAGGGACTGGTATTGTTCACGGCCCTACTCACCCTGATACTCACCGCAGCCCTCTACCTTTATCTTCCCAAAGGATTTTTTCCTATTCAGGACACGGGTATCCTGCAAGCCATTACTCAGGGTCCTCAAACCATTTCCTTTGGCGCCATGCGTCGAGAACAGTTTTCATTGGCACAAAAAATTCTGAAGGATCCTGCTGTGGAAAGCCTGTCCTCCTTCATCGGCGTGGATGGATCAAATACCACGATCAATTCGGGACGTTTGATGATCAACCTCAAACCCTTTGCCCAACGTGGAGATGATAAGTCCATCCAGGCGATCATGCATCGTCTGCACGAAACCATGGTCCAAAGCCACAGTGCGCTGGAAGTCTATTTCCAGCCCGTCCAGGACATGACGCTGGAAGACACCCTGAGCCGAACCCAATACCAATTGACGCTGGAAAGCCCCAAGATCGCCGAGATTCAACATTCGGTTCCCCTTCTTCTTGAAAAGATGCGCCATCTTCCCTCGCTTCGTAATGTCGCCAGCGACCAGCAAGACCAGGGAAAACGGGTCTTTCTGGACATCGACCGGGACAACGCCCTGCGCCTGGGGGTCTCCGTCGCAGCTCTGGATAATCTGCTCTACGACGCGTTTTCCCAACGAATCGTGTCGACCATTTTTACCCAGTCAAACCAGTACCGCGTGATCCTCGAAAGCGGACCTGAATTCAGTCAGAATCCGGATCAGTTGCACTTGTTCTATGTTCCCGGCGCCAACGGCGCACAGGTGCCCCTGGATCAACTGGCCCATATCCGGGAAACGACCGGTCCTTTGTCGATTCATCATCTGGGACAATTCCCCGCGGCCACCCTCTCCTTCAACCTGGCTTCTCACCAGTCCCTGGGTCAGGCCGTGGCTGCCATAGAGCAGGCAGCCAGCGAACTGAACCTGCCTCAGAGCGTGGAACTCCAATTTCAGGGGGCTGCCCGTGCCTACCAGAAGTCGCTTTCTTCCACGCTCCTGCTCCTGCTGGCGGCCGTGGTGACCATGTACATCGTGTTGGGGGTCCTCTATGAAAGCTACATACACCCCATCACCATCCTGTCCACCCTTCCTTCCGCAGCCGTGGGCGCATTGCTGGCCCTCTCCCTGACAGGGCACGATCTCGATATTCTGGGCGTGATCGGCATCGTACTCCTGATCGGTATCGTCAAGAAGAATGCCATCATGATGATCGACTTTGCCCTGGAAGCCCAACGGCACCAAGGGCTATCCCCGGAACAGGCCATCCGGGAAGCTTGTCTGTTGCGTTTCCGTCCCATCCTGATGACCACCTTGTCGGCATTCTTTGCGGCTTTTCCCTTCCTCTTTGGCACCGGGATCGGTGCCGAGTTGCGACAACCCCTGGGTCTCACTCTGGTGGGCGGGCTTTTGGTCAGTCAGTTACTGACTCTCTTTACCACTCCGGTGATCTACCTGACCATGGAACGACTGGTGGGCCGTTTGCGTACGCTGACAGGTCGGCAGGCATGAACCTGACCGGGATATTCATTGCTCGCCCCATTGCGACGACCCTGTTGACAGCAGCCATTACCCTGGCGGGATGGGTAGGCTTTACCCTCATGCCCATTGCCCCTTTGCCGCAAATCGACTTCCCGGCCATCAATGTTCAGGTGGCGCTGCCTGGTGCCAGTCCGGAAACCATGGCCGCCATCATGGTCACTCCCCTGGAACGAACGGTAGGACGAATCGCCGGATTGACGGAAATGACGTCCTCGAGCGCCACCGGGATGGCCTCCCTCAGTTTGCTCTTCGACCTTGACCGGGATATCAATGGGGCGGCGCGCGATGTCATGGCCGCACTGGATGCGGCGCGCAGCCTGTTACCCCCTGCCCTGCCCTTCAACCCGGTTTATCGCAAGATCAATCCGGCAGATGCCCCGATCCTGGTCATGACCATGACCTCGCCGACCAAGCCCCCCGGAGAGATCTATGATGCGGCCTCCACCATTGTCGCCCAACGTTTGTCTCAGGTCGACGGGGTCGGGCAGGTTCTGGTGGGTGGCGGTTCCCTGCCAGCGGTACGAGTCGAACTGAATGCGCCCGCCTTGCAAAGTTACGGCCTCTCCGTGGAACATATCAGAACCGCAATATCCAACAATAATGTCAATATTCCTAAAGGGATATTAGAAAATACCGAGAATCGGTGGCAAGTCGATGACAACGATCAGGCAAAGACTGCCAAAGAATATCGTCCCCTCATTCTGGCCTATCGCCATGGAAATCCGATCCGTTTACAGGACATTGCCGAAGTGGAGGACAGCGTTCAGGATCTGCGCACGCTCGGGCTGGCCAACGGGCAACGTGCCATCCTGCTCATCGTCAGTCGTCAACCCAGTGCCAACATCATCGAAACGGTGGATCGTATTCGCGCCATCCTGCCGCGCCTGCAAGCCTCCATCCCGACTTCCATCGATCTCAAGGTGGTCATGGATCGTACGCCTTCCATTCGAGCCTCGTTGCATGATGTGGAACGTTCCTTGATCATTGCCACGGTACTGGTGATCCTGGTGGTATTTCTGTTTTTGGGAAAGGTTCGTGCGGCGTTGATTCCCAGTATCGCCATTCCGGTTTCCCTGATCGGAACCTTTGGTATCCTCTATCTGGGACACTACAGCCTAGATAATCTTTCTCTCATGGCCCTGACAGTCGCCACGGGGTTTGTGGTGGATGACGCCATCGTCATGCTGGAGAATATCACCCGCCATATCGAGCGTGGGCTTCCTCCTCTGCAGGCCGCTCTGATCGGTGCCAGGGAAGTGGCCTTTACCGTTGTGTCCATGAGTGTTTCCCTGGTGGCCGTATTCATCCCCCTGCTCCTGATGGGCGGTTTGGTGGGACGCATGTTTCGTGAATTTGCCGTGGTTCTGTCCACGGCCGTACTGGTCTCACTGGTGATCTCGCTCACCACCACACCCATGCTGTGCGGCCGCTGGTTGCAACGGGCAGAAGCCCCCTCTTCCTCCTGGCAGCGTCGTTTACAGTGGGGAGTCTGGCTGTTCCAGCGCCTCGAAAAAGGGTATCAACGTACTCTGGATACCGCACTTCACCATAAACGTCTGGTTCTGTTTTTGTTGTTCCTGACCATTGGTCTGAATTTCTATCTTTTTTCCATTGTCCCCAAGGGGTTCATGCCGCAACAGGATACGGGGCGCCTGATCGGTCGGGTTCAGGCGGACCAGAACATTTCCTTTCAGGCCATGCGCGACAAAATGACACGCTTCATCCGGATCTGCAAAAGTGATCCGGATGCCCAGGATGTCATCGGTTTTACCGGAGGCGAAGCGCGCAATGCCGGTAACGTTTTCGTGGTTCTGAAGCCGGAAGGGGTACGCCATGCCACCTCAGATGAAGTCATTGCCCGTCTGCGCACTCGGTTGAAAGCGGTGACCGGGGCCAGCCTCTACTTTCAACCCATCCAGGATCTGCGCTTTGGTGGACGCGTGAGCAATGCCCAGTATCAGTACACTCTTCAAGGCAATCATCTGGAAGAATTGCGGACATGGTCACGACGGATCCGCATTGCATTGGCCAAATTACCCGAATTGGCTGATGTCAACAGTGACCAGCAGGAATTGGGTCTGGAAGCCTGGCTCGAAATCGACCGGGATACGGCGGCCCGAATGGGGGTTGATCCGCGTTCGCTGGATCAGGTCCTCAATGACCTCTATGGACAGCGGATCATTTCGACCATCTACAACCCGCTCAACCAATACCGGGTGGTGATGGAGGCGGCCCCCCCTTTTTGGCAATCCCCTGCCATGCTCGAACAAACCTATATCTACGCTGCGGACGGTGCCATGGTGCCGCTGGCAGCCATCGTCAAGATTCGTCCGGGCAATGATTCCCTGACCGTCAATCATCAGGGACAATTTCCTGCCACCACCATTACCTTCAATCTTCCTCCCGGGGTTTCCCTTGGTCAAGCCACGGATGCCATCCATCAGACTTTCAAGCAGTTGGGCGTTCCGCCTTCCATTCAGGGTTCTTTTGAAGGAACCGCCAAAGTATTCAAGGACTCCCTGTCCAATGAGCCCCTTCTGATCCTGGGCGCACTGGTGGTGGTCTATATCGTGCTGGGAATTCTCTACGAAAGTTTGATTCACCCCCTGACCATCCTTTCCACCCTGCCCTCTGCCGGAGTCGGCGTGGTCGTGGCTTTGCTGATCACGGGGCAGGAGTTCAACCTGATGACCCTGATCGGTGTCATCCTGCTGATCGGAATCGTCAAGAAAAATGCCATCCTGATGATCGACTTCGCCCTGCAGGCCGAACGGAACGAAGGACTGTCTCCGGAAGACGCCATCCTGAAGGCATGCGTCAAACGGTTTCGTCCCATTCTGATGACCACTCTGGCCGCCATGTTCGGTGCTCTACCTCTTGCCCTCGACTGGGGAAGCGGTGGAGAATTACGTCGACCCCTGGGGGTGGCCATTCTGGGCGGGTTGGCCTTGAGTCAGTTACTGACCCTGTATACCACTCCTGTGGTCTACCTGTATCTGGATCGTTTTCGCCAGCGCTGGGGAAAACGTTTTGCCTGGAAACGCGTCATCCCGGTCAATTCCGCCGCGAGTGAGGTATGAGAAATACATATCGATGGTTCTGGCCGCTGCCTTCCTTGGCTCCCTTTTTGATCCTGGTACTGTCCGGGTGCGAAGTGGGTCCCGATTACGTCAAACCCACCTCGCCCACGGCCAGTAGTTTCCGGGTGCCAGCGGGCTGGAAAGTCGCCTCCACGCAGGGGACGCCCATTCCTGCGCGCTGGTGGACCCTGTTTCAGGACGCCACTCTGGATCAACTGGAGGTTCAGGTAGCCCAGGCCAACCAGACCGTGGCCCAGCAGGAAGCGGCCTGGCGCCAGTCCCAGGCATTGGTGCGCAGTACTCAGGCCGGGTTGTTTCCCACGCTGGGCTTGTTCGCGGCCGAATCCCGTAACCGGGCTTCGGCCAATGGCGTGGTCCTGGGCAATGGCCTGATTTACAACAATGACATGGCGGCCCTGCAAGCCAACTGGGTACCGGATCTGTGGGGCTCGGTGCGGCGGAGCATCGAAGCCAACCAGGCCTCTGCGCAGGCCGATGCCAACCAGGTGGCCGCTACGTTGCTGAGTTTGCAAAGTCTGTTGGCGGTGGACTACTTCCAACTACGCACCGATGATGCCGAATCGGCCCTCCTGACGGAGGCGGTCAAGGCTTATCAGAAATCTCTGGATCTAACCGTCAACCGTAAAAAATTTGGGGTGGCTGCGGATACGGATATTCTTCTCGCCGAAAATCAACTGGAAACGGCCAGGGCTCAACTTATCGACGTGGAAGTTCAGCGCAGTCAGATGGAACACGCCATTGCCGTGTTGATAGGAAAAGTTCCTTCAGAGTTCAGGCTTCCTTCACTGCCGCTGGGCGATGGCTATCCCAAACCCCCTTTGACCATTCCGTCGGTTCTATTGGAGCGCCGTCCGGACATCGCCGTGGCCGAACGTCAGGCCGCCTCTGCCAGTGCCAATATCGGCGTGGCTCAGGCAGCCTTTTATCCCAGTCTGACCTTGTCCGGGAATTACGGGTATCAGAACGCTGCTTACAGTAACCTCTTTGCCCTGCCCAATCAAAACTGGTCGATCGGCCCTCAACTTTTTCAGCCCCTGTATGACGCCGGACTGCGCCTGGCCAACCTGGATCAGGCCCGTGCCGGTTTTGATCAGGCCGTGGCCAACTACCGCCAAGTCGTCCTGACCGCCTTCCAGAATGTCGAGGACAATCTGGCGGCAGAGGAAATTCTGACCCGGGAAATCGTGGTGCAACAACGTGCGGTCAAGGCAGCGGCGCGTACCGTCGTTCTGACGGACCAGCAATACCGCTCAGGGACCGTGGATTATCTCAATGTCGTCATCACTCAAACTGCCTTGCTCACCGGGCAAGTCAGCGAAGTCACCCTGCGCGGACGAGCCTTCGTTGCCGCCGCCCAACTCATTGCGGCACTCGGAGGGGGCTGGGATAGTGGTGAACCTCCTGTGCAACAAACCCGGCAGGATGGGGTACACTGAAAGGATGCGTGCGATTCCCCCTTTTTTTGACCTTCACGCTCAGGATTATCTGAGGGTAGCCGTGGCCATCCCCACCGTGGCTCTGGCACGTCCCCTGGACAATGCCCAGCGGACCGTGGCGCTCATGTCCCGGGCCGTGGCGCAGGGGGCACGGATCGTGGTGTTTCCAGAACTGGGCCTGACCGGCTATTCCTGTGACGACTTGTTTCATCAGGAGGCTTTGCTCAGATCCGCGCTCCAGGCGCTGGAGCAGGTGCGCCAGGCCAGCGAGAAATTGCCGGTGTTTGCACTGGTGGGTTTCCCTCTGCGCCACCGCAGTCATCTGTTCAATTGTGCGGCATTGATCGGAGGTGGGACGATTCACGGCATTGTCCCCAAATCCTATCTGCCAAATTATCGGGAGTTTTATGAGGCCCGTCAGTTCACGCCTGCGCTCTCGATCCGTACCGAGTGGCTGGAATGGAAGTCCCATCCGCCCGTTCCTTTTGGCCCCCGTTTGCTTTTTCAGTGTGAGGATCAACCTCTGGCGACGTTGGCGGTGGAAATTTGCGAGGACTTGTGGGTTCCCATTCCTCCCTCCAGTCTGGCAGCGCTGGCCGGTGCCACGGTCCAACTCAATGCTTCGGCATCCAATGCCACGGTGGGTAAGGCCGACTACCGGCGTCAACTGGTGTCCAACCAATCTGCCCGCTGTCTGAGCGCATACCTGTATAGTGCGGCAGGGTGTGGAGAATCCACCACCGATCTGGCCTGGGACGGTCACGGTCTGATCGTGGACTACGGGAACATACTGGCCGAAAGTATCCGCTACACGCCCACGGATCAGTTGATCACTGCCGATCTGGACCTGTTGCGTCTGCACCAGGAACGGATGCGCCAGAATACCTTTGCCCAGGCCTGTTCTCATCACAAAAAGGAACTCGAAACCTTCGATACCGTGCACCTGGCCCCGCTGAAAGGCCCCCGCCCCTGCCTCACGGTACACCCCGTTCCAACCCGCTTTCCCTATGTTCCCGGCGCCTCTGACCAACGGGATGAACGCTGTGCCGAAGTCTTTCACATCCAGGTTCAGGGGCTGGCCACACGTTTGCGGGCCACTGGTTTGAAAACCCTGGTCTTGGGCGTTTCCGGTGGGCTGGACTCAACCCACGCCCTGCTGGTGTGCTGTGCCGCACTGGACCAACTGGAACTGCCCCGTCAGTCTCTGCGGGCCTATACCCTGCCGGGCTTTGCCACCGGCTCTGCTTCCCTGGCGCTGGCCCACCGTCTCATGAATGTGTTGGGGGTCACGGCAGAGGAAATCGACATTCGACCCAGTTGCCTGCAGATGTTGAAAGATCTCGATCACCCCTATGCGCGGGGAGAAGCGCGTTATGACATTACTTTCGAGAATGTACAAGCGGGCGAACGGACCAGCCATCTTTTTCGTTTGGCCAACCATCATGGCGGGCTGGTGGTGGGAACCAGCGACCTGAGTGAATTGGCGCTGGGTTGGTCTACCTATGGGGTGGGAGACCACATGGCGCATTACCACGTCAATGCCAGCGTTCCCAAAACCCTGATCCAGCATTTATTGCGCTGGGCCCGGGAACGCGCGCTGTTGACCCCGGCGCTGGGTCCCCTGCTGGAGGAAGTATTGGCTCTGGACATCTCACCCGAACTGATCCCTGCCCAGGCGGGACAGATGCAGCGTAGCGAGACTACCGTAGGGCCCTACGAATTGCAGGATTTTTTCCTGTACCACACGCTGCGTTTCGGTTCCCCTCCTCGCCGACTGGCTTACATGGCCTGGTGTACTTGGGGGCAGGGGGAAACCCCCTATTCCTTTGCCGAAATCCGTCACTGGTTGGGAGTCTTTGTCACCCGTTTCTTTCAGGGCAGCCAATTCAAACGTTCCTGTCTGGCCAACGGTCCCAAGATCGGGTCCGGCGGGTCGCTCTCGCCGCGCGGAGATTGGCGTGCACCCAGTGATGCTGCCGCCACCGTGTGGGAGGAGGAAGTCCGGTCCTTGCTCACGGAAACTCCCCCTCTACCTCGAAAGGAAGATTGAGTTTGGTTCATTCGGCACTTTATGCGGACTTGCGTGCACGGTTGGGGGAATCGGGACTCCTGACCGATCCTCTGGCCGTCGCCGCCCATAATACGGACTGGCGTGGACGCTATCAGGGAACCGCACCCTGGGTGGTTCAACCGGCCTCCACGGCGCAAGTCATCGATGTGATCAAGGCCTGTGCCAACGCGGGCGTCCCCCTCGTTCCGCAAGGAGGGAATACCAGCCAATGTGGTGCGGCCACGCCCCGTGTCGGCCATCCGGAAATCATTCTCAGTTTGTCCCGCATGAACCGGATTCTGGAACTGGATGCGGAAAATGCGACCTTGGTCTGTGAGGCCGGTGCAGTCCTCGCCCAGGTTCAAAAACATGCAGAGGCGGCGGGTTTTCTCTTTCCTCTCAGCCTGGCCTCAGAAGGAAGTGCCCAGATCGGGGGGGTGATTTCCACCAATGCGGGGGGAACGGCGGTCCTGCGCTACGGCAATATGCGTTCTCAGGTTCTTGGTCTGGAAGTGGTCCTGGCGGATGGGCGTTGCTGGAATGGGTTGAAGGGACTCCGCAAGGACAATACCGGATACGACCTCAAACAATGTTTCATCGGGGCAGAAGGAACGCTGGGCATCATTACGCGTGCTGTCCTGCGTCTCTATCCCCTTCCCCGCCAGAGGGTGACGGCCTGGCTATCCGTGCCTTCACCCGCGCTGGCCGTGGGCCTGTTGCGTTTTCTGCGCGCCCAATGTGGAGACCGGATTTCGGCTTTCGAACTTATCTCTCATTCCGCCCTGTCCCTGGTTTTGCACCATATTCCCCAGTTCCAGGCCCCCCTCGATCCTCTCCCCGCCTGGTCGGTTCTGATCGAACTGGAAGAATTTGATGCCCTGGCTCCCCTGCAAGGGTTACTGGAAAAGGCCCTGGTCCTGGCGCTGGAAGAAGGTCTGCTGGATAATGCCGTGCTGGCACAGAGTCTGGCCGAAGCCCAGGCCCTCTGGGCTTTGCGGGAACGAATCTCCGAAGCTCAGAAACGGGAAGGAATCAGTATCAAACACGACATCAGTGTCCCCGTCAGTCGGATCCCCGAATTCATCGAGTGCGCCGGAAGGAATCTCGAAGCGGCTTTCCCCGGCATTCGGGTGGTGTGTTTCGGTCATGTGGGGGATGGCAACCTGCATTACAACCTGTCTTTTGCGGATCCCGAACGCAATCGTACCCTGATTCCCCAAACGCCGGCAGTCAACCGGATCGTGCACGATGTGGTCAGCACACTCGATGGAAGTATCAGCGCAGAGCACGGAATTGGTCAGTTGAAGGTACAGGAATTGGTCCATTACAAAGACCCCGTGGCCCTCGACCTGATGAAAAAACTCAAAATGCTTCTGGACCCCCAGGGACTGCTCAACCCTGGAAAAATCCTGGCCTAACCCAGCGCCAGCCACAGCATCTGCAGTTTCTTGATCTGATCGCGCAGAGCTGCCGCTTTTTCGAATTCCAGTTGGCTGGCAGCACCGTGCATCTCTTTTTCCAGGCGCTGAAGCAAGGCCTGACGCTGTTTTTCCGTCATGGCTTCGCTGCCTCTTTCCGGTTCTGCCACTTTCAGAGGGGGCGACATCTCAATTTCCGTGTAGAGGCCTTCCAGAAGATCCACGATGGGTTTGGCCACGCCGCGCGGAATAATGCCCTGTACCTGATTGTGCGCCTGCTGCAAACTGCGTCGGCGCGCCATTTCATCCAGGGCACGCCGCATGGAATCCGTGGTTCGATCGGCATAGAGAATGGCTCGCCCTTCGAGGTGCCGGGCAGCCCGTCCGATGGTTTGAATCAGGGAGCGTTCCGAACGCAGAAATCCTTCCTTGTCTGCATCCAGAATGGCCACCAGGGCCACTTCCGGAATGTCCAGTCCTTCGCGCAACAGGTTGATTCCCACCAGTACATCAAATTTTCCCTGACGCAGGTCGCGGATGATCTCCACACGTTCCACAGTATCGATGTCCGAATGCAGATAGCGAACACGAATGCCCTGCTCATGCAGGAATTCGGTCAGGGTTTCTGCCATGCGCTTGGTCAGGGTGGTGACCAGGACGCGCTGCTGGCGTTCCACAGAGATGCGAATTTCGCCCAGCAGATCATCCACTTGAGACAGGGCTGGACGGATTTCCACGGGTGGGTCCACCAGGCCGGTGGGGCGGATGATTTGCTCGACCACCTGCCCCGAATGTTTTTGCTCATAGGCGCCTGGTGTGGCCGACACAAAGATGGTCTGGGGCATGAGGCCCTCGAATTCGTCAAACCGCAAGGGCCGATTATCCAGGGCAGAGGGCAGACGAAAGCCATAATTGACCAGATTTTCCTTGCGTGCCCGGTCTCCCTTATACATGCCACCGACCTGCGGCAAGGTGGCATGAGATTCATCGATGAAGAGCAAGGCATGAGAAGGGAGATATTCGATCAAGGTGGGGGGAGGAGAACCTGCCGGGCGTCTCGACAGATGCCGCGAGTAATTTTCGATGCCTTTGCAGAAACCGAGGGTATTCAACAACTCCAGATCGAAACGGGTCCGTTGCTCGATGCGCTGTAATTCCACCAGGCGTTGTTCCCGGGCATAAAAATCGATCCGTTCCTTCAACTCGATCTTGATGGTTTCAATGGCCCGCACTACAGTATCACGGGGGGTCACGTAGTGGCTGGAGGGAAATACGGTGAAACGCCCCAGGCGTTTCTGCAGACGTCCGGTGAGCGGATCGAAGAGTGTCAGCCGTTCCACCTCGTCGTCGAACAGCGTGATACGCAGGGCTGATTCGCTGTGTTCTGCAGGATACACATCGATGACGTCTCCCCGCACCCGAAATACCCCGCGCTTGAATTCCACCTCATTACGCGTGTACTGCATGACGGCGAGACGCCCCACAATGGCACGCTGATCGATTTTCTCCCCCTCCTTCAGGTGTAAAACCATCTTATGGTAGTCGGCCAGATCACCGATCCCATAAATGGAGGAAACGGAGGCCACGATGATGCAATCGGGGCGCTCCAGAAGGGACTTGGTTGCAGACAGGCGCATTTGTTCGATGGCTTCATTGATGCTGGAATCTTTCTCGATGTAGAGATCCCGTGCTGGAACATAGGCTTCCGGTTGATAATAGTCGTAATAGGAAACGAAGTATTCCACCGCGTTTTCAGGAAAAAACTCGCGAAATTCCGAATAGAGTTGGGCGGCCAGGGTCTTGTTGTGCGCCAGAACCAGAGCAGGACGCCCCAGGCGGGCAATGACTTGAGCCATGGTATAGGTCTTGCCTGATCCGGTTACCCCCAGCAGGGTTTGATATTGCAACCCGAGATTCACGCCCTCGGTCAGTTGTGCGATGGCCTTGGGTTGATCCCCGGCAGGGACAAAGGGTTGAACCAGACGAAAGGGGCTGTTTTCAAAAGTGACGAGCACTGGCAATTCCTGAAAGACAAGGGTATGGATACCAGACCACCCCGAGTGTGGCATTGTACCCCCGGTTGGCAAAAAACCTCTACAATGCACCCTTTAATTTCTTCTTTTGTCATCATGACCGCTCCCTCCTTTCTGACGCATCTTCCGTTGGCTCCCAAAGACCCCATTCTGGGCGTGACTGAGGCCTTCCAGGCGGATTCCAATCCGCACAAGGTCAATCTGGGGGTAGGCGTCTATACGGATGAGCAAGGAAAACTGCCCCTCCTGCATTCGGTCGCATTGGCGGAAGACCGGCTCAATACCCTCAAATCCGCCCGTGGCTATTTACCCATCGAGGGGTTGGGGCGCTATGTCCGGCAGGTCCAGACCCTCGTCTTTGGAGAGAACTCGCCCGTCCTCCGGGAAGGCCGCCTGGTTACCGTCCAGTCTCTGGGGGGAACGGGAGGTCTCAAACTGGGGGCCGATTTTCTGCGCTGGTTTCATCCCGCCGCCGAAGTCTGGATTTCCGACCCCAGTTGGGAGAATCATCGCGCACTTTTCGAGGCTGCGGGATTCACCGTCAAATCTTACCCTTATTACGATCCGGAAACCCACGGTGTGGATTTTCCCAGACTGCTGAACGCGCTGGAGGGTGCGCCGCGCGGCACCATTGTCGTTCTTCACGCCTGTTGCCACAATCCCAGCGGCGTGGATTTGAACGCGGCGCAGTGGCAAGCCATTCGTGCCGTGGTGGTCGAGCGCGGCCTGACCCCCTTTCTTGATCTGGCCTATCAGGGATTTTCCCGGGGGACGGAGGAGGATGCGGCCAGTGTCCGACATTTTTCAGAACTCGATATTCCCGTCCTGGTGGCCAATTCCTTTTCCAAATCCTTCTCGCTCTACGGGGAACGGGTGGGTGCCTTGACCCTGATCTGTGCCAGTCGGGAAGAAGCCCAGCGGGTCCAGTCACAGTTGAAGCGCGTGATCCGCACCAACTATTCCAATCCCCCCACCCATGGGGCCTCCATCGTGGCCACGGTACTGGAGGACTCCAACCTGCGCCAACTCTGGGAAGATGAGTTGGGTGCCATGCGCAATCGCATTCGATCCATGCGCCTGGCACTGGTTTCGCGTCTCAGGGAAACCGTTCCGGATCAGGATTTCGGGTTCGTGGCCGAACAACAAGGAATGTTTTCCTTCTCGGGACTGGATCTGGCGCAGGTCCGGCGCCTACGTCAGGACTTCTCTATTTATGCCGTGGACTCAGGGCGAATCTGCATTGCCGCACTCAACGAACAGAACCTCGGGCGTGTGGTAGATGCCCTCGCTCAAGTGATGACAGAGGCATCAGACGCCTGATTTACGTCTGGGATTCTCAATGTCTATACCCATTCTAAAATTGATGTATGCTATGGGTATCCTGAACCAACCCTGGAGATATTCAAGTGTCACACGAACTCATGACCCTGCCCTTTGCCATGGATGCACTCGCCCCTCATATTTCCAGGGAAACTCTGGAATATCATCATGGCAAGCACCACCGAACCTATGTCAATAAACTCAATGAACTGATCAAGGGGACCGAATTCGAAGGTTTGTCCTTGTCCGACCTGGTCAAAAAAACCACGGGGCCGACTTTCAACAATGCGGCCCAGGTATGGAATCACAACTTTTACTGGTATGGACTCAAGCCCCAGGGAAGTGACAAACCCGCCGGAGAACTTGCCGCCGCCATCGACAGGAATTTTGGCTCCTTCGACCAATTTGCCACGCAGTTCAAAACAGCTGCCGCCACAAAGTTTGGCGCAGGATGGACCTGGCTGGTCAAGATGGAAGATGGAAAACTGGCCATTCGCAATAGCAACGATGCCGAAAATCCTCTGCAATGGAATCAGATCCCGCTTCTGACCTGCGATGTCTGGGAGCACGCCTATTACATCGATTACCGCAATGAACGCCCCCGTTATATCGAAGCTTTCTGGGGCTTGATCGATTGGGATTTCGTGGCCCGCAATCTGGCTGGAAAGGGAATCCCCTTCTAATAAAGCAGAAATCTTTTCCTCAATGCGGAAAATTCTCTGAGGCCTTCCTGCCATTGGGGGGCGATGGATCTCGGGTCTTTCCCGTCGGTAATCGCCTGCACCCACGAAGGGGATCCTACCATGCTCAGGATTTCCTTCGTGTGGAACTGTTCCGGATAAAGTTGATGGAGGGTGCTGGCCAGTTCTATCCCTAGGAATGGCGAGTCGAGTTCGCGTCGATCCGTCAACAGGAGGCGCACGCCATGACAGGGTTGATGGACGTAGCGACTGTCGTCAGGCGTGAAATTTGCCGGAATGAAAAACACGCCTGCAATATCGCGCCGGTTCAGGGCGTCCGCCAGTTTCCGACCGTCGATCCACGGCGCACCCAGCAGTTCGAAAGGAGTATCGGTGCCGCGTCCAACGCTGACATTGGCGCCTTCCACCAGCGCAACGCCCGGATAGAGGGTCGCTTCGGTCAGGGTACGAAGATTGGGGGAAGGAGGAATCCATGGAATGCCGGTTTCATCGTACCAGTCCCGCCGTCGGTAACCGCGCATTTCAATGACGTGTAATCTGGCGCCGATATGGCCTTCCTGGTTGAAAAGTCGGGCCAGTTCGCCGATGGTCATGCCGTGCCGTACCGGAAGCGGAAAGTAGGACGTGAAGGAGGTCATGGTTGCCTCCAGCATCGGACCTTGTACAATGTTTGCAGCAATGGGGTCCGGTCGGTCCAGGACATAAAAATCGATATTCCTGCGTGCAGCGGCTTCCATGGCATAGGCCATGGTGGTGGCGTAGGTGTAGAAACGGACCCCGGCATCCTGAATATCGAACACCAGGGCATCGATATCCCGGAGCATCCCTTCGGTGGGTTTCCGGGTTTCGCCGTACAAACTGTACACCGGCAGTCCCGTACCGGCATCCCTTTCCGAGGGGATTTTTCCATCCCGGTTGCCCTGCAGACCATGTTCAGGGCTGAATATTTTGGTGAGGCTGACGCCGGGCGCGTGGAATAACAGATCCACTCCGCGATTTCCGTCCGTATCCACGCCGGTCTGATTGGTAATGAGGCCAACGCGCAAGCCCTTCAGAGGGGCAAAATTCTCGGTTTTCAGAACATCCAGTCCGGTGGCGACTTGTGTGGCGGGATGAATCACAGGGTATGCGGCGGCTCGTTGGCGGTAAGCGGCCACGCCTGGGCGGGCGGCAAGTATCTGCTCATTGGTTTGTGGTCCCAACGCGGCAGAGACGATGGCCAGGATCCCCCGGCGCAAGGGATTGGCGTTGCCTTTTCCATGGGGGTGTACGCGATTGCTCAGGACGATGAGGAATGTGCGGGTGACGGGATCTATCCGCAGGAGCGTACCGGTATATCCCAGGTGACCATAAGCCCCCAGCGGAAGCAGTTGTTCGCGATTGGTGGCAAAAGGGGCTGCCAATGCCCAACCCAGTCCGCGCAACTCGGTCATGCCCGGCGGCGACTGAGGGGTAGTCATTTGCGTCACGGTGCGCCGGTTCAGAATTCGAACCCCCTTCGCACTTCCTCCGTCGAGAAGCATCCGGGCAAAAATTGCCAGATCATCCGCTGTGGAGAACAGCCCTGCATGCCCTGAAACCCCGCCCATACGGTATGCCGTGGGATCGTGTACTTCACCCCAGTGCAGTCGCCCATTCAGATATTCGGTCGGGGCAATGTTCGGACGTGATGTCAAGGGCGGCGTAAAACCCGTGTTCTTCATGCCCAGAGGCTGAAAAATATACCGGGCACAATAAACATCCAGAGGCATGCCGGAGATCCGTCGTACCAGTTCTCCCAGAATCTCGAAATTGATGTCGCTATACAGGTATTGACTGCCCGGCGGTACGAGAGGTTTTTCTGCAGCGATCAAGCTCAGGGCTGCAGGATAACCCCACCATGCCCTGGTCAAGTCCAGATCGGCCCGCAAGCCTGAATAATGGGTCAACAACTGCCGGATGGTGATGGATTCCTTGTGATTCTCGCCAAATTCCGGCCAGTATTTTGCGACGGGATCATCCAGACGGAGTTTTTGTTGATCCATCAACTGCAGGATGGCCGTGGTGGTAGCCACGACCTTGGTCAGGGAGGCGAGATCGAAACGGGTGTCCACCGTCATCGGACGGGGCTCCGGTTTCAGGGCGCTCAGGCCGAATGCCTTCCGGTATAAAATTTCCTCGGGGTTGCCCACCAACACCACGGCGCCGGGAATTCGTCCGAGTTGAATTTCGCGTTGGGTCAATGCCCCGATGGGATCCAGTGCGGTCGCATCGATCTGGCCGGGATTCTGTGCAAAGGCCGCCGTTCCCCACAGGAGAAAGATCTCCAGCCAGATGAGGGCGGCAATTTTCATGGGGTGAACACGTTGCGCCCAGGGTTTGGCTGGTCCTGAAGACCGTCGCCATAGAGGTTGTGCGGGTTCCACAGCATCCATCCATCGCTGCCGAAATGCTCGGCTGCCTCGATCTGTGCCCGTATTTGAGGTGTCCGGAACCATCTTCGGTCAAATGCATAGTCCCGGAATGCCTGAAGCCAGGGCCGAAAACGAAGAGCCGGCAATCCGCTGCGTTGTTGTGCTTTCTCCAGGGAAAGCAGGACAATTTCACGCGGATGCTGGACGGGATCGAGGTACCCGGGTATTCCGAACTTGAATCCGGAGGGATAGAGCATCAGGGACAGATAGTCCAGGACTTCGGCCAGATTCTGTAACTTCTGACCGATATGGGTATCATCGGTATTCCATGCCACATACCCGAAAATATCCGCAGCCAGAAAAACGTTATAGGGAACGAGTCTTTTCCTTGCCGAGGCGAGAAACCCGGTGATGGCCTTGACCCGGTTTTCTTCTGTATTTGGTACCGGATACACCGGTTCCATGGAATCCGGGAAGCGAACATAGTCAAACTGAATTTCATCGAATCCTGCGCGCGCCGCCTCTTCTGCCAGATCGATATTGTAGTTCCATACCGTTTTGTTGAATGGATCGGGCCACGACAGCCCCTCCCGGTCCCTCCAGATGGCCCCCTCCGTCGTTCTGAGTGCCAGATCAGGCCGTGCCTTGGCCAGGGGATCATCCTTGAACACCACGATTCTCCCGATGAGGTAGATGCCCCTGGCGTGCAATTCGTTCACCAGTGCATTGATATCCTTGATGGTCGTGATTTTTCGTGCACCGATTTGTGTCGCCAGGGGGATGACGCTTTTGAAAGAGACATCCCCTCGATCTCCCTTGAGGTCGATCACCAGCGCATTCACTTGCGTATGCTGAATGAGGCCGAGCGCAGATTGACGCAACCGTTTATCCCCGACTCCATAGAATGAAAGATAGAGAGCCTTGGGGATGAAAGGGCTCAGGGTAAACACAGACCTGTCACGGTTGAAATTGACCAGGGGGACCTCACGACGGACATGTCCATAAGCCCGAATCCCCAACTGCTCGCCACGGCCATCGATGGTGAACCTTCCGTTGGGATCGGTTCGTACGACAGTGGCGCCAAGCGTCACGAAGGCGTTTTCGATGGGTTTCCGGGTCTCGGCATCCAGTACGGTCCCTACGTAGGATGACGTCAGGGCGGACACGGAGTTCGATATGCTCCAGAGAAGCAGGAAAAGAAGGGAAACACGGCGGTTGAGGCTCTTCACGGTCGATTCTCTCTTACCTCCCGGAAACGGGAAGATTCCGCGAGCAATTTTTCGAACAAGACGCCCTGAACCGGGTCGATCATCAGATAACGGGGCAAGGCCATCATGGGATCGGCTCGGGTAACCGGGTGTCTCACCATGGAAAATCCTGCGACATACCCTGCCCGCCTGGCATCCTCGATCAGTTCGTCGTCATAGATCCCATAGGGCCAAGCCAGCATATCCACCGTCCCGCCCAGTTTCTCTTGCAAGACCTCTCTGGATCTGAGCAGTTGACGATGTACGAAATTCTCATATTCCTGAACTGTCAGGCGTTTTTTTTCCTTTTTGAAGTTGGGATGCCAATAAGTATGGGATTGGATATCCACGAGGCCACTGCCCTTCATTTCCTGCAATTGTTGCCAGGTCAGGGCATAACGGGCGTTGGAGATGGCCGAAGGATAAATGAACAAGGTAACGGGAATGTGGTAGCGGCGGACCAGCGGATACAGGTCCGTAAATACGGATTCATGGCCATCATCCACGGTGATCACGACGGAGCGATCGGGCAAGGGCGGCGCTTTTCCTGCAAGGGAGGAAACCAGACGGCGCAGGGGGATCACGGTGTAACCCTGTACCCGAAGATATTCAAGTTGGGAAGCGAAGACTGAAGTTTTGACCGTCATCGAGTCCGCAACCACGGGACCAAAGCGATGGTAGAGCAGAATGGGTACGACAACCCTGCCGCCTTCCGCCTCCTCTCCCCAGGCAAAATCCATCAGGAGAGGGAGTAAAAACGCCAACAGGAGCGCGCGCATATACCCTTTTTTCTTCACACGCACCCGCCAGAGCATCGATTAAGAGGTCAATTTCCGTTTTTTGTCATGACCAAAACAGGCCCGTCACTGGTGCCATGTTAGCACAGATAGCCATACCCGAAAAAGCCGGCATTCCCCTCGGCGCCTTCAAACGCCTCGTTTGACCTCCTTCTTCATGCGCAAGGCCAAACTTCCCACGCTGCCTCCATTGAACACCTGGGTGTAACCCAGTTGGTGCATGACAGACAGGGCGTGACCCGAGCGTGCGCCCGAGCGGCAGTACAGGATTACAGGGGTACTTTTATCCTTGATGACCTGATGAATGTCATGATTGAACCGGTCCAGCGGAAGATTGATGGCCCCTTCGATATGTCCCGAAATGAACTCGGAATGAGTCCGTACGTCGATCAACCGGGCATCGGCGGGCAACTCGGTGTCAGTCTTGTGGTCGCTGACAGCGGCCATGAAGTGTGAAAAAAATCCCATACGGATCCCTCCAGATTATTTAACAGGTTCTGTAGTGTTTTGATGCTTTCTGGCACACTTGCTGTCATCATTCAAAAATCCGGGAAACCGAATGATGGACTTGCCCATGAACCATTTTAACGTGATCTGACATGCTGCCCAATGAAACCGAAAGAATTTTGGAAATGGTGGCCACGGGGGCTCCCTTGTCGGAATCCTTGTGCGCCTTGATTGAGTTTCTCGAATCCCGGGCTCCGGGGGTGCGAGGATCCATTTTATTGCTCGATCAGGAAGGGGTACAGGTCTACCATGGTGCGTCCTTCCCCCTGCCCTCTCCGCTGATCACCGCCATGGACGGACAGTCCAGCCGTTCACAGACAGGTTCATGCGACACCGAGATCCTTCCCGGGGAACCGGTCTTCGTCGAAAACATCGCCGTCGATCCCTCTTGGGAAGGCCACAGAAATATTGCGTTGAAAAAGGGAGTTCACGCCTATTGGTCCACCCCCATCATCGATGCAAAAAAACGCGTGCTGGGCACCCTGGCCCTGTATAACGCCAAACCAGAACTTCCAACCCATGAACACCTCCGTCTGATGGACACCGTCACCCATATTGCATCCATCGCCATCAGTCGTGAGCACGAGGAAGAAGCCCTGCGGGAGAGCGAAGCCGCCTTCCGGCGGCTGTTTGAATCCTCACGGGATGCCATCATGACCCTGAACATCGACAAAGGCTTTCTCAGTGGAAATCCAGCCGCCATCGCATTGTTCAGGTGCGCGGATGAAGCGGAATTCATTTCACTCTCCCCCGCTGACGCTTCCCCGGAATTTCAGCCGGATGGTCGCGGTTCGTATGAAAAAGCGCGAGAAATGATGGAACTGGCGCTCGACAAGGGGACGCATTTTTTTGAATGGATGCATAAGCGAACCGATGGAACCGAGTTTTTTGCGGATGTCCTGCTGACCCGCATGAATCCTGGGCCCAATGGTCTGATCCAGGCCACGGTGCGGGATATCAGCGAACGCAAGTCTGCAGAGGTAAAATTACAGCGTCTCACACAACTCTACGCAGCACTCAGTCAATGCAATCAGGCCATCGTGCGTTGCACCTGTGAGGCCGAACTCTTCCCGCAAGTATGCCGTGATGTCGTCAATTTCGGTGGCTTGAAAATGGCCTGGATCGGCATACTGAATGATGCAACGAAACGGATCGTCCCGGTTGCGTCTTTTGGTGCCGGACAGGACTATCTGGAAACGCTCAACATCTCCGTGGAAGCAGACAAACCCGCGGGGCGTGGGCCCGTGGGTACGGCTCTGCGGGAAAATCGCGCGGTCTGGTGCCAGAATTTCAAACGGGATCCCATGACCGTTCCCTGGCAGGAAACCGCTACCCAGTATGGTTTGGCAGCCTGTGCCGCAATTCCCCTGCACTGTAATGGCCAACCCATTGGAACCTTTGCCTTGTATGCCGGTACCGCTCACGCTTTTGATGAGAGTATCCAGGCACTCCTTCTCGAAATGGCACTGGACATAGACTATGCCCTGACCAGTTTTGACCGTGAAACCCGGCGTCAACGTGCGGAAGAGGACTTGCGGGAAAGTGAGCAACGACTGAGAACCATCATCGAGACCGAACCAGAATGTATCGAAGTCATCGGTCTTCAGGGAGAGTTGATGGACATCAACGCCATTGGTTTGAAATTGTTGGAGGTCTCTTCCCTCGAGGAAGCCAGACAGAATTCCCTTCTGGATTTCATTCCGCCAGAATTTCATGAAAACCTTGAAACTCTGCGCCGACAGGTGATGCAGGGGCAAAATGCCATTGCGGAATTTGAGATCGTCGGATTGAAGGGCACGCGGCGGCAAGTGGAAACCCACGCGGCCCCACTGAGAGATGCCAAAGGTGATATTACCGCCTTGTTGGGGATTACCCGGGACATCACCGAACGTCGTCGCAATGAGGCACGGATTCAATACCTGGCCAACTATGATGTGTTGACCGGTTTGCCA
Source organism: Pseudomonadota bacterium (assembly GCA_021796835.1). Classification (GTDB taxonomy): domain Bacteria; phylum Pseudomonadota; class Gammaproteobacteria; order Burkholderiales; family Ferrovaceae; genus Ferrovum. The sequence goes on along the minus strand of JAKABO010000008.1, from coordinate 19,727 downwards.
AATCGTGCACAACTGGATGAACACCTCCGCTATGCCCTGAGTCTGGCCAAGCGCAGCAATGGTCACCTGGCGTTGATGTTTCTCGATCTCGATCGTTTCAAGGAAATCAATGACTCATTGGGGCACGGCACTGGGGATGCCCTGTTGGTCATGGTCGCCAGGCGCCTGCAAAGCCTGTTGAGGGAAGAGGATACCATTTCGCGGTTGGGCGGTGATGAATTCATCGTCATGCTCCCGGGCAGTGATGCGCAAGGGGCCGCACAGGTGGCACAAAAGATATTGGATATCGTGGCTGCGCCGTATCAGATCGAGCAGTATGAACTCTCCGTGACGGTTTCCATCGGCATTGCGGTTTATCCTGGCGATGGCATCAACCTGGAAACGCTGTCCAAAAGCGCCGATACGGCCATGTATCGCGCCAAGAATGAAGGACGGAACGGTTACCGCTTCTTTACGCCCGAAATGCAGGCCCGCACGACACGCAACATGCAATTGGTGAATGCCTTACGCCACGCGTTGGAATGCGACCAATTCGACCTGTATTATCAACCGCAGATTTCACTGGTCAACAACCGGATCATCGGCGCAGAGGCACTGTTGCGCTGGAATCATCCTGAACTGGGTCAAATATCGCCGGCAGAGTTCATTCCCGTTGCCGAGGACACCGGTTTGATCATTCCCATCGGCGAATGGGTGATTCGCAAGGCGATCCAGCAACTCAAACAATGGCTGGACCATGGCGCCCTCCCCGTCATCATGGCTGTCAACCTGTCGGCAGTCCAGTTTCTATTTTCCAGCCTATCCGATTTGATCTCACGGCTTTTGCAGGAGGCTTCGGTTCCCTCCCACCTGTTTGAGTTGGAACTGACCGAGAGTGTAGCCATGCATGATCCCCAGAGTGCCATTGCCATCATGGCCGGTTTGTCCAAACAGGGGATCCGCTTGTCCATCGATGATTTTGGTACGGGCTACTCCTCACTGAATTACTTGAAAAAGTTCAACGTGTACAAACTCAAGATCGACCAGTCCTTTGTGCAGAACATCAGCACGGCTGAGGAAGATCGGGCCATCATTGCGGCCATCATCAGCATGGCCAAGAGCCTGGGCCTGAAAACCATCGCCGAAGGCGTGGAGACGCGGGAGCAACTGGTTTTCCTGCGTGAACAGGGATGTGACGAGGGTCAGGGGTTTTATTTCAGCCAGCCTCTTCCCGCAAATCAATTTGATACATGGCTATCTCATCGCTGATGAATTCTGACCATCGATTCGGACAGCGATTTGTGATACAAAATCAAAAAGGTATCGTGCGATCCGTTCGAAGCAACATAGTCATTTTTTTCTCAGATACTGGCTGACTGAAATAAAACCCCTGTCCTTCGCTACACCCCTGGTTCTGCAGGAATACCAACTGTTCATGCGTTTCCACACCTTCGGCAATGACGCACAAATTGAGGCTTTTTCCCAGGCCGATCACGGCGGTCACGAGGGCAGCATCATCCAGATTGTCCATAGCCTTCGTGATGTCATGCATAAACGACTGGTCGATCTTCAGCGTGTCAATCGGAAAACGTTTCAAATAACTCAAACTCGAAAAACCCGTACCAAAGTCGTCAATGGCAAGTTGAGCGCCCATGGCTTTGAGCGCCTCGAGCATGGAGACGGTAACATTTGCATCCTGCATGAGCACGCTTTCGGTCAACTCAAGTTCGAGATAGCGCGCTGCCAGGCCGGTGTCTTTCAGGATCCCCGCCAGGCTTTCCAGAAAATCCTTACGTCTGAACTGTGCGGCAGAGATGTTGACCGCCACCGGGAGGGGAGGAAAACCAGAATCTTGCCAGGCTTTGGCTTGTTTGCAAGCTTCCCGCAAAACCCACGCGCCGATGGGCACAATGAGGCCACAGTCTTCGGCGATCTGGATAAACTGCCCGGGCAGGATCAGTCCATGCCGTGGATGACGCCAGCGGATGAGCGCCTCTACCCCGACAATTTCGCCACTCTGAAGATTTATTTTCGGCTGGTAGTACAGCACGAATTCCTGCCGTTGCAGTGCGAGTTGCAGATCGGTTTCAGTGGAGAGCTTCTTGACGGCCTGGGTATTCATGCTCTGCTCGAAGAATGTATAGTCGTTACCCCCGTTTCCCTTGGTATGATACATCGCCATATCCGCACCCTTGATCAGGGAAGTTGCATCCGAACCATCGTCGGGGTAGATGCAGATACCGATGCTCACGCTGATATAGAGGTCGTGCTGGTCGATGCGATGAGGAATCGCGAGCGCTGTAAGCACCTTCTGTGCAGAAAGCGCTGCGTCTTCTGCGTGCTCGATTTCGGCCAGCAGTATAATGAACTCGTCCCCCCCTTGGCGGCAGACGGAGTCTGAATGACGCACGCACTCAACCAGGCGTTTCGCCACCGATTGCAGCAGTTGATCTCCAATCACATGCCCCAGAGAGTCGTTGATATTTTTGAATCGATCCACATCCATGAACAACAACGCAAGTTTCCTGCCTCGACGACGAGCCGACTCGATTGCCTGACCAAGCCGGTCATGCAGCAGCATTCGGTTGGGCAAATCGGTGAGTCCATCGTGATGGGCTAAATGATCCAGATGCGTTTTAGACATCTGGATTTGTTCGGCCAGTTTATGCGCTTCGATGGTAGCAATTACCAGATTTGCGTTCGCTTGTTGCAATACCTTCAGGTGAGGGTCGGAAGTTTTCTGCGTGGTCTCTGCAGTAATAATTTCCTGCTCGAGCAGGTTGACATCCTGTTCCCGCAACCGCACGGCATCTTCTCGCGCACTGATCGAATCTTCGGGGTGCAGAAGGTCGATTTGGGGGGGAGGGTGAATGACAATGCTTCCCCCTCGCCTTCTGTCGTTTCCGCGGACAGTGAACTGTCTTTCACTCTCAGAATTCGTGCCCGAAGAGACCGAATCACCGGGGTCGGAAATTTGACCTTTGTCATTTTTACTCATTACGATGTCCCTTTCTTCCCTATACCACGAGATCTCCAGTCGGCCGGCCAGTCAGGATTCCAGCGTACGCAGTCAAAGTTTCCCCCAGTACGATGCCTTCATCTGTAATATCGTATAACCGAATGTCCTTGCTATGCCTGCTGCCACGGACTTTGACGACCGAGATGACGCGTTTGAATTGGCCCGCGATTTCAACATAACGCTGCACGATGATTGCATCAGCGAGAAAAGCGCTCCCGAAGGGACTGAAACGCAAATCGGTGTAGCGGTCTTCCAGTTCCGAGGTCATCAATATGGTCACGCCCATGCCGGTCAACTCGGCAATCATCCGGTACAGAGATCCCCGGAAATCCTCATGAAACTCGGGTGCCAGTGCCAGTTCAAATCCGGAAAGGGAGTCGATGACAACACGTTTTGCCTGCATTTTGGTAATCATTTCGATCAGATCATGCAGAATTTGATCAATCGATAAATCCAGAGAACGCGTGTCGATCACCCCAACCTGCCCAGCCTGAATCAGTGTATTGAGTTTTCTGCTCAGCAGTTGGTTCGGACTCTTTTCAAACGCTGCAATCACACCAGGTTCCCCCCTGGCTGCCCCTTCAGCAAGAAATTCTGTGGCTAATACGGTTTTCCCGGAACCGGATGGTCCGACCAGGAGCAGAGAATAGCCAGCGGGCAAGCCGCCGCCCATCATCTCATCCAGCCCCGGTACTCCCGTAGGAATACGGTGCTCTCCGCCGGAAACTTCGATAGAAGGCGCAACCACTCCGCTCGGTTTGACCATCGCGCGAGGAAAAACCTGGATGCCTTCATCGCTGATACGGAAGGTATGTAAACCGGCAGCCTGAGCTTGACCGCGCATTTTAACCACTTGCATCTTGCGTACCATTGAATTATGGTGCATGTTTTGCGAAAGCCAGAGGATGCCGTCGGCCACGGTAAAAATAGGGCTGGACTCTGCTTCCGGCGCCAAATATTCACCCAATAAAAACGAGGTTGTCTGCCAACTTGTCATTTGCATGCCCAACTGCTGCACGAATCTTTGCAAATCGGACATACCTGTATCCTGATTCTTCGTCGATTGCACGACCGATCGGAAGGAATCGACAAATACCAAACTGGGTGTATAGTTTTTCACCTCTTCGGAGATGCGCGACAATACACGGTCGAAATTCCCTCCCATGAGGTCAGCAGACAGATTGACGAAGCGTATCGAATCATTGATTTTATCAATGTCAAAAAACGAAAACTGCTGCTGATACCTGAGCATCTTCAAGGCAGGCTCGCCAAGTACCGTGAAGAACAGTACCCGATTGTCCGAGTTTGCCTGTGAGAACATGATCTGGTGGGCGAGTGTCGTTTTTCCGCTTCCCGGCATACCCGCAATCAGGTTGAACGAGAATTCCGGCAATCCACCGCCCAGAAGGTTGTCCAAACCAGGAACGCCCGTCGGCAGACGGCGTATGGTAACCTTCTTACTCATCTGAAAACTCCTTGCCGGATCTATCTTGGATATTATTGCCCCAGGCCAATCGTACCATTTGGGTCGTCAATTGCTCGCCGATTAGCGATGCCAGGATGTCGGTAAAAATGATCAGTAGCAATCTGTTCGCCTCTCTGGTTTGCATGCGCGTTTGCCCGTCAAAAGAAATTCTTAATCCCGCAAATCTGTGATCAGTCTGCGGTGAGATTGAAGTGGCGACGAGCCAGGGAAAGGTTGACTGGGCAAGGAACACACTTCTTGCGTAAAGAGAATTGAAACCACTTTCACCGATGATCGAAATAATGTGAGTTGCCAACTGCTCCCACAAGACAATTGCGCCATCCACAACTCCTTCCGTGTGCCGGGCCATGAGATTTTCGATCATCTGGTGCCGCAACAAGCCATTGGTAGCCATAACAAAGATCAGTGATCGATGGATATGACAATGTTCAGAGAAAGTACACCGATATGCCAACGGCGAGTTATTTCCCCGACCTGTCGTTTCACGAACGGAATTAGGGGTGATCTTATGTTTTTTACAAAAATCAACACAATATATCCATTTTTTAATTCTATAAAAATTCTTTCGATAAAAAAACCGGCATCTTCTCTACCGGTCAAGCGAGTTTCGAGAATCAGGGCCGAACGCGTATCCTGCTCAAAAACAAAGGGTCTGTTGAATGTCTACCCGGCGCTCATCCTTACGGCATCTGAATGGGTGACACGAAGTTATTTCATGCGGTCCATGCATCTTATGTGGTTCATGTGCATTTTGTCAAAAACACCCTTTTGCTCCGGCGTGAGGGTCGCATAGAATGTCTTTACAGCATCAGCCATCTTGGCCATGTTCTGTGCAAGGTCTCTCATCACGTCTGCTTTCATCGTCATGCTCTCAGGCGCGGTCATGGACGTGTTCTGCATATCTTCTTTCATCTTGCTGTGCATCGACGCCATATTTTCGGCTTGTGTGGTGAGTTGACTGGAGAACACTTTCCAAGCGGGTTCCTGATCTTTTGTAAGTTTGAGGTTTGCTTGTAATTCGCTCAGGTGGTTGTGAACGGTGGCTACCGGTTCGCTCATCATAGCCCCCTGTTTCATGCCCATTCCATCACAGCCCATTTCATGGGTTTGTTCAGTCGCATTCCCGTTATAGTCGGCGGCTGTTGCCATACCCGAGAACAAGACGAAGGAGAGCAGGCCAATGGCCAGTTTCGCAGGAAATTTCATGTCACACCTCCTTTCAACGGCGATAAAAAATGCCCATCCTGTAATTCCCCGACTTATCGAGTCTGTCACACTCTCCAGACTGTCAGGATGATGCACCATTTATCGTCCGACACGAATCCCGGAAAGGGAATTCACTACCCCGAATACAGTCAATAGCCAGAGGATCACCGCGATGATGACCACCGCATTCAGGATTTTCTTGATTGTGGCTTCCATTGGTATGTAGGTGTTGATCAGCCAGAGAACCACCCCAACAACAATTAATACAATCACCAACTGAATCAGTGGCATACCGCCTCCCTGCGCCGCATTAAGTTGCATTAGTCTGAACCGCTGCGTGAAATATAGGCGTAAAGCCAAACGCAGTCTGTACGGTATCAAACATATCGGAACAATCGCGCTCGCGACACGCAATTAATAAATGCGACCAACGGATGATTCGTTTTGAGGAGAGTTCGGCTGTGACTGTGCCTCGTGCTGATATGAGAGAGCATGTCCAAAAGTTCCAGACCAGCTCGAATTCTGCCTATATAATCAACTGGTACGGGCCAGTGGGTGTAGACAGTTTTTTTCATTCAGAGTATTAGGCAACCTTCACATTTGCGTCGCAAATTCAAGACAGGAGATTCAATCCATTTGCCCGATTTTGAATGGGCGGAGGATCATTTGACAATATCTCACGAGTAAACACGGTGTCCCTTTTCCATGCTCTAAAAAGTCGATCCCTGCTCGTCTTGCTGATACTACTGGTGGCAGCGACAGGCTGGATCGTCATCGATGAACTACGCACTTCCTGGCTTCAAGCCCATTATTTTGTCAGGCTTGCAAGCCGGCTCAACTACAAACTGGAAAAAGGCCCCAGCCCTTCGATCCGTTTTCCAACATCAGGTCCTTATGACGAACGCCTGGGATACAACAAAATACCTGAATACACCAACGCACTGATGTCTCACGGGTTTATCGTCGCCGAACAGGTCCGCATGTCGTCCGCCTTGCTTGAATCGCCGCTGTCGCCGATCTATGCGGAAAAAGATCAGGCTGGGTTGACGCTGTTGGACCACAATCAGCGATTGCTCTATGCATTCCTGTCCCCGACACGGGTCTATACGAATTTCAATGCCATTCCAGAGATATTGGTCGACACCCTGCTGTTCGTTGAGGACAAGGAATTGCTCGACAGCCGCTATCCGACACGCAATCCTGCCGTCAACTGGAGCCGACTGGATCGGGCGCTGTTCGATCAGGTTCTTCACGTCATTCATCGTCAGCATGACACGCCGGGTGCCAGTACCCTGGTCACCCAGATAGAGAAATACCGGCACTCTCCCGAGGGTCGCACGTCGTCCATTCACGAAAAATTTTTGCAGATGGATGCGGCCTCGATCCGGTCCTATCTGCATGGCAGGGACAACATGGCAGACCGCCGCCAGATCGTGGTGGCCTACTTGAACACGGTGCCCCTGACGGCAAGGATGGGCTATGGTGAAGTCAACGGATTGGGCGACGGCATGTGGACGTGGTACGGTCGCAACTTTGACGAATTCAATCACCTATTGCGGAGGCAAGATGACGAATCTTTGCAGCAGCGAGCTGAAGTCTACAAACAGGCTTTGTCCCTCATCATTGCCCAGCGCCGGCCTTCTTACTTTTTACAGAAGGACTCGCCTGCGCTGATGCGCATGACGAACCATTATTTGAGACTATTGGGGTCGGCTCATCTCATCCCGCCCGCTTTGGAAAGGACGGCACTTTCGCAACCGCTTCACTTGAACCAGGGTCCGCTGGTGCCGCAGGTGAATTCCTTTGTATCCCAAAAAGCTGAAAACCTGCTACGCAATGGTCTGCTCTCCCTGCTTCGCATACCTAATCTATATACGCTGGACAGGCTCGATCTGAATGTCCAGACAACCCTTGATGGCGATGCACAGCGCGCTGTCACGGACTTGTTGCGCCAGGTGCAAAGTTCTGACGGCGCCCGAACTGCCGGATTGTATGGCCATAATATGCTGGGGGAAAATGACGATCCCCAGCGATTGTCCTTCAGTTTTACCCTGTTCGAGCGCAGCCCCGGGGCAAATCTGCTGCGGGTGCAAACCGACAATCTGGATCAGCCTTTTGATATCAATAGCGGAGCGCGCCTGAACCTTGGATCGACCTCCAAACTGCGTACCCTGATCACCTACCTGGAAATCATGACCCAACTGCATCAGACCTATGCAGGCATGAGCCGACAGGATTTGATGAGAATTCTGGCAGGATCGCAAGATACGCTGACCCGTTGGGCGCTGACCTATTTTTCCGAAAACCCCAACAGCCGTTTGCAGGATATGCTTGAGGCCGCCATGCGACGAACCTATTCCGGGAACCCATCGGAAGCGTTTTTTACTGGCGGCGGGTTACAGAGATTCGAAAACTTCGAGCCCGAAAAAGACAATGGCATCATGACGGTACAAGAAGGTTTTCAACATTCTGTCAACCTGGTATTTGTGCGCTTGATGCGGGACATCGTACATCATTATGAAACACAGACCTTGAGTGCGAGCCTGGTGGGTCTGATCAAAACCACTCCCTCAACGCACAATGCCACAGCAGAAACCGGTGCGGCCGAAGTTTCAGTGAATGCGTCCCGACAAGCCCAACTGTCACTTTTTGCAGACCATGAAGGGCGCGAATTCCTGTTTCGGTTTTACAAGAAATACAAGGGAAAAACCCCTGACGAGATGATGCAAACCTTGATCGACGGGGTCCGTGCCAAGCCGAAGAGTTTGGCTCTGTTATTTCGAAGTATCGAACCTGAGGCCAGTTTTTTGCAGTTCACGGCCTTCATGCACAAGCAATTACCCGAAGCGGAACTTGGTGAAAACTCCCTGCAGATTCTCTACGACAAGTTTGCCGTTGAAAAATACTCCCTTATGGACCGGGGTTATCTGGCCGGAATCCATCCTCTGGAACTATGGTTGGTCGGCTATCTTTTTCACCACCCCACAGCGACCCAGACGCAACTGGTCGGAGCCAGTACCCAGCAACGCCAGGAAGTCTATCAATGGCTGTTCAAAAGTCATAATAAAAGAGTTCAGGAGTCACGCATCCATCAGATGCTGGAACTGGAAGCTTTCCAGATGATCGCCGCCGATTGGCGTCACCTGGGCTACCCGTTCGCAGCCTTGACCCCTTCCTACGCCACCGCATTGGGCGCCTCCGGTGATCGCCCCGATTCGCTCGCAGAATTGATGGGAATCATTGTCAATCAGGGACTGTTGATGCCGACTGTGGCATTCCAGGATTTGCAGTTTGCAAAGGGAACGCCCTATGAAACTCACTTTGTCAATCGACCTGCCGCCGGAATCCGGGTACTTCCTGAGGAGTTGACCGAAGTTGTGCGGCGCGCCCTGATCGGTGTGGTTCAGGATGGGACGGGCATCCGCCTGAAGGACGCATTGGCGCAAAAAAATGGCCAAGTCATCGAGATGGGGGGAAAAACGGGCACGGGAGATCAGCGTTTCGTCACCTACGCACCCAACGGCAAGTTGATCGCCTCGCGGGCCGTGAATCGTTCCGCCACTTTCGTGTTTTTGATCGGTGACCGCTTCTTCGGTACCGTCACGGCCTACGTTCACGAACCCTATGCGGCAGATTATAAATTCACCAGCGCCATGACGGTGCAACTATTAAAATTCTTGCTCCCGAGATTGGGGCTGCCCACTGCGATGGAATAGGGCAACGGTTCCCCCAATTCTGCCGACCCGTCACAGATTCCAGAATCTCGCAGGTGTCTGTCAGAATTTGTAGGCAACACCAACTGTCCACACATCGTGTTGTAAAAATATTGGAATTGAAATTTTTTATTTTCAATGTGTTTGTGGCTCCCCGACCAGGGCTCGAACCTGGGACCTGCGGATTAACAGTCCGAAATTGTTTTATATATACTTTACTGTTTCTATTTGGAAATATACAATATCCTCTGAATTACGGGACCAAATCCGTGCCAACGAGGGGAAATGATGGCGACATTTACGAAGCGAGAAAATGACTGGTGGCAGGCAAGGGTCAGGCGCAAAGGGAATGAGACGGTATCAAAAACTTTTCCGACCAAGGAGGCTGCGGAGAAATGGGCTCGCAGCATTGAGTTCAGGATAGATAGAGGGGATTACACTAATCAGAGCGAAGCCGAAAAGACCACCTTGGCTGATGCCATAGATCGCTACTTGGACGAGGTCACCCCCAACAAGAAAAGTGCGATACAGGAAAAAAACCGTTTGCTGACATGGAAGAATAGCAAATTGGCAAAAGTGTCCCTATTGGCCCTTACACCTGGAAACTTCGCAAAATTTCGTGATGAAAGAAAAAAGGCTGGAGTATCTGCCGCAACCATCAGGCTGGATTTAGCCCCTATCAGCCACCTGTTCAACCTGGCAAACAAAGAATGGGGAATCCCAGTAGACAATCCGATTCGCAAGATCACCTTGCCTAGAGAGGACAACAGCCGCGACCGTCGGTTACTTGACGGTGAAGAAGTCCGTATTGTCGCCGCACTTAAACAGTGCAAAAATCCTTGGATACTACCCGCATTCATCCTGGCTTGTGAAACGGCCATGCGTCAAGGGGAATCGCTTGACCTGCTGTGGCAGAATGTGAGTTTGAAAAACAAGACGGCTCACTTGATAGATACCAAAAACGGGACATCTCGCACAATCCCACTGTCACCCCGTGCCCTCGAAACATTATCAGAGTTACCCCATTCGATTGAAGGAAAAGTGTTAAGGCTTACCAAGTCAGCCCTTGTCCAATCATGGGGGCACGCAATTAAACGGGCACGGGTTGATTACGAAAAGGAAATGATAATTGCCGGTAAAACCAAAATGGAAATTGCCGTGGACGCTATGCTACTCGATCTTCATTGGCATGACCTCAGGCACGAAGGAACCTCGCGGTTGGCGGCAAGATTTATGATGCACGAATTGATGAAAGTGACGGGTCATAAAGATTCGAAGATGGTCTTTCGATACTACCACCCACGGGCAGAGGATCTGGCCAAGAAACTGGAGTAGCGGCCACCTTTCCATGGCCTAAGACATGAAGCTACCTCACGACTGGCCGAGAAACTTCCGAATTATATTGGACTGGCGGTGGTGGGGTGGTGATCGATTCAAGGACGGCATCCAGGGCGGCAATATCAGCAGTTGGTGACAATAGCGGGGATGCTATTTCCCGTCTGGCGTATATTTGCCCTTAAATCAGTTCATTCCGCTCAGGGTGAATGAAACGATCCGGTATTGCATCTTTTGCCCATTGGGGCAGGTTACTGGAAAAGTGCTTCACGCGGCCATGCTCAACAGATAGGAGTAAGCGGCGTTTTTCTCCCGTGTTGTCCAAGATGAATACCCGTTCTGACAAGTCAAAAGCTGAAGCGAGGTTATGCAGACTTCTGCTGTAACGCCGTGACACATCTTCTGCGGGCACGGCATGCCCACCGCTGTCAACCCGTTCAAGGATGCGAACTTGGCACAACGCAAGACTTTCGACACAGACAAAAACAAAATTTATCTTGTAACCGACTCCGATAGCTCGCTTCATCAGGGTGAGTTCACGATTTCCTGAGAATGTGGTATCCAAACCGAAACTGGCACCCATAGCCAGTAATCGCTCTTGTTCAATTATGGCTGCTTTACCCGCTTGAATTGGGCTGTTTCCATGCAACATAGCAATGGTATCCGGGGAAATGACCGGTATCCGAGGAGCGAGCCAGCGATCCGCAACGGTGGTCTTGCCAGCTCCATTCGGGCCGGCAACGATCCAGAGCTGTGGCATCAGATGTCCCGAATGATAGACACTTCCCCGGCACTATTAACTGCAACAAGTTGCTTACGACCATCAGGGTATTTTTTTACCAATCCTTCAGGGTATCGCGGATCACCAAAGTAGATGGGCCGACCGGCAGAAAGATGTTGCCGGGCTGCCAAGCCGTCATCATTCGTAAGAGCAGCTTCAAAACCGGGAGAAGAAAGAAAGGATTCTATTTGGGTATGAGCGACTGCCGACATTCTGTTCCTCCCATATGACTCACGAGGCACAATTTTACTCCATCGCCAGAATTGACGCATGTAAGTCAAGTCAGCATTTGATCTAATGTCAGCATCTTCTTGGAAATAGATGCAAATTCCTAGGATTTTCAGGGCGCAACTGTTTGAAGATGACCCTGGGTGTCAAAACTTTCGAGATGGACACGACCATATTGCATCACGGGAATAATCGCCCCCACCAGCCCTGCCCTGCCCGACGCAGTAGTCCCATCGTTCATTTTCAACTCCCCAAGTCCCCATTTTGCCCTAATAGGATAGATATCGCACCTTCAACCGGTCTCCGATCTGTCTTGCATAAAAAATATTTTCACGAAACTGCCAAAAACACCCAAATTCGGCTGATTACACATCCGTGCAAAACAACATCTCCGTAGTCGGCTCTTCTGACTTGCAAAGGTCACTTCGGAGCGACCGCGCGAATTCGCAATTTGCGCCCTTCCTGGAATCAGGCCACATCCAGGAATTGAGGGGGTTGGGGGAGGTTTGTCTTGAGTTTTATTTTCCTTAATAATCATATAGTTGAACAAATAATTTCCTTGATTTTCTAAAAAAAATATGCAATCCTTGGTCATCAGTTTTGACGAGGTCAGAAAATATGCCCCAGGAAAAATCACTTACCCCACTCGCAGTAACACCAGTAGATGCCCTGATTTTGTTGGGCTGGTCAGGTTCTAGGCAAAAACTCAGCAAGACCGCATCGAACTTAATCTCACGAAATCGGTTCCCGGTACCCATCAGGTTAGTGGGTCAGCACAAAAGAGTTTTCATGGCAGACATCGCTAGGGTTACCGATTGCGAAGTTGACCCACAACCTGCTGAGCCAAAAATTGCCAAGGATGTAGGAGTCAGAGGTAGGGGCCGCCCAAGAAAGGGGAGCCCATCATGAGACTGGATTTGACTCACAGCGAACTGCAAGAACTTTCAATCCCAACACCGGCAAAACAATCGATTCTAGAGGCGGTATTGGGAGCCCACTCAGCTGAAAGCGTAAACGACTTTGTAAACAGTCTAAGCGCATCAGCAGAAACGCCAGCAGAGCTGCGGCCTGAGGGAATTGCCTTGACCGCTACTACTCTGACAGTTTCCGATACCGAGCCGAATGAAGCCGGTAAAGGCGGCAAAGGAGGTGTTTTTATGATGACGAATGCTGAATTTGTCGCTGCGGTATTTCCGCAGTTGCCCGAGGGCGCATTTGCTGCTGTTTGTTCCAAAACTGGTGATCCTGGCGTGGGCGGATGGATAGCGATCCGTGCCGATTCATCAAGCGAAAATCTTTCCGCCGCGCAGAACAACTTCCTCGGCTGTTCGAGTTTCTACCTAGGCGAAGATGGTTCGTTCAAGGCGCGTAAATCGCAGTTTGCCGCGTACCATTTCTTGATGCTTGATGACCTTGGCACCAAAGTGCCATTAGAGCGACTGGCCGATTTTGAGTTGTCATGGCTGATCGAGACTAGCCCCGGAAACCATCAAGGCGGCATCATTCTCGCCGAACCGATTGCTGATAGCGATGTGGCCGTGCGGTTGCTCAACGCCGTAATTGATGCTGGGTATTGTGATCCTGGCGCTACCGGGCCATTAAGCCGCTGGTCGCGTCTCCCAGTTGCAATCAATGGTAAACCAAAACATGTTGACCAAGCCGGTGTGCCATTTCGCTGCCGCCTAGTCGAATGGCGACCTGATAAACGTTACACGCCAGAAGAAATTGTAGATGGTTTGCAACTTGAGTTGGCACCGGCTGGGCGTCCGAAGAAAGAAACTAAGTCTGCTGCGGATAATCCGCGCAGCATAGGGAATGATGCCGACGATGTGTTGACGCCGAGGGCTGCGGAAAACCCGGTCGTGAGTGCGCTCAAGTCGCGCGGCCTCTACAAAACGCCTCTGGGTTCAGGCAAGCACGATGTCAGTTGCCCCTTGTCGCAAGAACATACCGATGGGCTGGACAGCGGTGCGGCGTATTTTGAACCGGACGAACTGTATCCCCTAGGTGGATTCTGTTGCCAGCACTCGCATCGTGAGAAGTTTCACATCCGGCAGTTGTTGGAATTTCTGGGCGTGCGCAACGCCGAGGCGCGACACAAGCCGGTAATCCGTGTGGTTGCCGGTGACCTGCACCGCGTTGTGGCTGCGGCTGAAAAAGAATTGGCCAATCGTGGTCGGCATTATCAGTCGGGCGGTTTGATTGTTTCGGTATCGACCGACCCGACAAGTGGAGATCCTTCGGTTGTTCCAACCAGCGCACCGGCGTTGACACGCGAACTTTCTATCGCAGCGACATGGGAGAAGTACGACGCACGCTCAGAAGACTGGTTGCGCTGTGATCCACCCACGCGGCACACCGCAATTCTTTACGACTTGCAGGTTTTCCAGCATTTGCCGCCACTGGCAGGTGTAGTGCGGCAGCCGTATTTTCGTGAGTCAGACGGAGAGCTGATTACGCAAGCAGGGTATGACAAAACATCGCAGCGTTTTGGCGTTTTCGATGCTCGGCAATTTGTCATACCTGATCCGACGCCTGAGGCCGCACGAGCGGCACTGACCCTGCTTGAGGAGTTGCTTACCGAGTTTCACTTCGTCGCAAACACCGATAAAGCCGCAGCACTATCGGCGATCTTTACCGCCGTGGTGCGCCCGTCTCTGCCGTATGCGCCAGGCTTTCACGCGAAAGCGCCGGTTTTCGGCAGCGGAAAAACTTATCTGTGCGAGTTGATCGGCGCATTCGCCGGGCCTGCCGGTAATGCCAAGGTGAGCTATCCAACAACCTCGGAGGAAGCTACCAAGGTGATACTGTCCTTGCTGCTGACGAGTCCCGCAGTCATCGAATTTGATGACATGGACACCGACTGGATACCGCACGGCACCATCAAGCGAATGCTGACAGCCGAGCATATTACCGACCGGATTCTGGGGGTGAGCAAAACGGCGACGGTCAGCACACGCACCCTGTTTCTAGGTTCAGGAAATAATGTTGGGCCGGTGCGCGATCTGCTGAGGCGTGTGTTGACGATACACATTGACCCGCGATGTGCGACACCGGCCACAATGACTTACAAAGGCTTTCCGGTCGATAAGGTGCGCAAGCAACGCGGGCGTTATGTCGCCGCGGTACTGACCATTATACTGGCTTGGCGCAAGGCGGGTTCACCGCGTGCTGACGTTGAAAGCATTGTCACCTTTGGCGGTGCTTGGTCAGACTATTGCAGGCACCCGTTAATGTGGCTCGGGCATCCCGATCCGGCAACGGCGCTGCTGGAACAGGTCAAGCACGACCCAGACGGGGTTTCACTCGCGGGGCTGATGACTGAATGGATGGCTACATTCGGCTCGGCATCAGTGACAGTACGCAAAGCAGTTGATAGAGCTGAATTCGGGGCACATGACCTGCGCGATGCAATGTGCGAATTTCCTGTTGAAGAAAGAGGCAGGATCAATCGCTCGAAGTTGGGCTGGCTGCTGAAAAAGAATGCAGGGCGGAACGTCGGCGGTTTGGTGTTCGAGCAATCGACTGCAGACGGCCGGACCGCCTGGCGTGTGGTTCCAGCAAAAACACCTCCTTTGCCGCCTTTACCCCCTTTAATCCGGCCGGTTGCGAATACTGTCATGCAAACCGCGAATGTGAGTCTGGTGATATGACTCCCGTGGAAATCATTGAACGGGCAACTGCGGATGGTGTGATTCTCGAGCTTTCCGCTGGGGGCACTATCACGGCAACGGGCGCACAGTCGGCAGTGGATAAATGGCTGCCGACAATCCGCGACAACAAGCCAGGCATCCTGTGTGAACTACAGCGCGAGCGCAAGCGCAAGCGCGCCAAGTTTGAACCGACTCTCACGAATTCTACGCTCCAGGGTGAAAAGGGGGCAACAGTAGCGCGCTGTTGGTTTGTGACAGAAGCCGGACGGAAATCATTCGAGGTTTACTGTTCCCCACCGGCTACGATGAGCGAAGTTCTAGACGGACGACCTGATAGCACCATAGCAACACCATGCGAACCGAAACCAGTCAAGGCATTCAGTCCGCCAGATATCAACATTGAGCCGTGGCGTGATCGCCTTTGGGCGCAGTTGGACGAGAAGCCTGCGTTGAATTACGCTATTGAGGTTGCGTTACCGAGCGATGATAGTCCTGACGTTGAAATTTGCGTAGTGCGGCGCGGCGTTGGGACATTCACCATACTGGTACCGAGGGGGACGATGACATTGGTGGAGTGTCAACTAAAGATTCTGGAACTTTGCTGTGCATGGGCCGATTCCTGAAAATGCTACTGCTACATGTTGGCGCGTCCTAAAAACCGGCAAAAGCGGAATCCTGCCGATGTTTGCATGACAGTTTTCGCAACTGGCCGGATTAAAGGGGGTAAAGGCGGCAAAGGAGGTGTTTGGACGGGATCACCGATGACCTGGCAGCGCGTGCCAAAACCCGGCACAAGAGGAATTCTGCCGATTATGCTGCCAGAACAATTTAGGCTGAAGTACACGCCCCCGCTATGGGTAGATTATTTGGTTTTTAAAGTTTTAAACAACAAACAGTTTGGGGTAAAGTAGGTCGAGTGGCGCCGGGGAATCACACCCCGACGCTCTCCCAGAACTGTACGTGAACCTCTCGATTCATACAGCTCCTATCGTCCAAGCCAGCAAAGACAAAAAGCATTATTGGCCAAACAGTGTTTGGAAGTCCCTCAATAACCGCTGACCACGCCATTGGGATTCCTGAAGCACGCTTCTCATTTAACACACCCTCTCGCGCTGCCGCGCAATATCTTCCGTGTCAAATGGAACCGTGAATCCCATTCTTAAGTTTTCGTTCAAGTGTCTGCCGGTTCAAATACCGGACCATGAAAACACTGATAATGAGAGCAACAAAAACACTGGTAACGGCGGCAATGCACCCCAGCGTAAAATCATCGATCATCATTTCCATTCCTCCCTTTCCTGACAAACCCAAGTACCCGGTACTTTTTCCAATTCTACCTAAAACGCCCAAACATCATTGTAAATCGAATAACCCCACCATGATAAATTATTGTCGAATTTTTCCGTCCTCAGTCTTCAGTGTTTCTGTCAAAGACCGAAAAATTGAGCTGGCCGATTGCGGACTTTGGAAAACTCACACAGTCACCCTGAGCTGTGCCTGTCGAGTCTTCCGAGGTTAAATGGCAAGAATCAGGACAGATCAGCCACCCGGTGTGGCTACGGACGGACAGCAGTTCGGCCTTATGGAAAGCTTTCCATAAAAACGACGTCCCGCCATTCGCAGCGATCATCATGACGGACAGGTCCTCGGCCAATGCTGACGGTCACGCCCGTCTATGCTCAATTAACTTTGAGCGACCGCTTCGGAGCAGGCAATTCGAGATTCTGATCGAGTACAATGTGCCAAAAGCGGTTATAGGAAATGGGGCATTTGAATGGCTGCAATGAGACGTGAGGCGGACTTTGGCATCTGCAATGCGTGACGGCAGAAGTATGCCATTCAAGAGACGGTCGCCCCAAAAAAACTATCGAGCAGATGAGGACTTAATCCGGCCACTGGAATACGACACGACAATTGCACATGTCATGCTGCTATACTGAACATCGCTGATAACGAACAGTCGGCTTCCTTCAATAATGCGACGTTCCTCGCCTTTGTTGAAGCAGTTTCCTGATAAATGGAGTTTTAATTATGGCAACTCAAACGATCGAGCAGTTCTTTACCGGGAAAACTCTGATTATTCCGGCTTATCAGCGCGACTACGCTTGGGCCACCACCAATATTGATGATCTGTTTGAGGATATCGAAGAAACAATGGAGTTGGGTGGTGACCACTATCTGGGTACATTCATACTCTCCCAGACCAATAAAACTGCGCCGGTCAATGTGGTAGACGGACAGCAGCGACTGACCACGCTAACTATGCTGCTCAATGCCTTGGTGGCTGCAGTGGAGGAGTCCGTAATCAAGGATCACTACCGGGGAATGTACATCAATCACCCGGTGCAAGGCCCGAAGTTCTCTGTGCTCGGAGCAAATAAGGAGTTCTTCAATGAACTATTAAATGGCGGAAAGCCAAATCCGGTTTCTGACGGGCAACAACGCCTTCTGGATGCCGACAAATGGATTCGCAGTCGTGTTGCTGCCATCAAGGCCGCAGGAGGGCAGGATGCCATCAAACAATGGCTTTTGAGTATTAGTCATCTGGAAGTATTGGAGTTCACGGAATCTAATGAAGGCAAGGCCATTCGCATGTTCCAGACGGTTAACGATCGAGGTGTGCCACTGGCGAGAATGGACATCGCCAAGAGCTTGCTGATCTATTACTCAAATCGGTTTTTGGATGGCGAACTCGATTCTATGATTGCCGATAAGTTTGGCGAGGCGTTCCGGTGTTTCAGTAGGCTGAAGGCACTGGCTGCCAAGCCGGGCTACCAGATTCGTGTGATCAACCGAGATCCATTCCGCGAAGACGATGTTCTGCGCTATCACTACTTCGCCTTCAACGGCGAACCGCACGGTGTGCAATGCGGAGCCGACTACAACGCGAATTCCGAAACGGTATTGGAGTCCTTCCTAAAACCATCTCTCAAGGCAATGCGCAACGACAACGACAAGTTGAAGAGGTTCATTGAGGACTACGTCAGCGATCTTGAATCGTTTTTCAAGGGCTTGCTTGGCTTGGTCGAGGCCACCCGTAATAATCGCGAACTCTACATGCTGATGGTCGTCCAGGATCTTGCCTCAACGCTGTATCCGCTGGTCATCCGCCTGTTTACACTGAATATGCTGGAGCAGAAGGTGGATGGGGACGAATGCATGGATTACACGCTGCTCGGCCTTGTGGAACTGGCCGACCTGCGCGTCTTCAAGTTGCAGGGAACGAACCCGCAGGCTGACATGGCAACCCTGATGCGGGATTTCAGCCACCTCGACAAGAATGGAATTGCCGTACGGCTGATCAATTTCTGTCACCGCTTCATGCCGAGTGCCAAGTTCAAATCAAGACTGGCGGAAGATGAAATGTTCAGAAACCCAGGGTGTGTCCGCATTTTGCTGGAGGCCGAGAACGCAGCAAGAGCCGAAGCTGGCGAGGCTGCGCTTGCCATCAAGGATATGGTGGAGATCAACAAGGCAAGTTTAACAGTTGAACACATCCTGCCGCAGGAGCCATCTTTCGGGATCAAATTGTACAAGTTTCACAGCGAGGATGCTTACTTGGAACACATCCACCTTATCGGCAACCTTCTCCCTCTTGAGAGGCGCATCAACAGCGCGTGCAGCAATAGCTCTGCAGAAACTAAGATGCGCGACAAGAAGCTGTACAAGGATTCGCAATTCAAGCTTGTTCAGAACTTGGCAGCTAAAAATGCCAATGCCAATCCGGCCTATTCCAGGGACGCAATCCTTAGTCGCAGCTCAGATCTTGCGAAGTTCGCAGTAAAAACATGGCCGCTTACCAAAGTCGATCTTTCCGCATAGATTCGTAGTGGTAGGAATTTAAAACGTTTGAGCGTAGTAGCTCCCGACGGATAAATACCGTTAAAGCCGGGTGTGCACGCTTCTGTGCCCACCCGGTAACTTCATGACGAGCCAACCGCGTGGGCTAACGATAAAACCATTTGCCCACCCTACTAAATTCGGCAATACCAATAGCAGGTTAGTCTCGATTCCTGCTATTCCCGAAGGTCAGCTATCCGGCATCCAATTTTTTGATCGGAACTTAAATTTTCGCGGCCCGGAAGCAGACCGTCATGAAGTTCTGTTCCCGAGACATAACGGACAGTCGCCAAATACACAAAATCACTTACCACTCGCTCATGGCATTAATTCCACGTTATCTTGATGCACAATCAATTCCCTGATTATGTCTCTATCTCAGTGCGCATCATCAGTTTCTTTCCAGAACAAGGAGTTGCACTCGTGAGCGCCACGGCAAGTCTTGGCACCATCGCTGCCAGATCGAATCTTCGATTGAATCGATATT
>JAKABO010000007.1 GCA_021796835.1 Pseudomonadota bacterium | reverse complement strand
AGAGTTGGGCAATCAGAGAGGATTCCGTCAACTGATAACGCGCATGAAGCCCCAGTCCGGACAATCCGTGGGCCGAATCCGGCGGGCCGGCATCGGTGCGCGCTACCATGGCAGAATCGGAAAAAGGACACTCATCTCTTCATTATGGGCGTTTCAGTGGGGTCCTTCAAGGGGTCGTGCAGTTGGATTCCCAGTAATGGGGAAAGGCCGAGCGCAGGACGATTTCCTGGATTTGGCGATCCGCCATATGCAGTTCGATGGCCCCGCATTGGTCGGTGCGCAGACGCTCGCTGTGCGCCTCTCCATAGCGCATCCAGACCAGGGGGTTGGGATGCTTGAAGCGGTTATGGTCTCCCACGGAAAACAGGCTCCAGCGTGGGGCCACAGCCTGCAAAAACGGCGGGGTTGAAGACGTTCGGCTGCCGTGATGGGGCACGATCAGGACATCCGCCTGCAATTTTTCCGGGCTGCGCTCCAGCAGGGCCTGTTCACCGCGCGCTTCGATATCGGCCGGCAGGAGAACATGCAGCGTTCCCACCGTGAGGCGTAACACGCAGGCCCGGTCATTGCGCCCGAGGGTGGGGTCGGAGAGGTCTGTACGGTCGGGATACAGGATCTCGAAATCCACCCCTTCCCAGTTCCAGCGTGTTCCGGCCACGCACGCCAGCGGATGCGGAATACCGCGCAACAGGGGATGGGTGGCAGGCAGGGGGGATAAGATCCAGGGTACGGGATAGGCCTCGACCAGGGAGCGCAACCCGCCGCTGTGGTCGAGGTCGCCGTGACTGAGGAGCAGACCGTCCAGGCGCCGAACGCCAAAACTGCGCAGGGCAGGGATCACCACCCGCTCTCCGGCATCCTGTTCGGGGCCGACGCGTGGCCCTGTGTCGACCACAAGGGTATGCCGGGCAGTGCGCAGCACCACCGCCAGGCCTTGTCCGACATCCAGAAGATCCAGCCACAGGCCCCCCGTATCGGGGCGAGGCAGGGGCGAGGCGACCAGTCCCAGCAGCCCCAGGCAACCCGCCCAGCGCCCCGGAATGCCGCGCGGCGCCAGCAGGAAACCCACGCCCAGCGTGGCGACGATCAGAACGGGCAGGCTGGGGGTGGGCAGGGCAAGCGGGGGGCCTCCCTGGCGGACCAGCCAGGCCAGTCCCCAGGCCGTGCCCGCCATGAGGGCATGGGCCATCCCCAGACAGAAGCCCAGTCCGGGGATCAGTCCAAGCAGGGCCAGAGGGACCACGCCCAGACTGACCAGGGGAATGGCCAGGGCATTGGCCAGGGGCGAGATCCAGGAAACCTGTCCGAACAGCCAGATCAGCAGGGGCATCATGGCCCAGGTGGCGGCCCATTGACGATGGACTTCCTGTTTCCAGAAAGGGAACTGCCCGGTTTGATGCGCCCCCGCATAAACCATCCAGGACACGGCGCCAAAGGAAAGCCAGAAACTGGGGGAGAGGGGCGCAAAGGGATCGCCGGTCAAGGTCAGGGCGGCAGCCAGCAGCAGGAGGGTGGAAGGGGGCAGCGGGCGCAACTGGAAATGGGCGAGCGTGATGACGGTGATCATGGCCAGGGTGCGCTGGGTCGGGAGGGAGAACCCGGCAATCAGGGCATAGGCGCTGGCGCCCAGCCATCCGGCCAGCCAGCGGAGGCGCAGGGAGGGAGACAGAAGACCGGCGATTCTGGCGACGAGACCGGCCAACATCGTGATGTGCAATCCGGAAATGCTGATCAGATGGCCGACCCCCGTCGCCCAGAACAATTGCCAGGCGGCGGGAGATATCGCGGATTGATCGCCGATGACCAATGCGATCAGCACCGGTCCCCAGGGTTGGCCTTTCAACTGGTCGCGCAAGCGTTGACGCAGGAGGTCTCGTTGGGTTTCTATGAACAAATGGAGGCCGGTGAGTCCGCCGGGGTGGGCCCACCCCAGGAACACGGGCGGGGTGCGCCGGTCGATGCTGCCCTGGGCCAGTATGCCCTCACTCCATGCCCAGGTGGCACTGTCGAATCCGCCAGGGTTGACCAGTCCGTGGGGACTCCTGACGCGACACTGCCAACGCCAGCGTTGTCCTGGATGCAGGTCTGCCGGTGCGTCCCGGAGCGGGGGCACGAATTCGGACAGCGCGACTTCGGCGGGAAAAAGAGGCGGCCCCGGGTCCACGGCGACCCTGAAACGGCGCGCGCCGGCGCGCCCTTCCGGCAAACTGAGGAGGGTGCCCGTCAGCGTGAGGCTCTGATGTTCCCAGCGTGCGGGAAGGCGGTGCGCCAGGCGCAGGCGGGCCCGTTCATTGGCCATGACGAACCCGCCCAGAAACAGGGCGAGAAACAGGAGGACGGGGCGCCCTCGAGGCCAGCGCCGGAGTATACCCACGCCGAGGCCCCAGACCAGGCTCGCCCCCTCGAGCACAGGTAAGGGCGCGAGATTGGGAGCGGCTTGAAGGACCAGGATGCCCAGGACCCAGGCGCAGAGAAGGAGTCGCATACCGGCCCAGTATGCCCATGGGGGCGCCGGGACAGTGATGAAGAAAGGGGGTGGATCAGGGTTTTTCGGAGAGGCGCAGGGTGAGCCAGTCGGTCATGTCGCGAATTTCCTCTTCGCAGACACTGTGCGGCATGGGGTAACTGTGCCAGGTCAACGGGTAGCCTGCGTTTTCCAGAAACTGGCGCGACTGGTTGCCCAGTGTCCAGGGAATGAGCGGGTCCTGAGTGCCGTGGGCCATGAAAATGGGCAGGGCGCGGTTGGTCGGGTGGGACTGCCGGGCCAGTTCATGGCTCAGGGGAAGGTAGGTGGAGAGCGCCAGTATGCCGCCCAGGGGCACGGGCATGCGCGTGCCGGCGGTGAGCGCGACGGCGCCGCCCTGGGAGAAACCGGCAATGAAAATGTTCCGGGCAGGGATGCCGCGCTGCATTTCGTTTTCGATCAGGTGGTGGACCGCCGCGCAGGAGACCAGCAGATCGTCATCGTTGGGTATCCAGCGTTCGCCCTCCAGAGCGATGTCATACCAGGCGCGCGTGGCCATTCCCTGATCCAGGGTGAGGGGGCGGCGCGGCGCATGGGGCAGGATGTGACGGAGGCTGGGATGGGTCCGCGCCAGGGTTTCGGCCACGGCCACGAAATCGTTTCCGTCTGCCCCCAGGCCGTGCAGCCAGAAAAGGGTGGCACGGGCAGGAACCCTGGGGTCGAGTATGACCGGTGGGGTGTCCCAGAAACGGTCAGAGGTCGGATTCTTCATGGGGCACGGGCGGGGCCGCCTCCAGAAAGGGCGCCAGGGTATGGTACAGGGCGCGAAAATGACGGGGCGGCTTGTGAAGGATACGTTCGCGCTGGGCCGCCAGCACCTGTTGACGCAAGTGTTGACGATCCACCTCGGGATGGTCGCGCGCGAACAGATCCACCAGGGAGACATCCTCCATCAGGCGTTCGCGCCATCGTTCGGTGCGGTGCATGGCTGCGGTGGCGGCATGGGAATGACCGCTCAGGCGGTCCAGATACGCCCGGATGGGGGCGGGGTCCACGTGGCGCATGAGTTTGCCGATGTATTGCAACTGGCGCCTCAGTCCGCCATGGGCATGGATGGTTTTGGCCTCCAGAATGGCCTGGAGCAAGGGATCGGGCAGGTCGAGGGTACGTAGTTGCGGGGGCTTCAGAGCCACCAGGGCTTCCCCCAGGGTCTGCAGGGCTTCCATGTCGCGTTTGCGCTGGGTTTTGCTGAGCGGTTCTTCGGAGTGCACGGTTTTCCAGAATTCGATCAATGTTGCTATGATACCGGAATTATATGCAAAGGAATCTCTATTGTGTCGGATCACTCGCCCTTCCATTATTCTCAGGAACATTTTCAATCCCTGGTCCAGACGGCGCTCCGGCAAGCCTGCCAGGCCGGTGCCAGCGCCGCCGAAGTGGAAGTGAGCGAAGGGGCCGGTCTGGGCGTTACGGTGCGCCTGGGGGAAGTGGAAACCATCGAATACACCCGGGACAAGGATCTCGGGGTGACGGTGTATTTCGGGCAACAGCGGGGACAGGCCAGCACCTCGGATTTTTCGGAGACGGCCTTGCGCAGTACCGTGGACAAGGCGCTGGCCATTGCGCGTCATACGGCGCTGGATCCCTTTGCGGGCCTGGCCGACCCTGCCTTGCTGGCCCAGGCGCCCTGGCCCGATCTCGATCTGTTCAGGCCCTGGAATTTGAGCGTGGAACAGGGCATCGACTGGGCGCGCCGCTGCGAATCGGCGGCCCTCGCCCAGGACCGGCGTCTGAATAATTCAGAAGGGGCCACGGTGCACACCCAGAACGTCCACTTTTTTTATGGCAATACCCTGGGGTTCATGGGGGGGTATGCCGGCTCCAGTCATGACCTGAGTTGTGCCGTCATTGCCGGCAAAGACCAGGACATGCAACGCGATTACTGGTACAGCACGTCGCGTCATCCGGACCAACTGGAGTCCCCGGAGCAGGTGGGGCGACAGGCGGCAGAGCGCACGCTGCGTCGCCTCGATGCCCGTCGTCTGTCCACGCGGCAGGTGCCCGTGCTTTTCGAGGCTTCCCTGGCCGCCGGGCTGATCGGACATTTCGTTGGGGCAGTGAGTGGCGGATCGCTCTATCGGGGCACCAGTTTTTTGCCCGACAGTCTGGGGAAAATGGTTTTCGACGAGCGGTTTTCCCTGCGTGAGGACCCCCACCTGCCGGGAGGATTGGCCAGCGCACCTTTTGATGATGAAGGCGTGGCGACACATCCCCGCCTGGTGGTCAACCAGGGAGTCGTGGAAGGATATTTTCTGGGTAGTTATTCCGCCCGAAAGCTGGGTATGCGCTCCACTGCCAATGCGGGGGGAAGCCATAACCTGATTGCCACCCCCTTTGGCGGCGGGTTTGACGACCTGCTGCGGCAGATGGATCGGGGCGTTCTGGTCACCGAACTGCTGGGGCATGGCGTGAACGGGGTGACCGGAGATTATTCGCGCGGTGCGGCGGGGTTCTGGGTGGAACAGGGGCAGATCCAGTATCCCGTACACGAAATTACCATTGCCGGGAACCTCAAGGAAATGTTTCGTGCGATTCAGGGCGTGGGGACGGATGTACGGGTGCGTGGGTCCAAGATTTGCGGTTCCATCCTGGTGGGGGAAATGACCGTGGCAGGTGAATAGGGCAAGCCATGAAATGTCCCTTCTGCGGCGCCATGGATTCCCAGGTCATCGATTCGCGGATCTCGGAAACGGGCGAGAGCATCCGTCGGCGCCGGCGTTGCGTGGGGTGTAACCGGCGTTTCACCACCTATGAAACGGTGGATATTCGCCTTCCTCAACTGGTCAAATCCAACGGCCAGCGGGAAGAGTATTCGGCCGACAAGGTGCGGGTCAGTTTCATGCGTGCCCTGCATAAACGACCGGTTCCCGTGGAACGGGTCGATGCGGCCATCGAACGGATACGCCAGCATCTGCTGGCGCTGGGAGAACGGGAGATCACCTCCCGCCAGGTGGGTGAAATGGTGATGGAAGAATTGCGTCACCTCGACAAGGTGGCTTATGTGCGATTTGCCTCGGTATACCGAAGTTTTCAGGATCTGGACGATTTTCGGGACGTGATCCGTGACCTCTGATCCCCTCGATGGTCGGGTGCATTTCATGCGGCGGGCACTGGAACTGGCGCAGCGGGGTTGCTGGACGACCACGCCCAATCCCCGGGTGGGTTGCGTCATCGTACAGTCCGGTCAGATCGTCGGGGAAGGCTGGCATGAGCGGGCCGGAGAACCCCACGCCGAGGTCCATGCCCTGCGCGCGGCCGGGGCGCGGGCGCGGGGGGGCACGGCCTTCGTGACCCTCGAACCCTGCAGTCATACGGGACGCACCCCGCCCTGTGCCGATGCGCTCATCGAGGCGGGCATTGCACGGGTGGTGGTGGCCATGAAGGACCCCAATCCGCGCGTGGCCGGACAGGGATTGGCCCGTTTGCGGGCAGCGGGCGTCGAGGTGGAAGAGGGGGTGGAAGCACGTGCGGCGGCGGACCTCAATCCTGGTTTCACGTTGCGCATGACCGAGGGACGACCCTGGATTCGGGCCAAGCTGGCGCTCAGCCTGGACGGCAAGAGTGCGTTGGGGAACGGCGTCAGTCAATGGATCACCGGGGTGGAGGCACGCACCGAGGGGCATCGCTGGCGCGCCCGTTCCTGTGCGGTGGCCACCGGCGGGGGTACGGTCAGGCAGGATGATCCGGCGTTGACGGTGCGGGCCGTGGAGACGGCGCGCCAACCCCAGCGCCTGGTGCTGGATCCCCGTCTGGAAACACTTGCCACGGCCCGGATCCTGAAAGCGGGGGGGCAGGCCTGGTTTTATTGTGCCGATCCGGCGCCCTTGGAGCGGCAGCGTGCTCTCGAGGCAGCGGGCGGAAAAGTGGTTCCCCTGCCGGTTTCGGACCAGGGGCGCGTGGATTTGCAGGCTCTGGTACGGGCCTGGGGTCGCCTGGAATTGAATGAGGTGTTGCTGGAGGCCGGTCCGCGTTTGACCGGGGCATTGCTGGAAGCCGGACTGGTGGATGAGGTGCTGGTTTTTCAGGCCCCCCTTCTGCTGGGGGAGGGGGCACTGGGGGCGGTGAGTTGGTCCCGACCCCTGAGTTCCCTGGCCCAGGGGAAGGTCCTGGAGGTCGGGGAACGACGCATTCTGGGGCGGGATTGGCTGATTCGGGCACGGGTACGACGAGGGAATGAGACATGTTTACCGGAATAGTGCAGGCGGTGGGACGGATCGTGAGTATGGAACCCCTGGCAGAGGGGATGCGCATGACTTTCGATACGGCGACCTTGCCCCTGGAGGGGGTTGATCTGGGCGGATCCATTGCGGTCAATGGCGTTTGCCTGACCGTGATTGCGCTGGGCGCGCAGTCCTTTTCGGCAGAGGTCTCACGGGTGACTCTGGAGGGGACGACCGGGTGGGTGTTGGGGCGGCGCATCAATCTGGAGCGGGCCCTGCGTTTGGGTGATGCGCTGGGCGGTCACCTGGTCTCCGGGCATGTGGATGGGGTAGGACGGGTACGCCGTTTCGCGCCTTGCGGGGAGAGCGTCACCTTGCAGGTGGAGGCTCCGGGAGATTTGCCGCGTTACATTGCGACCAAGGGATCGGTGACGGTGCAGGGCGTAAGTCTGACGGTGAACGCAGTGGAAGGAGCGCTTTTTACGGTCAATCTGATTCCTCATACCCAGCAGGTCACGACCCTGGGGGACCTGGTGGAAGGCGCCGGAGTGAATCTGGAAGTGGATTTGCTGGCGCGCTATGCCGAACGGGCTCGGCAATGGTCCGAAGACAGGGGAACGGAAACGCCCCCCTTGGGGTAGAATGCAGGGTTTGGAAGGAGAAAGTTTGATGACACAGGTGGCGGGAGTCCTGGCACCCACGGAGGAATTGATCGCCGAAGTCCAGGCAGGGCGCATGGTCATTCTGGTGGATGATGAGGACCGTGAGAACGAGGGCGACCTGGTGCTGGCGGCGGATCATGTCACCCCGGAAGCCATCAACTTCATGGCACGCTACGGACGCGGGCTGATTTGCCTGACCTTGACGGAGGCCCGCTGCCAACAATTGAACTTGCCGCTCATGGTGACGGACAACCGTTCTCCGCTCACCACCAACTTTACCGTGTCCATCGAGGCGGCACGGGGGGTGACCACGGGGATTTCAGCCGCCGATCGGGCGCGTACGGTACAGGCCGCCGTGGCCCGTTTTGCCCGTCCCGCCGATGTGGTGCAGCCGGGGCATATTTTTCCGTTGATGGCGCGGCGCGGCGGGGTGCTGATACGCGCCGGGCATACCGAGGCCGGCTGTGATCTGGCCCAGTTGGCCGGCCTGGAACCTGCGGCGGTGATTTGTGAGATCCTCAAGGAGGACGGTGAGATGGCGCGCCTTCCCGACCTCATCCCCTTTGCCCGTGAGCATGGCCTGAAAGTGGGCTCGATTGCCGACCTGATTCGTTACCGAAGTCATACCGAATGTCTGGTGGAACGGGTGGCCGCCCGGCCCCTGAATACCCCCCTGGGCAATTTCGAGGTGGTGGCGTTTTATGATGCGGTGGGTCATCGTACCCACCTGGCGCTGGTGTATGGCCAGATCGAGGCCGCAAGGGAGACATTGGTGCGCGTGCACGAGCCTTTTTCCGTGACGGATGTCCTGGATGACGGGGTAGGGCGGCATTCCTTCGGGATTCGGGGCGCCATGCAGAAAATCGTTGCGGCAGGGAGCGGCGTGATCGTTCTGTTGCACGGCGCAGATCAGGCCCAGGACCTGATCGCCTGGGTCACGGCCGAGGCCATGACGGCGCCCCCCGCCGGACGAAAATGGGATTCGCGCCTGCATGGGGTAGGCGCACAGATTTTACGGGCAGTGGGCGTAGGGCGCATGAAAGTGCTGTCCCGCCAACGCAAGATGCCCAGCATGGCAGGTTTTGGACTGGAGATCACTGGATATGTCACACCCGAGGAATAGACCCTGGAATACCAGCATGGCGGATATTGCCTGTGATGGCAAGGGGCTGCGCATCGCCATCGTACTGGCCCGCTTCAACGAGGCCATTGGCGAGCAACTGCTGGCGGCGACGGGCAAGGCGCTGATGGAGCGTGGCGTGGCTGAAGAAGACATCCCGGTACTGCGTGTGCCCGGTGCCCTGGAACTACCGCTGGCCCTCAAGGTCCTGGCGGAAACCGGGCGTTTTCAGGCGCTGATCGCCCTGGGCTGCGTGGTGCGCGGGGATACCTACCATTTCAAGATCGTGGCGGATGAATCGGCGGCCGGGATCACGGCAGTCCAACTGGCTACGGGGGTTCCCATTGCCAATGGGGTACTGACCACGGAGAACGATGCCCAGGCCTTTGCCCGGGCTGAGCATAAGGGGCAGGACTGCGCTCTGGCGGCGATCGAAATGGCGCGTCTGCTCGAAGAAATCCGGCGGGGGGCACTATGAAATCGGCACGCCGTCAGGCGCGCGAGTTGGTGGTGCAGGGGCTCTATGAGTGGCAACTGGCAGATACCGAACGGGCGGCCATCATCGATCATCTCGGCACTCAACCCCACTTCATGCGCGCGGATCGGGAGTTTCTCGAACAGTTGCTGAAAGGGGTGATGACGGAGCGGACATCCCTGGATCAACGGCTGGGTGCGCTGATCGACCGTCCCCTGACGCAGGTCAGTCCGGTGGAGCGCGCCATCCTGTGGCTGGCCAGTTACGAACTGGCCCATTTTCCCGAAACACCTTTCCGCGTCATTCTGAACGAGGCCATCGATCTGGCCAAACGTTTTGGAGGCACGGACGGTCATAAATACATCAACGGCGTGCTGGATCGTCTGGTGGCGCAGGAACGGCCGCAGGAACGTCAACATCCGGTGCGCCAAAAAACTTCCTGAGGGATTGCGTGGGGTGAGATGGCGGGCGAGTTTGAACTGATCCGGCGTTATTTCCGTCCGCCTACCCGGCATACGTTGTTGGCGGGAGGGGATGATGCCGCCCTGATCGTGCCGCAGACGGCGCATGAATTGGCCCTTTCCACCGATCTGTTGGTGGGCGGTCAGCATTTTTTTCCGGATATGGACCCTCACCGCCTGGGTCGCAAAGCCGCCGCCGTGAACCTGTCGGACATGGCGGCCATGGGGGCGACGCCGCGCTGGGTTTTGCTGGGATTGACCCTCCCCGTCCCTCCCCTGGAATCCTGGGTGGCAGCGTTCAGCCAGGGGTTTCGTGAGGCGTTGGGGGCCCACGACGTGGACTGGATCGGCGGAGATACCACGGCGGGGCCGCTTGCCCTGGCGGTGACGATCATCGGTGAAGTCCCTGACGGCCAGGCGTTGCGGCGCAGTGGTGCCCATGCGGGAGAGGATGTCTGGGTGTCGGGTACGCTGGGCGATGCGGCTCTGGGGCTGGACTGGCGTCTGGGACGCTGCCCGAACCTTGCGCCGGCGGCCCGGGACTTTGCCCTGGAACGCTTCGAATGCCCGACCCCGCGGGTCGCTCTGGGGCAAGCCCTGCGCGCTTTGGCCAGCGCAGCCATCGATATTTCCGACGGTTTGCTGGCCGATTTGGGGCATCTTCTGGACGCTTCCGGCGTGGGGGCGCAACTGGAGCTGGCGCGCATACCGACCTCGGCGGCTCAGCCGTCAGGCCCCGCCGATCCGGACTGGCAGCGCCGGGTATTGCAGGGGGGGGAAGACTACGAATTATGTTTCACGGCCCCCGCTGCCCGGCGTTCCGAACTGGAAGCACTGGGGCGCGCCGGGGAGGTTGCCCTGACCCGTATCGGACGCGTGACCGCTGTCCCGGACGAACGCTGCATGCAGGATGAGCGGGGCCTGTCCGTGTCCGTCTCGTGGCGGGGATATGATCATTTTGCCGGGGCGTCATGAGGCGTGCCACGGTTAGTTTCATGAAGGAAAGCCCGCTTCACTGGGTGGCCTTGGGCGGAGGGGCAGGGTTGTCCCCCTGGGCTCCGGGAACGGTAGGCAGTCTGCTCGGTTTTCCACTCTTTTTTTTGCTGCGCCCCCTGCCCTGGGGCGTACAATGGTTGCTCCTGGCGGGTTTGTTCGCCTTCGGAGTATGGGCCTGCGACGCAACGGCACGGGCGCTGGAAGACGAGGATCCCAAGGCAGTGGTCTGGGATGAGGTGGTGGCCTGCGCCGGCGTGCTCCTGCTGGCTCCGCCCACGGGACTCGGGTGGGCACTGGGGTTTGGGTTGTTTCGTCTGTTCGATATCTGGAAACCTTTTCCGATCAGTTGGGTTGATCGACGAATCAAGGGGGGGGTGGGCATCATGCTGGACGATGCCCTGGCAGCCGTTCTGGCGATGTGGATACTCTGGCATGTGAGGGGGGTATGGCATGGACACTTCTGAACCGGGTCTCGAGGCAGTAGGCGCATTTTCGGGGGAAGCAGACAGGGATCTGGCTCAGCGGGTGGGAGAAGCCCTGAGCCAGCGCGGCTGGACTCTGGCCACCGCCGAATCCTGCACCGGCGGGGGGATGGCCGCCCTGGTCACGGAGATTCCCGGCAGTTCCCGCTGGTTCGACCGCGCCTGGGTAACCTACAGCAACCATAGCAAAGTCACGATGCTCGGGGTACCCGAGTCGCTCCTCGAAGCATTTGGCGCCGTCAGTGAACCGGTGGTCTGCGCCATGGTGGAAGGCGCCTTGAAACTCAGTCGCGCAGACATTGTGGTGGCCGTGAGCGGCGTGGCCGGACCAGGGGGGGGGACGGTGCATAAACCGGTTGGAACGGTTTGTCTGGCCTGGGGAGAGCGGCAGGGCGGAATTCGGACGGACACGTTCTGGTTTCCGGGGGACCGGCAGGCCATTCGGGCTGCGGCGATTACCCGGGGGTTGCAGGGCGTGTGGGAATGGGTGTGTAGACCGGCCCTCGCGTGAATGGCGGAAACCGCTTGACGCTCCGGGGTAACTGTATATAATTACAGTCCTTGGCCCGTGTTGAAGGAACGCCACAGAATCCGTTTGTTGTACGGAATTTCGTCCGGGAATGCGCCTAGAGTGAGCGCTTGGATATCATGACAGAGTGAGGAGTATGCATGGAAGAGCATAAGAGCAAGGCATTGGCGGCCGCGTTGTCCCAGATCGAGAAGCAGTTCGGCAAAGGGGCTGTGATGCGCCTGGGGGCGGGGGGCGTTGAGAATGACCTCGAGGTGATTTCCACCGGTTCCCTCGGGCTCGATATGGCTCTGGGGGTCGGAGGGTTGCCGCGGGGTCGGATCGTGGAGATCTACGGGCCCGAATCCTCGGGTAAAACCACGTTGACCTTGCAGGTCATTGCGGAAATGCAGAAAAAGGGAGGGGTGGCTGCATTTATCGATGCCGAGCATGCCCTGGATCCGGTCTATGCCCAGAAATTAGGGGTCAATGTAGCCGATCTGCTCATTTCTCAGCCTGATACGGGAGAACAGGCCCTCGAAATCGCGGATATGCTGGTGCGTTCCGGATCTGTGGACATCGTGGTGGTGGACTCGGTTGCCGCCCTGACGCCACGTGCGGAAATCGAGGGCGAGATGGGGGACTCCCATGTGGGGCTGCATGCCCGTCTCATGTCCCAGGCGTTGCGCAAGTTGACCGGCAATATCAAACGGTCCAATTCCATGGTCGTCTTCATCAACCAGATCCGCCTCAAGATTGGTGTCATGTTCGGTAATCCGGAAACCACCACGGGGGGGAATGCGCTCAAGTTTTACGCCTCCGTGCGGCTGGACATCCGGCGCGTGGGCTCCATCAAGCGAGGGGATGAGGTCATTGGCAGCGAGACGCGGGTCAAGGTGGTCAAGAACAAGGTTGCCCCCCCCTTCAAGGTGGCGGACTTCGACATCCTGTACGGAGAAGGGATTTCACGGGAGGGGGAAATCATCGAATTGGGGGTCATGGCCAAGGTGATCGAAAAATCCGGGGCATGGTATGCCTACCAGGGAGAAAAGATCGGGCAGGGCAAGGACAATGCGCGCTTGTACTTGCGTGAGCGTCCTGCGCTGGCCCAGGAAATCGAGGCCCGCATTCGCTCTGCCAGTGGACTGGAAATGCCTGTGGAACGGAAAACCGAGGAAGAGTGAAGGCGTTGCATGAACGAGCCCTGCGCCTTCTGGCGCGGCGCGAGTATACCCGCTACGGACTGGCGTCACGCCTGAAGCAGGAAGCCGGTTCGCAGGCGGCTCTGGAGGCACTGCTGGACCAACTGGAGTGCCAGGGGTATCTGTCAGACCAGCGGGCAGCGGAGGCCCTGCTGCGTAAACACGCAGAGCACCATGGGGTCCTGCGCCTGCGCCAGGATTTTCAGCAGCAAGGAGTTCCTGCGGCCATTGCCCGTTCCCTGCTCGAAGAAGCCCGTGCCCGAGAGGTGCAGGCCGGGCGCGCCGTATGGGCACGAAAATTTGGTCAGTTGCCTGAAACAGCCATGGATCGGGCTCGTCAAATGCGTTATTTGGCCAACCGTGGATTTTCCCGTTCCACTATTGCCGCCGTACTTGGCGGGGATGCGGGGGATGACGAGGAGGTCTGAAGGAGGGGAATGGCGGGAAAGACCACCGTGACCCGGAGCCCGCCCTGAGGCGAGGCTGCCGCCAGACTCAGACGGGCCCGGTGGTGTTCGGCAATCCGCTGTACGATGGACAAACCCAGTCCGCTTCCCTGCTGACCGCTGCCGGGCAGGCGATAGAATCTTTCCGTGACGCGCTGCATTTCCTCGGCGGGGATTCCCGGCCCGTTATCCGTGATATCCAGTTGAACTTCGTGCGTGTCGGTCTGGGATAACTGCAGCACCACCGTGCTGCGCGGAGGGCTGTAGCGAATGGCGTTGTCCACCAGGTTACGCAGCAGGATGCTCAGATGGCCGCTTTGCCCCAGGATGCGCAGGGTGGTCTCGCCCTTGAGGAGCAGTTCTATTTTCTTCTGCTCTGCCTGCCCCGCCAGAAAGGCCAGAGCCTCTGCCGCAAGGGGATAAATCAGCACCAGATCATGATGCATCCCCGCTTCTTCCGGGTCGATCCGTGCCAGGGTGAGGAGTTGTTCGATCAGATGGGTCGCCCGCTCTATCCCCTGCTGGACCTGATGCAGGGCATGCTGGCGATCTTCCTCCATGATGCAACGCAGGGCAACCTGCGCCTGGGTGCGCAGAGCCGCCAGCGGCGTGCGTAATTCGTGGGCGGCATCAGCGGTGAAGCGGCGTTCCGATTCGATGGAGTGGCGCAATCGCCCGAACAGATCGTTGAGGGCCGTAGCCAGTGGCTTGACTTCGAAGGGGATGGAAAGCAGATCCAGGGGTTCGAGGCGATCTGCGGAGCGCTGAACCACTTCGCGGCGCAACTGACGCAAGGGACGCAGTCCGGTATTGACCATGACCCAGATCATCAGGGGGACCAGGGGAATGGCAATCGCCACGGAGGGGAACAACATGTTGAGCACGATCTGACGCGCCAGTCGTTCCCGTCCGCGCATGGGTTCGGCCATCTGGATCATGAGTTCATGGGCCGAATCCCACAGGACCAGTAAACGCCAACGGCGGGTATTGATGGTGATCGTGGAATAACCCGGCTGGGTCGAGGCCCCCATTAGCGTGGCGGGGGCGGTGGCAGACCGCAAGATCAGGGTTTGATGGTTCCATACCTGATAGACCATGGCCTGCTCATATTCATGGGTCACCGGGGATTCATCCTCGATTCCGTGTTCGATGCGTTCGGTGAGGGTGCGTTGGGCGATACCCAGCAGTACATGGGCAGACTCGGCCATCTGGGCGTCAAACAGGGAATCCAGTTCCTGTCGTGCCGAGCGGTGGTCGAAGAACACCACCACGATCAGGACGAGGGACATGGCCCCCAACAACAGCAGGAGCAGGCGGCGGCGCAGGGAGTTCATGAGGTGCGCTGCGCCGTTCCGGGATGATCAGGGTTTGTCGATGACATACCCGATGCCGCGCAGGGTTCGGATCAGCGTGTTGCCCAGTTTTTTGCGCAGATGATGGATATGGACCTCGATGGAATTGCTTTCCACTTCCTCGCCCCAGCCATAGAGGTGGCTTTCCAGTTGATCACGGGTCTGAACCCGGCCAATGTTGAGCAGGAGTTGGTGCAACAGGGAAAATTCCCGTGCAGACAGTTCCACCAGGGCGCCATTTTTGAATACCTGGTGGGCTGCGGGGTCGAGACTGATCTCCTTGTGCGTGAGAAGCGGGGTGGCCAGTCCGCTGCCCCGGCGGGACAGGGCACGCAGACGGGCGATCAATTCATCGAGATCGAAGGGTTTGATCAGGTAATCATCGGCGCCTGCATCCAGTCCGGTGACCCGGTCGGGGACGGTATCCCGCGCCGTCAAAACCAGGACGGGAAGGGTCATGGCTTGAGCGCGCAGCCATTTCAATAATTCCAGCCCGGAGATTTTGGGTAAACCGAGATCGAGCACCGCGAGGTCATAATTTTCGGATTGCAGGGAAAATTTGGCTGTCTGGCCGTCTTCCACCCAATCCACGGCATAGCCCGCCTGACGCAAGCCGACCCGCAGCCCGTCCCCCAGCAATGGATCGTCTTCAACCAGTAAAAGTCTCATGAATCATCCCAAAGAAAGTGACATTCTAGAGGAAATGGCCGGATCCGATCAGGATAAAAAGAAGTGGCCCGAAGGGCCACCTTAAGGGGAAACGAATCCATTCACAGAGGAGTCTCAGACTCAGGAGTGATTAGAACCGATCAGCCTTAAGCGTGCCTTAAATTTCAAATTTCGGGGATCATGGATCATCGGGTGCGCTCCACGGCCAGCAGGGTGAGTTGCGCCAGCGCGTCCCGATAGGACGAGGGGGGAAGGGCCTGATTCAGGTGAACCAGCGCCGACTGGCTGAACTGCAATGCCCGTTGGCGGGCATAGGCTAGGGCTCCGCTGTCCCGGATGATGCGGGCAACGGCTTCCAGCGAGGATCCGCCTCCCTGTTCGATGGCATTTCTGAGCAAGTCGGCCTGGGCCGGCGCGGCAGTTTGAAGGGCGCGGATCACCGGGAGCGTGGCTTTTCCTTCGGCCAGGTCATCGCCCAGATTCTTGCCCAGATCCTCCAGTTGGCCCGAATAATCCAGTACATCATCGATGATCTGGAAGGCGGTGCCCAACTCACCACCGAAGGTGGCCAGGTGTTCCTCGACGGGCAAGGGGACCTCGGCCAGAATCCCCGCCAAACGGGTTGCAGACTCGAACAACTTGGCGGTTTTGTAGCGGATCACCTGTAAATAACGGGACTCATCCACTTCCGGGTCGTGGCAGTTGAGCAGTTGCAACACCTCGCCTTCGGCGATCACGTTGGTGGCATCTGCCAGCACCTCCATGACCTTCATCTGATTGACGGAAACCATCATCTGGAAGGCACGGGAGTAGATGAAATCGCCGACCAGAACGCTGGCCTCGTTACCAAACAGGGAATTGGCGGTTTTTTGTCCGCGTCTCAGGTCGGATTTGTCGACGACGTCATCGTGCAACAGGGTCGCCGTATGGATGAACTCGACGACGGCAGCGAGCGTATGGTGATGATGGCCCTGGTAGCCCAGGGCGCGGGCACAGAGCAGCAACAGAAGGGGACGCAGGCGCTTCCCCCCGCTGTGGATGAGGTATTCGGCAATCTGCCGGACCAGCGCGACGTCAGAGTGCAGGTGATGGCGAATGACCGCGTCCAGCGCTTTCAGATCATCGGCCGCCAGGGTGCGGATCGGTTCAAAACTCACAGCGCGTTCTCATGCACAGGACAACACTCTCAAGGCCAATGGGGCTGGTTGAAGACAGGAAGGCAGTCCGTAGTTTACCAAAGGATCGGAGGCCGCGCATGGCAGTAATGGGGGGGGCGGCTCAGGTCATGCCTCGAATTTCAGGCCGCTGGTGCGTTGGGTAGGGTGGGCCAGGCCGATTTCCAGCGTGGTCGGGTCTGCGCAGAGCAGGGTGAGGCGCTGGCGGGCACGGGTGATGCCGGTGTAGATCAGTTCCCGGGTGACGATGGGGTGGGGTGCAGGAAGCACCAGGCAGGTATGCTCGAATTCGGAGCCCTGGGATTTGTGGACGGTCAGGGCAAAGGCGGTTTCCACATGGTTGAGCCGGCTGGGCGCCAGTGCGCGCAGGCTTCGCATGGCATCCGGAAAATAGACCCGTAGTCCCTGCGCAGGGTAGGGAGAACGCAGGGTCAGACCGATGTCCCCGTTGGCCAGGGACAGGTCGGCGTCGTTGCGCGTGATGATGACCGGGCGTCCTTCGTACCATTCGCCCTGGGACTGTAGTCCGCCCATGGTCCGCAATTTCTGTTCGATGGACCGATTGAGTTCGACGACCCCCCAGGGACCCTCGCGCAGCGCGCAGAGGACGCGGAACTGGTCCAACGCCTGGAGCAGCAGAAGGGCCCAGGAGTCAAAATCGGCGGAGGCGGGTCGGGTCTGAAGCAGTCGAGAAAACTTTCCGTAGGAGAGATCGGTGGAACAGGTGGCGATCTCTACCACTTCCTGAGGAGAGGCACAGTCCTTCCAGGCCAGGGAGGGATGGGTCTCCTGTTTCAGCAAGCGGGTGACGGATCCGACATCGCCGGCATTGACCGCCATGGCCAGGGCGCCGATGGCAGTGCCAAAGCGGTGGCTGTGGCGCAGCATGACCCGGCATTGGGCGAGATCCGATCCGTTGGGATCACACAGGTTTTCTGGCAAGGGAGGGTCACCCAGGGTACGGAGAAAATCGGCCGTCTCCGGACGGTAGTGCCCTGCCTCGGCATGGAGGCAGAGATCCCCCAGCACGGCGCCCGCTTCCACGCTGGCCAGTTGATCCCGGTCTCCCAGAAGTACGATGCGGCTGCGGGAAGGAAGGGCATCGAACAGCGCAACCATCATTTTCAGATCCACCATGGAGGCTTCATCCACGATGAGGAGGTCGAGGTCGAGGGGGTGCGCGGCGTCGTGGCGGAACTGGCGGGTCGTCCAGTCCTGTCCGAGCAGGGAGTGGAGCGTGCGGGCCGGGCCCACCTGTTCGATGAGGGTCGGGATATCCAGAGCGGCGGGCAGGTTCGGGGGCAATTCACGAAGCGCTTTCCGGAGGGATTCCGTGAGGCGGGCTGCGGCCTTTCCGGTGGGCGCGGCCAGGGCGATACGCAGTGCCTCCGGGTGGGCGGACTGACTCAGGAGAACGGTCAGCAACCGGGCGACGGTATGGGTTTTTCCGGTACCCGGTCCGCCGGTGATGAGGGTGAAGGGGCTGCGCAGGGCCAGGGCACAGGCCACCCGTTGCCAGTGGATTCCCGCATCATGGGTGGGGAAGAGTGCGTGGAGCCAGGGAAGGGCCCCGGCCAGTGCATCGAGGGACCAGAGCGCAGGGTTTGTACGCTGGCGAATCTGCTGGCTGAGGGCGGTTTCGTACTGCCAGTAGCGTCGCAGGTACAGGCGGTTTTCCGCCAGCACCAGTGGCGACGGGACGGGAGACGAGGGGGAGGCGACGCAAGGGCTGCCGTACAGGGCGTCCTGCCAGGCGGCCCGGGTGCGCGGCAACTCGGCCAGGACCTGGGCCAGTGCTGCCTCCAGTTCCGTACCCAGGTTCAGGGTCTGTTGAAGGAGAGGGTCGAGATCCAGGCAACTGTGTCCCCGTCCCTCCAGGTATGCAACCAAGGCCGCGACCAGCAGAAGTTCGGGCGTGGGTGCGGGATCATGCCGGGCACACCAGCGCGCAAAGGAGACATCGAGCAGGCGCAACTTCCCCTGACGGTACCAGGTTTCGAGGTGTTCCAAAAGGCTGGCGGGAGTCATGAGGGGGTTCCGGTGAACGTGGGTGCAAGCAGGGCATCGAGCGCTTCGATCCACCGATCGGGGGATTCGAGCAGCAGGCTTCCGCGCTCCGGTCCCTGGATGCCCCGCAGGAAGAGGTCGATGCCGCCGCCCAGATGCTGGCGGGGGACATAGGCGGACCCCAGGCGCACTTTCAGAAGACGGTGCAAGGCCAACAGATAAAGTGCCATTTGTACTTCATAGCGATGCGTGACCGCCGCCTGTTCCAGGGCCGTGCGGGTATAGGCGGCATCGTTATCCCCCAGGGCATTGGATTTGTAGTCCAATACCCAGAAGCGATCCTCCCAGACGAAGACCAGATCGGCAAATCCCATCATCAATCCCTTCAGCGCCCGTGCCGCGAGGGGAGGGCGGGGATGGGTGGGCCAGAAATGCGTCTGGCAGAAGTCATCCAGCCGTTCGGTGTGGGTGGGTTGGAGCGGAAACCAGAATTCCATTTCCTGGAAAGTCCGGGGAAGTGCACGCAGGGCGACTCCGCTGGGAGCGATGGGAGTCAGGGCAATTTCCTGTAACCACTGTCCGAGGTCATCGGCATGGGCTTCCCAGCCTTGACGCAGGCAGCGTTGATGTAACTGGAGACTCAGGGTGGGGTCGGTGTCGAAGGCAAAACGGCGTTCGGCAGCCCAGGCCAGCTGTTCATGCAGAAATTTCCCGGCCCAGGCGCCGCGCGGAAAACGATGGCGTGGGCTGGCCTCGGACAGAGGCGGGTTTTGTTGTGTCGCGGGAGAGGGGGGCAACGTCAATGCCAGGGAACGGGTGAGGGAGGAAAAACTGTGAATGGCCCAGGCGCGATCAAAGGTGCCGGTGATGAGGGAGGCGGGACGCAAGGCCGGGGCAGGCGGGGGGCAAAAGGGCGTGGTCGAGAGCGGCAGACGGGCTTCCGTGAAACGCACTTCCGGAAAACTGCCCCAGGTTTCCCGGAGCAGGGGCAACAGTCGTTCGGCAGGGTCGCCCCGGGTCGCCCCCAGCAACCAGCCCAGGGCGCTGGCGGAGAACTGAGGGTCGCCGGTTTTATATTTGAAGGGCGAAACTCCGATCCACAGGGCGTGCCGGGCACGGGTCAACGCCACATAAAGCAGGCGGATATCTTCCTGGAGGCGTCTTTCATCGGCGTCGGCATCGGGTTCGGGTCTGAAACAGGTGGCAAAGGGTAGATAGACCACAGGAAATTCCAGCCCCTTGGATTTATGGATGGTGATGAGGCGAACCCGGTCTGCATCGCTTTCCAGGCGTAATTCCTCCGGGCTCGAGGTGGGGGTCTGACACTCGTGGACCAGCCACTGGATCAGGGCTTCCGGGCCTTCGAGGCGGGCGCTGGTGCGCTGCAGGAATTCTGCCAGATGGAGAACCTGGGTAAGGCGGCGCTCGCCGTCTTTTTCCTGAAGCCAGCGGGCCGGCAGGGAAAAATGGTGGAGCAGGCGCTGCAGCATGGACAACACTCCCTGCCGTTGCCAGCAGTGGTGAAGTTCGATCCAGAAATTCAATAGTTCTTCGAAGGCGGCCTCCGACCTGGCCCAGTGTTCCAGTTCGGCCAGGGAGAACCCCAGGGTGGCGGTCCCCAGGGCCGCCCGCAGGAGGCGGGGGTTGCGGGGATGAGCCACGGACTGAAGCCACAGAAGGACGTCCGGGGTTTCCGCAGAGTCCAGCAGGTGAGTTCGGTCGGACAGATAGACCGAGGAGATGTTTCGTCGTTCCAGGGCATTTTTCACCGCCGCGGCTTCATGACGGTCGCGTACCAGTATGGCCAGATCGGCGGGGCGAAGGGGGACCCGGAGGTCGCTCGTGCAAAAGCTGGCGCCGGAGGCCAGAAGTCCCCCCAGATGTTCCGCACAATGTTCTGCCATGCGTTCGAGCAATTGACCCCGGTTGTCCAGTTCGGCGGTCCAGGAGACGGTGAGGGCAGGATGAGGCTGCCCGTCACAGCGCAACTGTTCCTCTCGTCCATGGGCCTGCACGGGGTGGAACGGCAGGGGGGCCTCGTCTCTTTCGCGGAAGCGAAAGGCCCCCGGTCCATCCCGTTGTTCGGCGCCCTGAAAGAGTGTGTTGATGAGTTCGACGACGGGCGCCACCGAACGATGATTGGTGGTCAGGAAGTAATGACGCGGCGCCACGGATGCGCGGGCTTTGAGATAACTCTGAATGTCTGCATCGCGGAAACCATAGATGGATTGTTTGGGGTCGCCGATCAGGAAGATCCCCCGTTCCGGCGCGTGGGCATTCAAGTCATAAATACGGTCCAGCATGCGCAGTTGGCGCATCGAGGTGTCCTGGAATTCGTCGATCAGGGCAACGGGGTAGCGCAGGCGCAGCCCCGTGACCAGGGTTTCCCCTTGCGGGCCCTGCAGGGCCCGGTCGAGACGTTGCTGGAGGTCGGTGAAGTTCTGGCGCAGGATCTGGGACTTGTGTTGGGCAAGACGCAGGGCAACCCCTTCCACCATGAGGTCGTGCAACTGTTTCCTCTGGTCTCTCAGGTGTTGCAATGTCGTGCGGAGGTCATCGAGTTCTTCAAGGAGCGCCGGGGGATCGATCCGGCAATTCTTTTTGACTTGAGCCTGGAGCCCTGCGGGCGTCAGTTTGTCCCATACCTCCTCCGTCAGACAGGGGTCGGCCGGTCCGTTTTCTTCGCACCAGTGGCGCAAACGGGCACACCATTGGCGTACCGTCTCCGCCCTGAAGGTTTTCTGATTGAAAGGAGTATCTTGCCGATTGGGGGGGAGCTGGTCATCGAGCCAGGTACACAGGGCCTCGATGCGGGAGCGCCACAGCATGCGCAGGGTTTTCAACCCGTCGGTCATTGCCTGGTGCCTTTCCTTCCAGGCGATGGCGTTGGCGAGGGCGTTTTCCATTGACCATGACGGGAGGGTGTTTTTTGGAAGATCTTTCTGGATGCACCGGGAAAAATGGGAGAAATCCTTCCACTCCTCCAGAAAAAACTGGAATTCCAGCCCGCTCAACGGGTAGAGACGTTGCCGCCAAAGATCTTGCAGCGCCAGGGGAATCAGGTCCTCGTCGTTGTCCGTGATTTGAGCGGGAAACCATTGTCCATGGGAAAAAGTCGTGTCCTGCAACACCTGTTGGCACCAGGCATCCAGCGTGTGGATGGCGGCGCTCTCCATGGCTTGGCTGGCCAGGGTCAGACGCCAGGCGGCATGGCGCCGTGCCAGCGGATCGGGATAGTCGTCCAGCAGGGTGCGCAGGAAATCATCGGCCGGGAGGCTGTCGCCCCTGAAACAGGCGGCGGCTTCTTCCAGGCGTGCGCGAATGCGTTCGGACAGTTCGCGGGTGGCCGCCCGGGTAAAGGTCATGACCAGAATCTGTTCGGGCAGGAATGCGCCGGGGGGGGCGTGATGCCCTGAACCATGTCCCAGCACCAGGCGCACATAGAGCGCAGCCAGGGTCCAGGTTTTTCCGGTTCCGGCGCTGGCTTCGATGAGGCGACTCCCCCACAGGGGAAAGGTCAGGGGATCGAGGGGTTCACTCATGGGCGGACGCCAGTGGGGTCAGCACGGCATCTCTTGCCCAGGACCACAGAGGGAAGGCCAGACTCCGGGTGAGGGCTTCGAATTCTCCGGTCTGGTTCAGGCTGGCGAAGGTCGGGTAGATGCGTTCCTGATAACGGTCTCTTTCTGCAGGCAAATGGTTTGTTCCCTCGTAGGTCCGGGCGGTTTTCTCCAGATCGTCGGATCGAACCAGGGTGAAGGCGGATTTGAGGGCCATCGGCAGCGGTCGGCGATGGCCCTCCTGCCAAAGTTCGACCAGGCTGGAAAGTATTGCCCGGGCCTCTTCCGGCGCAGGGGCACGCAGGGTGAGCACGATGTCCTGTGCCACCAGGTGGCAGTCGGGCATGTGCCCCGTGGCGCTGGCGACGAGGTGACGGAGCCAGACCGGCAGCAGTTTGTGCAGTTGCAGGTCTTTGCCATTTTTTTCCAGAACACGGGAGGCAAGGAGTTCCACCCACGCGGCGGGTTCCCTGTCCCCTTCTTTGCGCAGGCCTTCCAGCCAGTCGCGGATTTCATGGATCCCGAAGGAGAGGTGAATCGGGTGCTTGTCGCACAGGCAGGGATAACGTTCCTGCAGGGCGCCCCAGGTTTCCAGCATGGGGGTGACGGTGCCGCGCAATTCCGCCATGACCGCCTGTCCCATTTCGGCCAGGGGAAGTTGCCCGGCACGACACAGGCGCTGTAGCCGGGTTTCCAGTTCCTGCGATTCGCGCGGGTTGAACGGTGGGGTGATCAGGGCATCGATCCACTCATGGCGCGCCAAACCCGAAGTCTCGAACATTTCCTCGTCCGGGGGAGTCTGGGCTTCCTCGAAATGTATGTTCAGAATGGACTCCAGGTAAAACCTGACCGG
This sequence comes from Pseudomonadota bacterium, assembly GCA_021796835.1. GTDB lineage: Bacteria > Pseudomonadota > Gammaproteobacteria > Burkholderiales > Ferrovaceae > Ferrovum. The sequence goes on along the minus strand of JAKABO010000007.1, from coordinate 68,971 downwards.
GTTTCTGAGAAAACGGCCCAGCATCCCGAGCGAGAGTGTTTTGGGTGGGTCCTGGGGAGAGAGGGGAGGAAGAGTCGCCTCTGGCAAGGCCGGGTCAAAGACCCGACGCCATTCCCCGGCATAGGTATGAATGGGCTGGTTTTCCTCGAAATAGCGGCGGCTGAAGGGTTGCAGGGGGTGATCCCGGGTCTGTTGGGCCAGGAGGTCGGTGTATCCATGATTTTCATCAGGACGCCACCCGCGCATCAGGTAATCGCGTAACTGGGCCACCAGCACGGAGGGCGGACGTTCGGAATCGTCGCGCGGGTCCCGACCGCACCAACTGATGGACAGAACTCGCCGGGCGGCGAGCAGGGTATCCAGCATCAGGGCCCGATCATCCTCCTGGCGGGCGCGGTCACCGGGTCGCGGCATCCCCGGTCTTTGCATCAGGTCGTGCGGGCGCGCGGCAGCACGGCGAGGAAAGGCTTCGAGGTTCATGCCCAACAGGCAGATGACCTCGAAGGGAAGGGCGCGCAGGGGCAGCAAGGTGCAAAATGTGACCCCTCCGCTGAGAAAACGGCCCGTTTCCTTGGGTTCTTCCAGCGTATCGAACCAGGACCGACGAAACAGGGAAAGGGGGATCGGGTCTGCAAAACCGGTTTCCTGGCAAAGGGTCAGCCAGTCACTCAGGGCTTCGTGCAACAGTCCGAGGCTGAGGTTTTCCAGTTCATTGGTCGCGTCGAACCAGTCGTCCAGCAACTGGCGTCCCCGCTCCACCCAGACCGCCGGGGGCGCAGGGCTGCGCAGGATCTCCCAGGTCTCCTTCAGGGTCTCGATGAAACGGGCCAGTGAGCCAAGGACGGTGGCTTCCAGTCCGCTCAGATGCGGGTAGGGCTCGATGCCGTCGAAGGGGCCGGAAGAGCCGTTGGCATAGCCGAGCCAGAGGCGTTCCAGGCCGAAGTGCCAGGTATTCTGGTCGCCACAGGCACCCAGTTCGAGGGAAGCGCGATGGAGGTCATCCAGACCCCAGCGGATCCCGCTGGCATCTGCCCATCGAGACAACTTGCTCACCCCGTCGGCATCCAGTTCGAAGTGCTGTGCCAGCGCAGGGACTTCCAGCAACGAACGGACCTCGCTGGCCGTGATCCGGTGTTGGTCGAGCGCCAGCAGCCATTTCAGGGCCTGGATGAGCGGGGTACTGAGGCGGGGGCGGGAGAGGGCGATTTCATAGGGAATGAAGCGCGGGTCCCCGGATTCGTAGCGATCGAAGACGGCCTCGATGAAGGGGACATAATCTTCGAGCGCGGGGATCATGACCACGATCTGACGGGGCTGCAAGGCGGGGGATGACTGGGTCAAAAGATCGAGCAACTGGTCTTGCAGTACCTGTACTTCGCGCAGGGGGCTATGGGCCCGGTGAAAGACCAGAGAGCGGTCCGTTGCGGCAACGACATTCCGCGGGTGCTCGGCCAGGGGAAGCAAATCGCGGATGGCGCATTGAACTTCCTCCAGCAACGTATGCGGGGTTCGTTCATCGAACAGATCGATGCGGGGGAGGTCTGTGGCCTCCGGGATGGAAGGCGCATAGGCATCCAGTTGCCGCATGAAGTCTCTTCCCTGACGACCCCAGGCGGCCAGCAGTGGGTGAGCGTGGAGATGCATGTCTTCAAAGGCCGTCATGCTGAAATCATGGTGGTGGCGCCAGGGTTGGCGGCGCCGGACGGCTTGCCAGAGTTCCCGTCCCTCCACGATGTCGGACCAGTGAAAACGACAGGGATTGAGCAAGGCCACCAGCACCTGGCAGTGATGCGCCAGGGCATCCAGGATCTGCAGGGTTGAATGGGGCAGCGTGGAGACGCCGAAGACGAGGATACGGGGGGGTAACCCGATGATTTCTCCGCCCCGTTGCAGCCGTTCGAGGACCTGCTGATGCAGGGCCGGGAGGGTGAAGGCGCGTTCGGCGGGAGACAGGTCCTGCCAGAGACAACGCCACAGGGCGGGTTGCCAGGCTTGATCCGGCGGGACGGGTAACTCTTCTCCCCGCGCCGTGGTCAACTGATTCCGACCCTGGATCCAGTCTGCCAGCCAGGTGGACCGGTAATTCTGGTATTGATCGAAGAGGTCGGCGACTTCGCAGGCAAAGCCATAACGGGCTTCCAGGTCCTCTGCCCGGAGAAGGTGAACGATGGCGGCCAGGGGGGCGGGCAGCGTGTCCTGAAGCGCCAGTTTCATGATGCGCCAGATCAGGGCCTGACGATTCAGGGGGGATCGTTCTGCCACCGCCCGGCCCAGGATCTTGCGGTATGAACGCCACAGGAAACGGCCGGGTAGTTCGACCCGTGTCGCGGCACAGACCCCCAGAGATTCAGCCAGGGAGGACTTGACCCATTCGGCTGTGCCGATACTGTTGACCAGGATGATCTCTTCGGTCAGCGGGGCCAGTGGGTGCTGGCGCATCCAGTGCACCACGGCCTCCTGCAACAATTCCAGGCGGTTACCGTGCAGGACGACGAGACCAGGGGGGGGCATACTCATGGGCGGTACGGATTGGGTGGAAGGGCGGAACTTGTCGCGTGCCGAATCATGAGAACCTTTGTGGAGGAAGGGCCAGGGGGCAGGTTTGGACTTTCATGCTCAGGGCATTATACTGTACGGCGGGATCAATTTTTCTTCCCGGTTTTCAAACCAGGAAAACCGGCTGCCGCCTTATGTCATCAGTGCCGTTTGCGCTCATCGCTCACCCTCTCCCGGAAATACAGATTGTTACGGATGGCCCTGTCCCCGGAGAGATCGTCAGGAGTCAATATCCATGATGGGACACACCCAATGGCTGTTTTTTATGCGTATCGCGCTTTCCTTCCTTCTGGCTTCCCTGGCTGGAGAGGGAATCTGTCGTCTGGTCAAAATGCCTCGAATCACGGGGTATGCGCTGGCAGGAATTCTGCTGGGTCCCTTGGGGTTGGGCTGGGTGGATGGAGAGGATCTGCCCGATTTCAGATTTCTGGTGGAGTTGACCCTGACCCTGCTGCTTTTCGAGTTGGGTGTTCGGGTGAGTTTGCGTTGGCTGAAATACAATCCCTGGGTCATTGCGTCCAGTCTCCTGGAGTCGGGGGCGACCTTCGTTGCGGTGTTCGGGGTCCTCATGGTGATGGGGTTCGAGGCGAAAAATGCTTTGTCCATCGCGGTCATTGCCATGGGAACTTCACCGGTCATCGTGCTGCGGATGGTGACCGAGATGCGCGCTCAGGGGCAAGTCACCCAGCGATTGCTGGTGTTGTGCGGTCTGAATACGGTTTATTCGGTGGTGTGTTTTTACCTGATCATGGGTTGGTTCCAGGGCACATTTCATGGGCAATGGTTCATGGCCCTCTTCCATTCGTTTTACCTTCTTGCGGGTTCCCTGGGGATGGGGCTGGTCCTGGCCTTGTCTTTCAAGTTGTTGCGTCGGATGTTCGAACTATCGGACGAGCAGAGTGCGCCGGTGCTGTTCGGTCTTCTCCTCCTGTTGCAGGCTTTTCTCGTCGCGCTCGAGTTGCCCGTTTTTCTGGCTCCGTTACTGGGGGGGGTGCTGGCCAAGCACTTCGATCCACGGCCCCATCTCTGGCCCCGCCACTTTGGAACGGCGGGGAGCATTTTGACGATCATCCTGTTCATGATGACGGGATCCCTGCTGACCCGGAGTGAGTTTATGGTTGGCGCAGGAGCCGCCATGATCGTCGTGTTGGTCAGGTTCGCCGCAAAAGGGCTGGGGGTGTTGTTGCTGGGACCGATCAGCGGATTGAATTTGCGTCAATCGCTGGTGCTGGGTATCGTTCTCATTCCCATGGCTGAAATCCCGCTGGTGGAACTGATGGATATGCGGACCCTGTATCCTCAGGTGGGGGTCAGGATTCTTCCGATCGTTTTCAGCATGATGAACGTGCTTGAAGTCCTGGGTCCCATGGCTGTTCAGTGGGGATTGATTCGCTCGCAGGAATTCCAGGAAAAATCGTCATGACACTTCCTCCTTTTTCTTCTTCCCGTCCCCTGACATTGGGGGTGGAACTGGAATTGCAACTGGTCAATACTTACGATTATGACCTTGTGGATTCCACCACCGATCTGTTGCGTCTTCTGAAAAAAAAGGGCAAGGATTGGGACGTCAAGCCGGAAATCACCCAGGGGATGGTGGAAATGGCTACCGGGATCTGCACCTCCCATGCCGATGTCTTCGGGCAACTCGACGAGATTCGCCAGGGCATTGTAGAGTGTGCCGACCGTCTGGACATCGGGGTGTGCGGCGGGGGAACCCATGCGTTCCAGCACTGGAGCGAACGTCGTATTTATGACACGCCCCGCTTTGACCAGTTATCCTCTCTCTACGGGTATCTGGCCAAGCAGTTCACGATTTTTGGACAGCATGTCCATGTGGGATGCGACAATGCGGATGAGGCATTGATCCTTCTTCATCTGCTTTCGGGGTTCATCCCGCATTTCATCGCCCTGAGCGCGTCCTCACCCTTCGTTCAGGGGAATGATACGGGGTTTCATTCGGCCCGCCTGAATTCCGTCTTTTCGTTTCCCCTGAGTGGACGTGCTCCCCTGGTTGAAACGTGGGATTCCTTTGGGGAATACTTTGATTCCATGATGGCGACCGGGATCGTCAAAAGTATGAAGGATTTTTACTGGGACATTCGACCCAAGCCCGAATATGGGACGATCGAGGTGCGGGTCATGGATACGCCCCTGACGGTAGGAAAAGCAGCCCAGATTGCGGCATTCATTCAGTCACTGGCCCGCTATCTGACCCTCGAGCGCCCTTATTCCCCGCAGGAAAAGGATTATCTGGTTTATACCTTCAATCGTTTTCAGGCCTGCCGGTTTGGATATGAGGGGGTTTATGTCAGTCCCCGGAACCATGAACACCGTTCCTTGTCCGAAGAAATTCTGGATACCCTGGATAAAATTGAATCCCACGCCATCGCCCTCAAGGCGGATGAAGCCTGTGCCGCCCTGCGTCGTGAAGTGTTGACCGCCCGCAGTGATGTGGATTGGCTGCGTCGACAGCATGCACAGACAAAGTCTCTGGCCGAAGTGGTGCAAAGGCAATGTGCGCGTTGGCGGGCCTGAGGGACAGATTCGCCAGCCGAGACCGGCAGGGGGGCTGCGTTTGACGCTTGACTGAGGGGTAGGGAAATGCATTTTCTGAAGAGATTTGATGCCGAAGCGAGCAAGGTCTCTGCGCCGGTGGTTCCGAAAAAACCCCGGATCGGACTGGTGCTGGGTGGGGGAGCTGCCCGGGGCTGGGCGCATGTGGGGGTGATCAAAGCCCTGGAAGATGCCGGCATTCATCCTGACCTGGTCTGTGGAACCTCCATCGGGGCCTTGGTCGGCGCGGTGTATGCGGCTGGCGAACTGGGTCGGTTTGAACAGTGGCTGATGGAGATGAATATGAGAAATATCTTTTCATTGCTGGACGTCAGTATGAAGGGAGGAATGCTCAAGGGAGAAAAGCTGATCGAGTACTTTCGGGTTCACTTCGTGGATCGTCCCATAGAACAATTGGCTTTGCCTTATGGGGCGGTGGCAACGTGTCTGCATTCGGGAATGGAGGTCTGGCTGCGCGAAGGTTCGGCAATCGAAGCCATGAGGGCTTCCATTGCTTTTCCTGCGCTGTTTACGCCGGTACGGCGAGACGAGAGATTTCTGGTGGATGGGGGGTTGGTCAACCCCGTTCCCGTGTCCCTGGCAAGAGCGATGGGCGCCGAGTTCGTCATTGCCGTGGATTTGAACACGGACCTTCTTCAGCCCTGGATGCGTCCGGAAATGACCAAGCCCTCGTTACGGGAAATTTTGAGTAATAGTATCAATATCATGCAATTACGTATTGCGCGCGGGCGGTTGGCGGGAGACCCGGCGGACGTGCTCATTACCCCCAAGGTGGGCCATGTGGGCTTTTTCGATTTTCATCGCGGGGTAGAGGCCATCGAGGTGGGGTACAAGAGCGTGGCCGGAGTTCTGCCTGCTTTGCAGGGACTTCGTTGAGCGCGTGAGTACTTCTGCCTGCTGTCTGAGTTTTCGCCAAATCGGTCATTTTGAAACCGGCAAGGGCTCATCCTTCAGGATTTCTTTCGTCAGATAAGCGTTGAGAGAGGTCCCCAGTTCCTCTTCGGCTTTATGCAGGCTGGCTTTCAATTGCACTTCCTTCTTCTTTTTTTCGTCCTTGCTCATCTTTTCCAGTTCGTCGCTGTTGTCCGTGATGAACGAACTGTCCTTCCAGATCGTCTGCCGGTCCGTCGACGATACCAGGGCACCTTCCAAAGTTACCGGGGCATAAGTTTCCCCCATCAGCCAGTCAATGCCGTTCCAGGTCAAATATTCCTGTCCAAATTCTTCCGATGCCATCGCAAGGCCCAGCCACGGATTTTGAGTGGCCGTTCCGACAACGATGCCCTGAACAGTCCCTTCTATGATTCCGGAACCGATGAACAGTTTTTTCCACCTTTCATTCAGACTCCCGTAGCCACTCAGGGTAACGGTCAGGTATAACGCGGTCGGGTTGTGCGGTACTGCGGCCAACTCCTGGCAGGAGGGCAGTTTCGTGACGTTCAGGCGCGGCGATTTGATCATGTTCCTGTTCAGGTAATCGTTGACGGCTTCAAGAGCCGCCGCGTTTTCTTCGTCAAACCTGTTCTTGTTTTTTTCCTTGGTGAGCGCTTTATCCAGAATGTTCATCTGTGCCGTCGACTCGACACAATAATAGATCGAAATGGAATCGCTCTGTTTCAGGGGCAGGGGGTCGTGTACAGAGACAGTCGAACATCCTGCAAATACGAGTGAAAAAACTGCCACGAATCTTGATTTGCGCACCGGGTTCCTTCTGTCTTCCAGGAAAATCTCGCCCTATTGTCGCTTTCTTTCGGTTCTGGTGTTGTATCAAATCTGGATGTGAGCGCGGAGGTCTCTGGACTGTCTGATGGTGCCCGGGGCCGGACTCGAACCGGCACACTGTCGCCAGCGTCAGATTTTGAGTCTGATGCGTCTACCAATTTCGCCACCCGGGCAGCAGCCGTGCATTATAATGCGCTTCATGGATTTCTGCACGAGTGACTTCGATTATATTCTGCCCCCCCACCTGATAGCCCAAACTCCGACGGCGGTGCGGCGTGCCAGCCGACTGCTTCATTTGTCCGGGCGGGGGGTACAGGATCGGTGGTTTGTTCAACTTCCCGAGTTGTTGTCGGCGGGTGATCTCCTGGTTTTCAATGATACGCGCGTGATCAAGGCGCGGGTGTTTGGCCGGAAATCCAGCGGCGGACGGATCGAGGCCCTGGTGGAGCGGGTTGTGTCAGCCTTTGAAGCCTGGGTGCAGATTCGTGCCAGTCACGCGCCCCGTGCGGGAGGCTTGATCCATTTTTCCGACGGTCGGGTATGGGAAGTCCTGGAAAAATCCGAGGATCTTTACCGGGTTGGGTTGATCGGTGCGGGGACCGGGGTGGACTTTCATGCCTGGCTGGAACAGGTGGGGTCCCTGCCGCTGCCCCCCTACATCGAGCATCCGGCCAGTACGGTGGATGCGGAGCGTTATCAGACCGTCTATGCCCGGAATCCCGGTGCGGTAGCGGCCCCCACGGCGGGGTTGCATTTCGATGAAGCGATGATGGAGACAGTGCGCGCCTGCGGCGTTGAAACGGCCTCCCTGACCTTGCATGTGGGCGCCGGAACCTTTCAACCCGTGCGTGTGGAGCGTCTGGCGGAACATCACATGCATGCGGAATGGTTCAACCTCCCTGCGGAAACGGTGGAGGCCGTCCGCCGTACCCGGGCCCGCGGTGGACGGGTCGTGGCGGTGGGGACCACCAGTTTGCGGGCCCTGGAGGCCGCCGCAGCGAGGGGGGAATTATGTGCAGGGGCCCAGGAAACCCGGCTGTTCATCACCCCTGGGTACCGTTTTCAGGTGGTGGATCGCCTTCTGACCAATTTTCATTTGCCTCGTTCCACCTTGCTCATGCTGGTCAGTGCCTTTGCCGGAATGGATGCAGTGCGGCAGGCTTATGCCCATGCCGTTGCGCAGGCTTATCGGTTTTTCAGTTACGGGGATGCCATGTTGGTGGAAAGAAACAAAGATGAAGTTTGAGGTATTGGCCCAGGATGGCAAGGCGCGCCGGGCGCGCCTGAGTTTGCCGCATGGCGTGGTGGAGACGCCCGTATTCATGCCGGTAGGAACCTATGGTGCCGTCAAGGGCGTAACTCCCGATGAACTGATGGCCCTGGGGGCCCGGATCATCCTGGGGAATACGTTCCACTTGTGGTTGCGCCCGGGCCTGGAGGTGTTTCGGGCGCAAGGGGGGCTGCATGGGTTCATGAACTGGCAGGCCCCGATCCTGACCGACTCGGGGGGGTTTCAGGTGTTCAGTCTGGGGGCATTGCGCAAGATTTCGGAAGAAGGGGTCACCTTCCGTTCTCCCATCAATGGCGATCGTTTGTTCCTGACCCCGGAAATCTCCATGGAGATCCAGCGCGTCCTGAATTCGGACATCGTCATGGCCTTTGACGAGTGCACGCCTTATCCGGCCACCGAGCCGGAAGCCCGTCGTTCCATGGAATTATCCCTGCGCTGGGCTGATCGTTCCTTGCGTGGCCATGAAGGAAATCCCAATGCCCTGTTCGGGATCATCCAGGGCGGAATGTACGAACCCCTGCGCGAAATCTCGGCGCGAGAAATGGTGGCGCTCGATTTTCCGGGTTACGCCATCGGCGGTTTGTCCGTGGGGGAACCAGCGGCAGATCGGGCGCGTATCCTGGCGCATACCCCGACCTTGTTGCCGGCCCACAAACCGCGTTACCTGATGGGAATGGGGACACCGGAGGACATTGTGAATGCGGTGTCTGCGGGAATCGACATGATGGATTGCGTCATGCCCACGCGCAACGCGCGCAACGGGTGGTTGTTTACCCGCTTCGGGAACGTCAAGATTCGCAATGCCGGGTACCGGAACGACGGACGGCCGCTCGATCCCACTTGCCCCTGCTATACCTGCCAACACTTTTCGCGCAGTTATCTGCACCATCTCCAGCAGGCCAGAGAGATGCTGGGGGCACGTCTCAATACGCTGCATAACCTGCATTACTATCAGACCCTGATGGGCGAATTGCGTACCGCCATCGAAACCGGCACGCTCGCCAAATTCGTTCAACAATTTCAGGCAGATCGTGAGCGTGGAGTGAAGTGATCCTATCGTGTTAGAATCGTGAAGTTTTTTTGGAGGGACTCATGCTGATTGAAAATGCCTTTGCCGATCTGTCCGGTGGTGGATCCGCCCCTGATATGGGGATCAACCTGTTTTTCATCGCGTTCATGTTTCTGGCGCTTTATTTCATGATCATCCGCCCCCAGTTGAAGCGTCAGAAAGAGCAGAAAGCCTTGCTGGAGTCCCTGAGTAAGGGGGATGAGGTGGTGGTGGGCGGGATTGTCGGCAAGATTGTCGAAATCGATGCCAATTTTGTCCGACTCGAAGTGGCCAAGGGTACCGTGATACAGGTTCAGCGCTCTGCCGTAAGCAATCTGCTGCCTAAGGGAAGTCTCAAATAAACCGGCCTCGGAGGCCGCACCAGGAATATTGATGAACCGTTTTCCGCTCTGGAAGAATTTGCTGGTCTTTTGTGTGATTGCTCTGGGCGCACTGTATACGCTGCCCAATTTTTTCGGCCAGTCGCCTGCCGTCCAGATCTCCCCGCTGGGAACCACCCCTCCCCTGGGGCCGGGGATGCAAAATCAGGTGGAACAGGCCCTGAGGGCGGCCCAGTTGGTCGAGACCCGTGCTTCCCTCGATGGGACTGGATTGCGGGTGCGCTTTGCCGATACGGATACTCAATTGAAGGCGCGGGACATCATCGATCGTGCGCTGAACCCCGAGGGACAGCCTCAGCGCTATGTGGTGGCGCTCAACCTGGTGCCCAATTCTCCGTCCTGGCTGTCGGAGATTGGTGCATTGCCCATGTATCTGGGGCTGGATCTGTCGGGCGGGGTGCATTTTCTGCTCCAGGTGGATCAGCAGGCCGCGCTGACCAAGCGACTGGAAGGGGATGCGGCGGAAGTTCGGTCGGAGTTGCAGGACAAACAGATTTACTACGACGGACTGAACCGGGACGGGGAAAGTCTGGTGGTGCATTTTCATGATGGGACCTCCTTGTCTTCCGCCCAGCAAGTTCTGGAAAACACGCACCATGATATGAATCTGAAGGCCGAAGGGGACGATCTGGTGTTGTCTTTGAAGCCGGAAACCCGCACGGCTATCCAGGATCAGGCCGTCAAGCAGAATATTCTGGCCTTGCGTAACCGGGTCAACGAGTTGGGCGCCAAGGAACCGATCATCCAGCAGCAGGGCGCAGACCGCATCATCGTTCAACTCCCCGGCGTGCAGGATACGGCCAAGGCCAAGGACATCATCGGTCGAACGGCCTCTCTGGAAATCCATCTGGTGGATGAAGATCATCCCAACCCGGTTTCGGTGACCCAGGTGCCGCCCGCTGGCGATCTGCTGGTGCTCGATCGCCAGGGGATTCCGGTATTCGTGCGCAAGGCCGTGGTGTTGAGCGGGGATGTCATTACCGATGCCGGTGCCGGCTTTGATTCCCAGAACAATCGTCCCACCGTGAACATCAGCATGGATGCCAAGGGTGCGCGCATCATCCGTCAGGTCTCGCGCGACAATCTCAAAAAACGCATGGCCATCCTGCTTCTGGAAAAGAGCAAGACCGAAGCCATCAGTGTGGCCACCATACAGGATGAACTGGGGGCGCGTTTTCAGATTACCGGGCTGCAAAGTTCCAAGGAGGCCAATGATCTGGCGTTATTGCTGCGCGCCGGAGCCTTGGCGGCCCCCATGGATTTTCTGGAAGAGCGGACCGTGGGACCCAGTCTGGGGGCGGAAAACATTGCCCGGGGGTTTCATTCCACCTGGATCGGATTTGCTGCCATTGCGGTTTTCATGGTGGTTTATTACGCCCTGTTCGGGACCGTATCGGTGGTGGCCCTGGCGGCCAATGTCCTTTTGCTGGTGGGGTTGTTATCCTTGCTGCAAGCCACGCTCACCCTGCCGGGCATGGCAGCGATTGCGTTGACCGTGGGGATGGCCATCGATGCCAACGTGCTGATCAACGAGCGTATTCGGGAAGAGTTGCGCAATGGTAATTCGCCGGGGGCTGCCATTCATGCGGGTTATGACCGGGCCTTTGGGACCATCCTGGATTCGAATGTGACAACGGGGATTGCCGGCCTGGCGCTGTTTGCCTTCGGCTCGGGGCCGGTCAAGGGGTTTGCCGTGGTGTTGGTGCTTGGAATACTGACCTCCATGTTCAGTTCCGTATTGGTGTCTCGCGCTTTGATCAACCTGATCTACGGACGCCGCCGCAAGATCGATCATCTTTCCATCGGCATGTGACCTGAGGACGCTATGGAATTTTTTCGGATGAAACGTGACATTCCCTTCATGAGTTGGGGGAAATACACCACTTCGGTATCGCTCATCACCTTTTTGTTGGCGGTGTTTTTTCTGTACAGCAAGGGGCTGAATTTTTCAGTGGATTTCACGGGTGGCACCGTCATGGAAGTCCATACGGCGGGTCAAGCAGATTTGACGGGCATGCGTCGGAGCCTGAAGCAGTTGGGGCTGAACGATGCGAATGTTCAGAACTTCGGAAGTTCCCACGATGTATTGATTCGTCTGCCCCTGCGTCACGGGGTCAGCAGTGGCGCTCTTTCGGAAAAGGTGCGTCAGGCCCTGTGGCAACAGGATGCCTCCTTGCAGGTGCGGCGGGTGGAGTTTGTCGGCCCCCAGGTCGGCGACGAGTTGGTCAAGGATGGCTCTGCAGCCCTTTTGTTCGTTTCCCTGGGCATCGTCATCTACCTTTCCCTGCGTTTCAAATGGCGACCGGCGGTGGCCACGATCGTGGCCAACCTGCACGATGTGGTGATCATCCTGGGCTTTTTTGCTTTCTTTCAGTGGGAGTTTTCCCTCTCCGTCCTGGCTGCAGTATTGGCTATTCTGGGGTATTCGGTGAATGAATCCGTGGTGGTGTTCGACCGGGTGCGGGAGAACTTTCGCAAGATGCGTGGGGCCTCGGTGGCTCAGGTCATTGACAATGCCATCACACGGACCATGAGTCGGACCATCATTACCCATGGATGCACCCAGTTGATGGTCACTTCCATGCTTTTCTTCGGGGGAGAAGCCCTGCACTACTTTGCATTGGCGTTGACCATTGGAATTCTTTTCGGGATCTACTCCTCCGTGTTGGTGGCCAGCCCCATTGCCATGGCACTGGGCATGACCCGTGCCGATTTTCTGGTGAGCGACCGGAAAACCAGCCAACTTCCGGATACCCCGTAATTTCCGTGGATATCCTTCATTTGTTGGCGCACCTGGACGATCATCTGGTGGCCTTGAGCCAGCAGTATGGGTATGCCTCCGATCTGATTTTATTCTTGATCATCTTCAGCGAGACGGGGTTGGTGATTGCACCCCTGCTGCCGGGAGATTCCCTGCTGTTTGTGGCAGGGGCCGTCGCGGCTGGAAATGCCCTGACTCCCGGCCCGTTCAATCTTCCCCTGTTGTGGGTGGTACTGTCTGCAGGCGCTTTTCTGGGCAACCAACTGAATTTCCAGATTGGACGCTGGATCGGCCCCAAAGTATTTCACTGGGAACGTTCCGTACTTTTCAATCCCAGGCATCTGGCTGAAGCCCATGCCTTTTACGAGCATCACGGCGGAAAAACCATTGTCATGGCCCGCTTCATCCCCATCGTGCGTACCTATGCGCCTTTCGTGGCCGGGGTGGGCGACATGGCCCACACGCGGTTCGCCCTGTTCAATTTCATTGGCGCCGTTGCGTGGGTAGGGTCCTTGTTGCTGGCCGGTCACTGGTTCGGGAATGTTCCCTTTGTCAAGGGTCACCTCACGGAAATGATTCTGGGCATCGTGGCGCTGACCCTGCTCCCCATCGGGCTGGCCACCTTGCACCACACCCTGCGCCGTTCCCGCTAAGGATTCGGAAGCGTTTCCTTGAATGACTTTCGTTGCCCCAACTTGTTCGCCAGCGCGTTCAGGTTTGGGTATTGCTGACGCCAGAGCCATTCGGGAAAACGGAAATCCAGCCAGAACAGAAGGCTTCCGGTGGCCAGATCGGACAGATTGAGAGCATCGGCGGTACACCAGGCGCGGGTCCCCAGTTCTTTGGACATCTGGGCAAGCCCCCGTTCCATCTTGCCGCGCTGCCTTTCCATCCAGGCGGGACTTTGTTCCGTTTCCGGGCGACGTTTTTCCAGGACGATGGCGACTCCGGCATCCAGGATGCCATCGGCCATGGCCTCCCAACGTTTGACCACCGCACGCTCGCGCGGGTTATCCGGGATCAGGTGGCCCACCGGGCTGATGGCGTCGAGATATTCCGTGATGACCTGGGAATCGAACAGGGTCAGTCCGTCATCCAGTACCAGGGCAGGAATTTTGCCCAGGGGATTATGTTTTTCGATCAGGGGCGCCTCTCCTGTCATGGCGTCGCCCACCAACTCAAAATCGATATGTTTTTCAATCAGGACGACGCGCACCTTGCGGACGAAGGGGCTGGTGACGGAACCCAGAAGTTTCATGACGAATGATCCTGTGATGGAAGAGTTGGGGAATTATACACGGGAGTCTTTTCCTCAAACCGATTCGCCCTGACATCGGTACGGTGCGCGGTGCTTATAAAGGCAAAAATAGTGGCATTTGTCGTGTCAAAGATCGGCTCGTTTGGAGTTATGATAGGCACATCAAAGTGTTCTACTACAGAGGGTGGCTCAATGAATAACGCATCATCCTTCAGGTTCTTGGATTTGTTTTCCGGGATTGGGGGGTTTCATCACGCTCTGCGGTCTTTGGGGGGGGAGTGTGTGCTGGCGTGTGAAATCGATGGCGATGCACGCAAAATTTATCGTGAGATCTTTGACCCTGCTCAAGAAAAATTTCCGTTCATAGACAATATTCGTCACTTGACCCGTTCTGTCATCGATGACGAAAAAACTCTTTTATCCCCCGAAGACATAAGCCGCCTGGTCCCTGATCACGAGGTGCTTTGTGGCGGTTTCCCCTGCCAACCTTTTTCCAAATCAGGGGGGCAACAAGGAATTAAAGATAAAACCCGAGGAACCTTGTTTTTCGATATCCTTCAAATCATTGAAGCCAAACGTCCTTCCTACCTATTTTTGGAAAATGTTCGGAATCTGGCTGGCCCTCGTCATGCCGATACTTGGCAGACCATTGTTTCTTCACTGCGGGACTTGGGTTATGTGGTGGCTTCAGATCCCCTCATCTTCAGTCCCCACTTGTTGCCTCCCAAATTCGGGGGGGCTCCACAGGTCAGGGAGAGAGTTTTTATTCTGGGGGTCCGGGAAGATGTGGAAAAGGGACAGATCGAGAATCTGATCCTGTTCAATCAGGGGATGCAGGGAAAGAAGTTATGGGACCCAGACCAGTGGCGAATTGCGGACTATCTCGAGGATGATGAAACCCTAGAAAATATTCAAGATCATGAAGTCAGTCAGAATGAGGAAATGTATCTGGAAGCGTGGAACTATTTCGTAGAAACCATTGAACAGGATCTGCTGCCGGGTTTTCCAATTTGGGCGTTTGCGTTTCAGCCAGAGCCACAATTGACTGCGGATATGGCCTCCTGGGAAGTGGATTTTCGTATCAAGAATTCACGGTTTTATATCGAGAATAAGGATTTTATCGACCAGTGGAAACAGATGAAATGGGGAACAGCACAATTGACCGTGCCAGAGTTTTCGGTTTCGCGGCAAAAATTCGAATGGCAGGCCAGGAAAAAGCATCCGGGGCGGAAAGGTCGAACCTTGAAAGACTTGGTGATCCAGTTTCGTCCCAGTGGTATTCGGGTCAAACCCCCTACCTATCTGCCGGCGTTGGTGGCGATCACCCAGACTTCGGTGGTGGGGCCGATGTTGAGAAAACATGCAAAGACTTACCGAAAATTAACGTTGGTGGAAGCGGGTCGGTTGCAGGGATTGCCTGATCACATCTATCAAAAAAAGTCTGTTTCCCCACAAGCTGCTTATAAACAGTTGGGGAATGCGGTAAATGTCGGTACGATCCAGAGGGTGGCGGGGATTTTGTTGGGAGTTTATCCAACGGTGTTTGATAGAGAACCTCAATTGGCTTTGCTTTTTTGATTGGGGATCAGCGGGTTATTTTGATGGAAAATCATGTTGCGTCGAAGTGAGATTTTTGATTTGGGCGTTGGATATGGAATATTTTTCTCTTCTTGGACTTCCATCGGCGTTTCGCCAGCCTTTTTGCTTTTTTGAAAGAATTTGGATGGTTGTCGAATCAAACACGATAAAGCGAGCCTCTGTTAAGTGTGCTGAGACTTTTCTTCGACGACTCGGGGCGCCTCTTTGTTTTCTATCCTGTTCATACGGACTGGTCCCGCCTTTCAATGTATCATGCCAAGCCTTGAACTCGCTGGTTGTGTCGTATTGGCAATCAGCGCAGATCATCAGGATTCCATGATGTCCATGGTTTTTCAATGAGATGTCCATGGCCTCACAGTCATTGAGAATGGCACCATGAGCAGTATTTGGATGGGTTTTTATGTCCCAGTTGATTGCCCGTTTAAGATCGAAGGAAACGTTCCCATACATATCCCCCTCTGGACAAATCCGTGAGTTTTCAGGGCGGTTGGCAAGTACTCCTCGGATTAGAAATTCCGCATAGAAGCCAATCCATTCCATCTGTTTCCAATGGCGGCTACCCGCCTGTTTCATTTCTGTGATGCACTGTTTTCCTTCCCACTCAAACGGGATGCAAGTTAAGACTTCGGATAGTATCTCGATATCTTTTTGTATCTCATCAGCAGCCGACATAATAGTACCTCCCCCGGTCGGTCAGGCCGGCTTGTTATTGGATGGAACGGATAAAATCAGATGTATTGTTGGGTCAGTGTGGCAGCCAATCCGGTGTAGGTGGCGGGGGTCAGGGCCAGCAGGCGTGCCTTGTCCTCCTCGGGCAGGTTCAGTTCCTGCACGAATTTCTGCATGATTTCACGGGTAATGGCCTGTCCCCGGGTCATTTCCTTGAGGCGGTCATAGGCGTTGCTCATGCCATGTTTGCGCATGACCGTCTGAACGGGTTCGGCCAGAACTTCCCAGGCGTGGTCCAGATCGTCGTTCAACCGGGCGACATCGATGGCCAGTTTTTTCAGGCCCTTCTGGCAGGACAGATAGCCCAGCAAACTGTGGCCCAGTCCCACACCCAGATTGCGCAATACGGTGGAATCGGTCAGGTCCCGTTGCCAGCGGGAAATGGGTAACTTCTCGGCGAGATGACCCAGAAGGGCATTGGCCAGTCCCAGATTGCCTTCGGAATTCTCGAAATCGATGGGGTTGACCTTGTGCGGCATGGTGGATGACCCCACTTCCCCCGCTTTGAGTTGCTGGCGGAAGTAGCCCTGGGAAATATAGCCCCAGAGGTCGCGATCCAGATCGATGAGGATGGTGTTGAGCAAGGCAAACCCCTGCATCAGTTCGGCCAGGGAATCATGGGGCTCGATCTGGGTGGTGTACGGGTTGAACGAGATTCCCAGGGATTCCACGAAAGCCCGGGCCAGGCCAGGCCAGTCTATGGCTGGGTAGGCGCTGAGGTGGGCATTGTAGTTGCCGACGGCGCCATTGAATTTTCCGAGCAGGGCGATGTGTTCGAGACGAGTGCGCTGGCGTTGCAGACGCGCCACCACATTGATCAATTCTTTGCCCACCGTGGTGGGGGTGGCCGCTTGACCATGGGTGCGGGCCAGCATGGGCTGGTGGGCATGGGTCTTGGCCATTCCTTCCAGGTGGGCGATCAATTCGTCCAGGGTGGGGAACAGGACGCTGCGACAGGCGGCGGTCAGCATGAGCGCGTGCGACAGGTTATTGATGTCCTCCGAGGTGCAGCCAAAATGGATGAACTCGGCGCAGGTCACGACTTCCGGGTTGCCGGACAGGCGTTCGCGTATCCAGTACTCCAGGGCTTTGACGTCATGGTTGGTGCGTGACTCAATGGCCTTGATCTGCGCTGCATCGCTTTCTGAAAAATTTTCGACCAGGGCATTCAACTGGTGCTGGCTTTCTGCCGAAAAAGGGGGAATTTCTGCGATCTCTGGACACCGGGACAAATGAAGCAGCCAGGCCACTTCCACCTTCAGACGGAAATGGATCAGACCGTATTCGCTGAAATACGGGCGCAGTGGGTCCAGTTGCGACCCGTAGCGGCCATCCAGAGGGGATAAAGCGGTCAGGGGAGAGGGGGCCATGGCATCGATCCGCAAAAAGGGCGATTTTACCAGAAGGAAGGTCAGGCATTCGTTCCTTTGGGGATCGTATGCCAAACTTCCTATTTGGTCATGCGCTGGTGGACGGACTCAGGATGATTCCGCCGCCGAGACAGGTTTCTCCCTGGTAGAGAACGGCGGATTGCCCGGGGGTGATTGCCCACTGGGGATCCTCGAAATGAAGGTCGGCAACGGCATTTTCGGGCGCATACGTCAGATGACAGGGGGAGTCTTTTTGACGGTAGCGGTTTTTTGCGCTGTAGACGCCGGGAGAAGGGGGGGTGCCGGAAATCCAGGAAAGTTGCCCGGCGCTCAGGCCGAGGCCGTGGAGCAGCGGGTGGTCATGCCCCTGAACCACGATCAGGCGGTTGTTTGCCAGGTCTTTGGCCGCCACGAACCATGGTTCTCCCGGACCGCCGATCCCGAGGCCCTGACGTTGTCCCAGGGTATAGAATGCCAACCCCTGATGGTGTCCCACGACCTTCCCGGTGGGCGTTTCCATGGGGCCCGGCTGGCGGGGCAGGTAACGTTCCAGAAACTCCCGAAAGGGCCGTTCTCCGATGAAGCAGATGCCTGTGCTGTCTTTCTTGGTGGCAGTGGCCAGGCCGGCTTTCTGGGCCAGGGCACGGACTTCCCGTTTGGGCAGATGGCCCACCGGGAAAAGGGTGTGGGCCAGTTGAGACTGGTTCAGACGGTACAGGAAATAACTCTGGTCCTTGCCGGGGTCGAGCCCGCGCAGGAGTTGGATCTTGCCGTTTTCGTCCTGAACGCGGGCATAATGGCCCGTGGCAATCTTGTCTGCGCCGAGTTTCAAGGCATGGTCCAGAAATGCCTTGAACTTGATTTCCGAGTTGCACAGGATGTCCGGATTGGGGGTGCGCCCAGCCTGATACTCCTCGAGGAAGTAAGAAAAAACCCGCTCCCGATATTCTGCGGAAAAGTTGACCACTTCGATGTCGATCTTCAGCACGTCGGCCACTGCCACGGCATCCACCAAATCGGCACGGGCGGTGCATTCGGGATCGTCTTCCCAGTTTTTCATGAACAGCCCGATCACCTCATAGCCTTGCTCCTTCAGCAGCAGGGCGCTGACAGAGGAATCTACTCCGCCGGAAAGGCCAACGATGACACGAGGTTTGGACATGGTTCGGAAACTCTGGGAAATGAAAAAAGGCAGAGACGATCCCTGCCTTTTGGTGCGGGGTGATTCAATTTCAGTTGGTCGGCGCGGTCTTCCTGGTGTGCTTTTTATGATGATGGTGTTTCTTCTTGCCGTGCTTTACTGGCGCAGGTTTTTCCGCAGCAGGCGCAGCAGCGGACGCACCCGCAGGTGCCGGAGCAGCCATGGGGGCGGGAGCAGGTTGGCCGGGGGTTGCATCGGCAGCGATGGCTTCGACAGTCGCCAGGGTCATGAGGCCGGTCAAGGTGGCAAGGATGAATTTTTTCATGAAGTTACCTCAAAAAGATCAGTTGGAGACGGGTCGGGCGGTTGAAGGATCGCCGCTTCCCATGCACAGTTTAACGCAGGACTGGAGAAAATCGTTGACCGGCATGAGTGAAAGTGGGGGGATGGGTTTTCACGCGGGAGAGATAAGGGTCGTATAATCGTGGGAAATCGTTTCGATCATGCCCGGCTCGGGTTTATTGTTGAGGTCCCTTATGTATCAGCATATCGTGGTCCCTGTGACAGGGGAAAAAATTCTGGTCGATGCCAATGGCAGGCTCGATGTTCCGGACCAGCCCATCATTCCTTTCATCGAGGGGGATGGGACCGGGGTGGACATCACTCCCGTCATGAAGGACGTGGTGGATGCGGTGGTGGCGCAGTGTTACGCCGGTCGACGCAAGATTTCCTGGATGGAGGTGTATGCCGGGGAGAAATCGGTGCGGATGTATGGTCCGGATGTCTGGCTGCCGGAAGAAACCTTGCAGGTCTTGCGCGATTACGTCGTGTCCATCAAGGGACCGCTGACCACGCCGGTGGGCGGGGGGATTCGCTCCATCAACGTGGCCATGCGCCAGCAACTCGACCTGTATGTGTGCCTGCGTCCCGTGCGCTGGTTTACAGGGGTACCCAGTCCGGTGCGTGAACCCCATAAGACCGACATGGTGATTTTTCGGGAAAATTCGGAGGATATTTATGCGGGCATCGAATGGCCGGCAGAATCCTCCGAGGCGCGCAAGTTGATTGCGTTCCTGCAGCAGGAAATGAACGTGACGTCCATCCGTTTCCCGGAGACTTCCGGCATCGGGATCAAGGCCGTCTCCCGTGAAGGGACGGAACGGTTGGTGCGCAAGGCCGTTCAGTACGCCCTGGACAACCAGCGTCGTTCGGTGACCCTGGTGCACAAGGGAAATATCATGAAGTACACCGAAGGCGCGTTCAAAAGTTGGGGCTATGACCTGTGCCGCCGGGAGTTTGGCGCCGAATTGCTGGATGGCGGTCCCTGGATGCGTTTGCCCAACGGCATTGTCATCAAGGATGTGATCGCCGATGCTTTCCTCCAGCAAATTCTCCTGCGCCCCGCCGAATACGATGTCATTGCGACCCTCAACCTGAACGGGGACTACATCTCCGATGCTCTGGCGGCTCAGGTGGGGGGCATCGGAATCGCCCCGGGTGCCAACCTGTCCGATACGGTGGCCCTGTTTGAAGCCACCCACGGGACGGCCCCCAAGTATGCGGGCAAGGACTATGTGAACCCCGGTTCGCTGATTTTGTCCGCCGAGATGATGTTACGCCATATGGGTTGGGTGGAAGCGGCAGATGCCCTGGTTCGCACCATGGAAAAAACCATCAAGGCCAAAACCGTGACCTACGATTTTGCGCGCTTGATGGACGGTGCCCAACAGGTTTCCTGTTCGGGATTCGGTGCCGCGCTGATCGCCAATCTGGCCTGACCCGAAAGGCGTTGACAGGGCAGCGGGGATGAAGGTAGCATGAACCCATGCTTGAAACCATTACCATCATCCTTTTCCTTGCTGCGGTTGCCTTCGTGATGTTCACCTGAGGCAAGGGGGGGGTTGAAATCCCGCCCTGCCTTTGTCCCCCTCATTTCTCAGCGCTGTTTCAGCCAGCGCTGTTTTTCCCGTTCCCAGTCTTTTTCTTTTTCTGCCTCGCGCTTGTCATGTTGTTTTTTGCCCTTGGCCAACCCGATGTCGACCTTGATCCGTCCTTTGCTGTAATGCAGGTTGAGGGGGATCAGGGTATAGCCCGCCCGCTCTACCTTGCCGATGAGTTTGGCGATCTCTGCAGCATGCAGGAGCAACTTGCGGGTCCGGGTCGGGTCCGGGTGGATATGGGTGGAGGCGGTGGGCAAGGGACTGATGTGAGCGCCCAACAGATACAGTTCGCCCTCCAGGATCACCACATAGGCTTCCTTGATTTGTCCCCTGCCGGCCCGGATGGCCTTCACCTCCCATCCTTCCAGGACAATCCCCGCTTCATGGCGTTCTTCGATGAAGTAATCGTGAAAGGCTTTACGGTTGTCGATCAGGCTCATGATGGGGTATCTTGTGCAGAATCCTGTATTTTACCCTAGGGTGGCTCCGTGACGCGTGTAGAAAAGTCGGTATTGGTGATGTATTCCGCCGAAAAGATGTATGGACTGGTGGAAGATATTCCTCAATACCCCCATTTCCTGCCTTGGTGCAGTGCGGCAGAGGTCCATGAACAGGAAGGGCACCTGACGGTTGCGACCTTGCACATCAATTTTCATGGCATTCGTCAGAGTTTTACGACGCGCAATCAGGGAACCCCTCCCCAATCCATGGTCATGGTGCTGGAGAAAGGCCCCTTTCAGCACTTGCAAGGGGAATTTCGTTTCGTTCCGCTGGGAACGGAGGCCTGCCGAATCCAGTTTGTCCTGGAATGGCGCTTCGCCAGTTTCCTGCTGGAAAAAATGGTCGGACCGGTTTTTCACACCATTGCCAACACCATGGTCGACGCCTTCGTCAAGCGTGCAGATGACCTGTATGGAGGGTGAGGCGTGGAAGTGACGGTCGTCTACGCCTTGCCTGAACACCAGTTCATCCGGAAGGTAAGGGTTGCCGACACGGCGCTCGTTGCGGATGCCCTGACGGCCTCGGGTGTGCTGGAGGCGTATCCGGAGATCGACTGGGCGCAGATGGCGATCGGGGTGTGGGGGCGGGTCCGCAGTCTGACCACTCCCTTGCATTCGGGGGACCGCGTGGAAATTTATCGGCCTCGCCAGGTGGACCCCAAGGCTCAACGCCGCGCCCGGCTGAAATCTTCCTGACCGGAGGGGGGGGTAGACTGATTTTCCAGACTGTGGCGCAACTGTTCGAGTTGTTGGCGCAAGGTCTCCAGAGTCTCCTTGCCCAGTTCGGCGAAGACCGGTTCCAGGTAGGCCAGATGGGCGGAAAATATCCGGGCAAACAGGTCTTCACCTGCCGGACTCAGCCTGACCAGAGTGCTGCGCCCGTCGGTGGGGTGGGAGATCCTGAAAATCAGGCCCTTTTGCTCCAGGCGGTCGAGTACACCCGTCAGGGTTCCCTTGACCATCAGGGTGTTTTGGCCGATATCCCGACAACTCATCCCCTGCGTATTCCCCAGGGTGGCAATGACATCGAACTGGGGCGAGGTCAGCCCCAGCGTTCGGATATGGGCGCTCGAAAAGGCATCAAAAGCCTGATAGGTGCGCACCAATTCGCGCAACGTGGGGAGGAATTCTAAACAAGCGGTCGGCATAAAGGGGTTTGCGTATTTAGTACGAACGCGTACATTGTAATTTCCGGAAACCGCTTCATTGTATCGGAAAACATCATGCCTCATGCCGTACAAGTCGGGAAAGGACCGGAATATCGGCTCTGTGTTTGTGGAAAGAGCCCCAATAGTTTATTTTAAGTCTAAATCGCGTTAGAATCCCAAGATGAGTACCTCACCGTTCCTCCGGGATTTTTTTCGACCGCCCATCTGGCATGATTGGGGGGCGGGTTTCGTGTGCCAAACGCGCTGTGAAGGTTTGCCTGACCCTCAATGGGGAATATGGAATTCAACGCTGGCGCAGGAACTGGGGTTGTCCGAAATTCCTGCCCAGGAAGCCAGTGTCCACTTCTCCGGAAATGGCCCACAGGTGCCCTGGTGCAGCGCTTACGCAGGGCATCAGTTTGGCCAGTGGGCAGGGTTGCTGGGTGATGGACGGGCCCATACCCTGGGACGAGATCCGGCAGGAAATCAGGAAATCCAGCTCAAGGGGGCAGGCATGACCCCTTATTCACGGCGTGGAGACGGGCGCGCTGTGCTGCGCTCTTCCCTGCGTGAATATCTGGGGTCAGAAGCCATGGCAGGATTGGGGATTCCCACCACCCGTGCGCTGGCTCTGCTGACTTCCTCCCTGCCCGTACGGCGTGAAACCCGTGAAACGGCTGCCATCGTGGCACGGGTGGCCCCCAGTTTCCTGCGTTTTGGTCATGTGGAACATCTGGCCTGGCACGGCTTTCCTACCGAATTGAAACGACTGCTCGATTTGTTGATGACGTTTCATTATCCTGCGGCCAGACATCAGCCCAATCCGGTATTGAGCGTACTGGAGGCAGTGGTGGAACGTACCGCGCACCTCATGGCGGCCTGGCAATCGGTGGGGTTTTGCCATGGGGTCATGAATACCGATAACATGTCTCTGCTGGGACTGACGCTTGATTATGGGCCCTTTGCCTTTCTGGACCGTTACGACCCGCAGTTCATTGGTAATCATTCCGATCAGGAGGGGCGTTATGCCTATGATCAACAACCCGGGATCGGGGCCTGGAATTGTGCCGTCCTGGGCAGTGCATTGAGTGTGCTGATCGACGATGAAGAAGGCATCCAGACCGTGCTGGGACGGTATGAACCGCAATTTTCCACATCCTTGCTGAGCCGTTTTCGCCGCAAGTTGGGATGGCGGAAACCTTTGCCCGAGGACCCGTCCCTGATAGAGTCCCTGCTGTCTCTCCTGCACCGGAACCAGGTGGATTTTACCCGTTTCTTTCGCTTTCTGGCCCAGGATGCCGTACAGGCAGAACCTGCGCGTCTGGAGGATGAAGCCGAATTTCAGGGCCCGTCCTCCTGGACCGAGTGGGTAAGCGCCTATCGGGAACGAAGTGCTCGGGAAGAAAGTTCCACAGGGGTCAGGGCACAGGGGATGCGCGTCGCCAACCCCAAATATGTTTTGCGTACCTATCTGGCAGAATTGGCGATTCGTCAGGCCCAACAGGGAGACTTTGCCATGGCTCGCGATCTGGAAACCGTGCTGCGAACGCCCTGGGATGAGCATCCCGAATTTTCTGCCTGGGCTCTCGCGCCCCCGGACTGGGCCGGGGCTTTGACCCTGAGTTGCTCCTCATGACTGTCCAGACCCAGGCCCGGGACAGGCACTACCGCTATTATGATCTGATCATGGCGGCTTTCATCTGCATTCTGCTGTGTACCAACCTGATCGGGGCAGCCAAACAGACGACGCTCAGCGTGCCGGGATTCAGGACTTTTACCGTGGGTGCAGGGGTGTTGTTCTTTCCCATTTCCTACTTTTTCGGGGATGTTCTAACCGAGGTCTATGGCTATGCCCGCGACCGCCGGGTCGTCTGGGCGGGATTCACGGCTCTGGCCTTTGCCTCCCTCATGGCTTGGGTGATCGTTTCCCTCCCACCCGCGCCCAATGTTTTCATGGCGACCTTTCAGGGGCAACTGGAGGGGGTATTCGGAAATACCTGGCGAATTGCTGCCGGCTCCATGCTGGCTTACTGGTGCGGCAGTTTTTCCAACAGTTACGTCCTGGCCCGTCTCAAGGTGAAGATGCGCGGACGATGGCTGTGGATGCGTGCCATTCTTTCGACGGCGGTTGGGGAGGGCCTGGATTCACTGCTTTTTTACGGGATTGCTTTTTACGGAATATGGGAGACCCGGGATTTGATCGAGGTGGCGATCCTGGAGTATGGCATCAAGGTCTTCTGGGAAGCCCTGGCCACGCCCCTCACCTATGCGCTGGTCAATTTCCTGAAACGGGCGGAACAGGAAGATTTTTACGACGAGCATACCCATTTCAACCCATTTTCCATCGAGCCCTGAAGCATGCCGGAATTGCCTGAAGTCGAAGTCACCCGCCAGGCGCTCAGCGCCCACGTGACCGGTCGGATCTGGGTGGGTGCCGTGATTCGGGAGAGCCGCTTGCGTCATCCCGTTCCTTCGGCGTTGGCGAGTCCCGAACCCCAGCAGGTTCTGCAGGTGCGACGACGGGGAAAATATCTGGTGCTGGAAATGAGTCACGGGGCGCTGATCATTCATCTGGGCATGAGTGGCACCCTGCGCTACCTGACCCAGTCAGTGCCTGCGCAACGGCATGAGCATGTGGATCTGCTGTTCGCGGACGGAAGCCTGGTGCGCTATCGTGACCCCCGCCGGTTTGGCGCGCTGCTCTGGGTTCCCCGTCCTGCGGAAGCCCCTCAAACGTCTTTCTGGCAGGCTCACCCCTGTTTTTCCAGGATGGGGCGGGAACCCCTGGAAGCAGGGTTTGACGGGGCCTGGTTTCATCGCGCCACGCGCGGCCTGAAGGTCGCCATCAAACCCTTGTTGCTGGAAGGTCGGTTGGTGGTGGGGGCCGGCAATATCTATGCCTGCGAAAGTCTCTTCCTGGCCGGGATCGACCCGCGTCGCGCGGCGGGCCGGATTGGCCTGGAGCGCTACCATCGCCTGGCCCAGGCGGTGCGTCAGGTTCTGGAACAGGCCATTCGGGCCGGTGGGAGCACCCTGCGCGATTTTGTGGGGGTCACGGGGGAGGGTGGGTATTTTCAGCAGCAACACCAGGTTTACGGTCGCACGGGACAACCCTGTGTGCGCTGCGCAACGCCCATCCGTCAGATTCGTCAGGGGCAACGCTCTACCTGGTATTGTCCGCGCTGCCAGCGCAACTGATCCGCGCTGAGATGAGTTCCAGGGTGGTGGCGTAGCGGGTCCGCAACTCCTGGGGGGAGGAAACGGTAAAGCCGAGGTCGTGCAGTTGGCCATTGTCCACCCCATAGACCCAGGCGTGGACGGTGACGGGTTGCCGGCGTTCCCAGGCATCCTGGACCACGGTGGTCTGGCAGACGGTGAGGGCCTGTTCCATGGCATTCAATTCGCACAGGCGGTCATGACGCAGGTTGGCGGGGCACCGCTCGATGAGGCCCTCATGCTTCTCATGGACATCCCGGACGTGCCGTAACCAGTTATCGGCAATCCCGACGCGCATTCCGGTCAGGGCCGTGCGCACGCCCGAGCAGCCATAGTGACCCACCACCATGATATGACGCACCTTCAACTGGTCCACGGCAAACTGCAGGACCGACAGGGAATTGAGGTCGCTGTGCACCACGACATTGGCCACGTTACGGTGTACGAAGACCTCTCCAGGGGCCAGGCCGGTGATCTGATTGGCCGGGACACGGGAGTCGGAACAACCGATCCAGAGGTATTCAGGGGCCTGTTGGGTGGCCAGTGCCTTGAAGAAGTTGGGGTCCTCGGCCAGCATGGAGTCCACCCAAAGGCGGTTATTGTCAAAGAGGTGTTGCAGGGGATGGGGAGAAACCGTCATGCGTTGAAATCCTTTGTTGAATCAGGGCGGCCCGCGAGGTACCGAAGTATACCCTGATTAGTCCAGGGTTTTCGCGGGCGGGGCATGCAAGCCTGCGCGCCAGCCGAGGATCAGCATGGTCAGCACCAGTGCCTTCTCAGACCAGAAGACACCCGGCAGACCTTCGGATTTCCGGAACAGGGCAAAGGCTGCGAGCGCGACCAATACCAGCAGGGGCAGCCAGCGCCCCCGGGTCGTCCCCCAGGTCCAGCGTTGCGCCCAGGCCAGTCCAGCGAGGGCGCAGAGCCATCCGCCAGCTGCCCCTACCAGCACATCCAGAGGCCAGTGTACGCCGAGGGCAATACGGGAGGCAGCCACGGCGGATCCCGCGAGAATCAAGGCCCAGCGTGTGCCAGGGGTGCGGAGTGGGAGACCGTGGATGAGAAGGGCGATCAGGGTGAAGATGGCGGTGGTATGTCCCGAGGGGAAGGACCCATGCAACAGGCGGGGGCCGATGACCGTCACCGTCAGAACGGCGGGGGGGCGCGGCGCGTCTATCCAGTGCTTCAAGCCATGGGAAAAAAGGAAGGCCAGCAGGGCGGCCAGCAGGGCAGCCCATAACAGATCCGGGCGCCGTCGCCACCAGGGAAACAGGAGCAGGGGGACCAGTGCGGAATCCCCCAGTGCCGTCCAGTGGGTCCACAGCAGGGGAGGCAGGTAGGAGAAAAGCCGATGCAATACCTCGAACAGGGGCAGATTGGTGCAGGTCAAGGCAACTTCGAGGGCCAGTCCCAGGCACACCAGAGGGAAGGTCCAGCGCCAGAGTGTTCGAGTAGAGAGGAGCGGCGGAGTCATTGGGGCAGAATTTGAACCAGATAGAGACCGCCCATGGCGTACAGGACGACATGAGGGGGGAGGTTGGAAAGGTGGTCTGCCCGGATGAAAACCCAATCTCCGGGATGGGCCGGTCGGTTGACGGTGGCTCTGCCACTGTACACGGCAAAACTGGGCATGCGATCGTCTGCCACGATCGGCCCCGGGTGCTGACGACTCCACTGGGCCAGGATGCGCACCGGGGTTTGCTGCAAGCGGGCGGCCACTGGCATGAGTATCGTGGTCAGGATCAGGGTGCTCATCACGCCGGTGGCCCCCAGAGCCAGGCTGCGCGCAGAAAGATTTTCAGGGATCGGATGGACACGGATGACCACGAACCCCAGCAGGGCACAGAGCAGCAGCAGGCCGGTCACGCCTGTCCACCAGCCTGTGGTGAAAATGTCCGGGCCCTGGAGAAGCAGGGCGCGCAGGTAGGGGTTGGGGGTGGACCGCGCCTGGGATTGGACGATGAAAGGTAAGCTGATGACCAGGGCGGGCATGAGGAACCATGGGAGCCAGAGGCTCCAGGAATGCTTGAGGGCGTGGCGGTGCTGGGCCATGAGCAGGAAGAGGGGGGGTAACCCGATCAGCAGATAGTGGGGCAACTTGGTATGCGCCAGGGAAAACAGGGCAAAAACCGTGGCAAACCAAAGCAACAGGAACTGGGTCAGGGGGCTGGCGCGATCGCGCCAGCCTTCTCCCAGCGATTTCAATAACAGGGGTGTATGTGGCCAGGCAATCACCAGCAGCACGGGCAGGTAATACAGAACGCTTCCCCCATGCCCCTGCAGGGTGCCGGTGAGACGTCCGAGGTTTTCCCGCCACAGGAAATATTCGATGAAGCGGGGCCCCATCAAGTGGTACTGGACGACGTACCAGGGCAGGGCCAGCGTACAAAAAATGAGCCATCCCCAGCCATTGAAGGCGCTGCGGAACCAGCGCTTCCATTCTTTGTGGAGTCCGTAGAACAGGAAACTGGTGAGTGCGGGGACCACCACGGCCACCGGCCCCTTGGCCAGAAAGCCGAGTGCCATCCACAGCCAGGTACGCCGTTCAGCCCAGGGATCCTGCGTTTTCCAGGCTCGATAGAGATCCAGTTGGGCCAGGGTGATGAGGAGACAGAGAACCCCGTCCATTGCTGCGGCGTGGGCCGATACCGTGACGCCCAGAGAGGTGGCACAGAGCAGGGCGGCCAGCGCCCCGGCTTCAGGCCCCCAGTGTCGGCGGGCAAAGCGGCCCAGAATGAGCATCCAGAGCAGACAAGCCAGCAGTGAGGGCAAGCGGAAAACCCAGGCATGGACGCCGAATACCTTGACCAGCGGGGCCTCGAGCCAAAAAGCCAGGATGGGCTTTTCAAAAAAAGGCTGACCGTTCAGGGTCGGGGTGATGAAGTCGCCGCTGCGGGCCATTTCCACAGCGACTTCTCCGTACTCTCCTTCGTCCTCGTCAAACAGGGGCAACTGGACCAGGGCCAACCAGGTGGTCAGTAGGGCCAGGATCCACAAGCCTTTCAGTCTGCGCACCAAGTCGGACATGAACCGCCTTCAGCAAGTTTCAGCCAGCGCGTTTGCGAATGGGCGCCTTGTTCTGGCGTGGTTCTGCCGACCAGGGGGTGCGTGCTTCACGGTGCTGGGGCCGATCCTGCGCAGGATTGCTGCGTCCCTTGCTGGCAGGACCAGGGCGGGCAGACCGGGAGGGGGGGCGAATGGGCATGCGCGGCTCGAATCCGGCGATGGTATGAACATCGATGGATTTCCCGGTGAAGCGTTCGATGCGCTGCAGTTGCAGGAAATCGCGGCTGCTGGCCAGGGAAATGGCGATTCCCTTGTTGCCGGCGCGGCCGGTACGGCCAATCCGGTGGACATAGTCTTCGGCCACTTTGGGCAGATCATAGTTGATGACGTGACTGATGCCAGGGACATCGATTCCACGCGCAGCCACATCGGTCGCCACCAGAACGCGCAAACGTCCGTGGCGCAGACCGTCCAGGGTGCGGTTACGGGCCCCCTGATGCATGTCGCCGTGAAGTGCGGCCGCAGAGTGGCCTTGTCCGCTCAGGTCGTCGGCCAGCAGGTCGGCATCGCGCTTGGTGGCGGTGAAAATGATGGCCTGGTTGAGGTCGACGTCGGCCAGCAGGTGGGCCAGCAGACGATTCTTATGGGCCAGATTGTCCACGTAGTGGAGGCGCTGGTCGATGTTTTCATGGGCGGCCTTGAGGGAGGTGGCCTCGATGCGCACGGGGTCCCGCAAGAGGGTTTCGGCCAGGCGCGCAATGGGTTTGTCGAAGGTGGCAGAAAACATCAGGGTCTGACGGGTGATCGGGGTGGCGCTGGCGATGCGTTTGACATCGTCGATGAACCCCATGTCGAGCATGCGGTCGGCTTCATCCAGGACCAACATTTCGACTTGGGACAGATCGACCCGTCGACTGTCCATCTGGTCGAGCAAACGTCCCGGTGTGGCCACCAAAATATCATAGGGGCGTGCCAGATTGCGGTTCTGGACCGGATAGGGCGTTCCGCCCAGCAAGGTCACGGTGCGAACCTGTTTCAGGTTTTTCCCGTAGATTTTGGCGGCTTCGGTGATCTGGCTGGCCAGTTCCCGGGTGGGGGACAAGATCAGCAGGCGCGGGCCTTTTCCGCTCAAGGGGCGAGTGGCCAGACGATGCAGGGCTGGCAACATGAAGGCGGCAGTTTTGCCCGATCCGGTGCGTGAGGTGACCATCAGGTCGGAGCCCGTCAGCAGGGCCGGAATGGCCTGGGCCTGGACGGGGGTGGGTTCGGTGTAGCCGGCTTCGGTAACAGCGCTGAGCAGGCGGGGGTCCAGATTCAAGTGTTCAAACAACATGGGGGTAGTCAATGTACTAATCCTCGAGGGCGAAGCGACAGGTAAAGGGAACCCGGGAGGGTTCACACGAGCCTCAGATGAAAAAACAGCGGAGAACCGCCGGCGTAAGTCACTAACCGGCAAAAGACATTCAGAAATGAATGGATAAGGTCAGGGACACTGCACTACCTGTCGCATGCAGTGCCGGCATGATAACAGAAAGCGCAAAAAAATGAAAGGATGAATAGGTTGCCGGGGGAGGAGGCCTGTCGGACTTGAAGAAATCCTGTGTCAGGTAGGGAGGATCAGGCCTTTTCCCTGAGTGCCCGGCGCAGGACCTTGCCCACGGTGGAATGGGGAAGTTCGGTCCGGAATTCGATGTGGCGCGGGACCTTGTAACCCGTCAATTCCTGATGGCACCAGGCAAGAAGTTCCTGTTCCGTAAGGTTGGGGTCGCGACGCACCACAAACACCGTGATGGCTTCGCCCGAATGAATATCCTCGACGCCGATGGCAGCGACTTCGGCAATCCCCGGGTGGTGAGAGAGAATTTCCTCGATTTCATTGGGGTAGACGTTGAACCCGGAGACTTTGATCATGTCCTTTTTACGGTCCAGCAGGGTCAGTGTCCCGGTCGGGTTCCAGCGCCCGATATCGCCGCTGCGAAAATACCCGTCGGGCCAGAAAGCCTGGCTGGTTTCTTCCGGTTGCTGCCAGTAGCCAGACATGACCTGAGGTCCGCGGATGCAGACTTCACCGCTGGCTTGGGGGGGGACTTCGTTGCCTTCGTCATTGCGCAGGGAGATCTCGGTGCACGGTAGAGGGTACCCCACGCTGCCATCAAATTCCTGGACGTCAAAGGGGTTCAGACAGACCCCGGGAGAGGTTTCGGTCAACCCATAGGCCTGATTGATGCAGCATCCCGTGACGATTTGCCAGCGTTGGGCCACTTCACTCTTGACGGCCATGCCTCCGCCCAAGGTGGATTTGAGGTGAGAGAAGTCCAGTTGGGCAAAGGCCGGATGGGACAGCAGAGCGGCAAACAGGGTATTGACTCCGGTAAAGACGCTCATGGGGTAGGACTTCAGGGCGCGAACCAATGCGGGGATGTCGCGCGGGTTGGGGATCAGCAGGTTGGTGGCGCCCAATTTCCAAAACAGCAGGCAATTGGCGGTCAGAGCAAAGATATGATAAAACGGCAAGGCCGTAACGATTTTTTCCTGGCCGGGGATCAGATGCTGGCCATGCCAGATTCCTACCTGGTCCAGGTTGGCCATGATGTTGCGATGGCTGAGCATGGCGCCTTTTGCGCGTCCGGTCGTTCCGCCGGTATATTGCAAAAAAGCCAGATGTTCCGGCGTCAGGGAAGGGCAGGTGAAAGGTCGGCTCTGCCCCTGTTCCAGAACGGCGGGAAAGGGAAGTACCGCGTCCATGTGCCAGGCAGGAATGGCTTTTTTCCAGTAGCGCAGAACCAGGTTCAGGAAGGTTCCGCGCAGCCCCATCAGATCACCCACCTGAGTCACGATCACGTGGCGCAGACTGGGGACACGGGCCTGGGCCACTGTATGGGCAAAATTTTCCAGAACCACGAGATATTCGGCTTCGGCATCGCGCAACTGGAATTCCAGTTCCCGGGAGGTATAAAGCGGGTTGCAATTGACCACCACGCCGCCGGCGCGCAGGATGCCATACACGGCAACGGGATACTGGGGCAGATTGGGGAGCATGACCGCCACCCGCGTGCCGACGGTCAAACCCTGATCCTGCAGCCAACTGGCGAAATTCAGGGACCACCGTTCGATCATTGCGTAGGTGAAGGTGTGCCCCAGACACTGGAAGGCATCATGCTGCGCAAAGGTGCGGCAGGCTTGCCCCAGCATGCGGTCCAGGGTCTCCCGGGAGGCGGTTTCGAAGCAACGGTCCGAGGGCGAGAGTGAAGATGTTTCCATGAAATGACGACTCGCTCCCTTGGCTTCACAGGGTTGAAAAGTAGGCCTCCAGAGGCCCATCATCGCACGCTTTGAATAGGCTGTCAAAGCACTCCGGGGGATAAAATTCAAGGGATGATGATCTGTCGGTCATGGGTCAGAAAGCCTGGTACAGGAAGCCCCGTTCACGTAATGTGCGGTGTGCTTCTGCGTGATCGGGATACAGGTGTTGCAGGGTTTTCCGGAATTCCGGGCCATGGTTCATGTGTCGCAGATGGGTCACTTCATGGGCGATGACATAATCCATTTCTGTCGGGCTGGCCTTGAGCAAACGCCAGTTGAGGCGAATCACCCCGCGCGCATGACAACTGCCCCAGCGGCGACGGGCATTGGACAGGGCCACGGCGGGCAGGGGCACGCCCAGTCGCTCGGCGTACTGTGCAACGCGGGGCAAAAAGAAGGGCAGGGCCTGGGCCTGGTACCAACGCCGGAGGGTTCCCGGGATATCGTCCCGACCGGGGTTGAGGTACAGCACCTCGCCCTCCAGGCGGGTGGGGCCGGAATCCAGGGACAGGCGCACCGCGCGTCCCAGATAAGGGAGCAAGGCGCCTTCCCGGGGGGCGACGCGCAGCGCCGATTTTTGGCAGCACTCGGTCCATTTGGTGCGGATCCAGGCGGCACGGGTCTGGATCAGGGTTTCGAGGTGTGCCACGGGCAGGTTGGCGGGCGCAAAGACTGTCAAACCCCGTTCATCGACCTTGAGGCCAATCGTCCTGCGGCGCGGGCTTCTCACCAGCCAGTAAGGGAGAGTCTGACCCGCGCAGGTGAGCGGTGGTTGGGGCAGTGCAGGACGGCTCATTGGGGAAGGGAGCGGGTTCCGGATTTGCGCCGCCAGGGACGGGCGGGTTGGTGGCTCCAGCGTTCCAGTTCGGCTTCGATCCAGGCTTCGGCTTCCCGATTGACCTCGAGCCCGTCCCGTCCCACGGTGGAGAGGATGGGGCCCAGAGCCAGATGAATGGTGCCTGGGTATTTACCCAGCACCCCCTTTTTCCATAACCGGCCTGCATCGTGGGCCAGGGGCACCACGGGAACCCCTGCCTGGGCGGCCAGCAAGCCGCCGCCAGGGGCATAGCGGCCCCGGTAACCATAGGGCACGCGCGTCCCTTCCGGAAAAATGATCACGATCAGTCCTCGGCTCAGGCGTTCCCGTCCCTGACTGAGTACCTGCTGAAAAGCTTCGCGCCGTTGCTCACGATCGATGGCGATGGGTTCGAGCAGGCGCATCCCCCAGCCGAAGAAAGGGATGGAGAGAATTTCCTGCTTCAATACGAAGACGTGGGGAGGGAGAAAGGCCGGAAAAAAAATCGTCTCCCAGGCCGATTGATGTTTGGCGATCAGGACGAAGGGGCCGGTGGGCAGGTGCTCCCAGCCGCTGAGTTCGTGGCGGATGCCGCAAATCCAGCGGGCCAGGCCCAGCATCAGGCGCGACCAGGCCCCGGAAAAATAGCGGGGGCCGCGCACGCCGAAGGGTGCAGACAGGATCATGAGCAGGGCGTACAGGGGGGTGGCCAATCCCTGGGCCAGGGCAAAAATCAGCGCGCGCAGGATTCGCATGATCAACGTTTGGCCAGCAGGGTGCGCACGGCCTCCTGAAGGTTGTCGTGAACCTGGGTTCCGGGCGGCAAATTGCCCGCCTCGAGGGTTTTTTGACCTTTGCCGGTGAGGACCAGCAGGGGTTGGGCTCCGGCCCGTTCTGCAGCGATCAGGTCGCGCAGGGAATCGCCGATGGCGGGAACGCCCTGAAGCGGGAGGTGGTAGCGCTGGCTGATTTCCTCAAACAGTCCGGGTGCCGGCTTGCGGCAATGGCAACGTGATTCGCGGGCATGGGGGCAGAAGAAAATGGCCTCGATCATGCCGCCCTGCTGGGCCAGGGCATCGATCATCTTCTGGTGAATGGCATTGAGGGCTGCCAGGTCGAACAGTCCCCGTGCGATCCCCGACTGGTTGGTGGCGACCACGACCCGATAACCGGCATGGTTGAGGCGGGCGATGGCCGCCAGACTGCCGGGAATGGGGTGCCATTCTTCGGGGCTTTTGATGAAGCGGTCGCTATCGGCATTGATGACGCCATCGCGGTCGAGAATGACGAGAGACATGAGCGTAGGGTTCCTTGCCAGTGAGGAAACGCTTCAACTGCTCAGGCAGGACAGGTCGCCTACCTGATTCATGAGCGATTCCAGGTTTTGCAACAAAGCCAGGCGTGCCGCCCGCAGTCCGGGATCCTCACACATCACCATGAGGTCGGTAAAAAACCGGTCCACGGGGGCATGCAACTCTGCCAGCGCGCTCAGGGCGGCGGAAAAGTCGGCCTGGCGCACGAAAGAGGCGATACGGGGTTGCAGGGCCTGCAACCTTTCCTGCAAGTCGAGTTCCGCCGGTTCCTGCAGGGGCGCGGGGGGCACGGACTGTGTCGGGCCGGACTTTTTGAGCAGGTTTCGGATGCGTTTATGTGCGGCACTCAGCCCGATGGCTTCAGGGCGGTTGCGGAAAGAGGCGAGCGCCTGGAGGTGTGCGGGCAACTGGTCCAGACGAGCGGGCAAGGGAGAAACGACCGCTTCCACCAGGGCCTGATCGAATCCCTGGTCGCGCAACAGGCCGCGCAGACGATCCTGGATGAAGGCGGGCAGAGACCCCAACGCCACGGTGTCCAGCACCCCCTGAGGAAAAGTGGCCTCGGTCCAGGCGAGGAGCGTTGGCAGTTCCAGCGCCGGTGCCTTGTCCATCAGCAGGCGCAGGATTCCCAGGGTGGCGCGGCGTAACCCGTAAGGATCCCGGTCTCCCGTCGGAATCTGGCCGATGCCATAAATGCCCACCAGCGTTTCCAGTTTGTCGGCCAGGGCCATGACCGTGCCCAGCGGGGTGGTCGGCAGGGAATCTCCGGCGAAACGGGGACGGTAGTGGGCCTCGATGGCCAGCGCCACCTCTTCATCTTCCTGATCGTGGCGGGCATAGTCCCGTCCCATGAACCCCTGCAGTTCGGGGAATTCGCCCACCATGTCCGTACCCAGATCGGCCTTCAGCAACTGCGCAGCCCGTCGGGCCTGCGCGCCGGGCAAATGCAGGGCGCTGGCCATCCTTTCGGCCAATTGGGACAGACGTTCGACGCGTGCGCCCAGACTGCCCAGACGCTGGTGGTAAACCACCTGATCCAGATGGGCGCGCCGTTCGCCGAGGGGGACCTTGCGATCCTGCTGATAGAAGAAGCGGGCATCTGCCAGGCGCGCCCGCAGGACGCGTTCATTGCCCTGGACGATGGCCGCCGGGGTGGCTGTTTCCAGGTTGCTGACCAGCAGAAAGCGGGGCTGCAACTGATTCCGGGCATCGCCCAGCGGGAAATACTTCTGGTGTTGTTGCATGGACAGAATCAGGCATTCCTGGGGGATTTCCAGGAATGCGGGGTCGAACCTTCCTTCCAGGACGGTGGGCCATTCCACCAGGGCCGTCACTTCGTCGAGCAGTTCCGGTCCGGCCAGGACATGGTGGGGCAGGGCCAGGGCGTTCAAGGCCTGCTGGATACGCTGGCGTCGCTCGGCAAAGGAAGCGATCACCTTGCCTTCCCGTTCCAGGAGTGCGGCATAGGATGAGGCATGGTCGAGGGTGAGCAGACCTGCGCCCAGAAAACGGTGCCCCAGGGTCTGGCGACTGCTCGATTGCCCGAGCAGGCTCAGGGGGATCAATCGATCTCCATGCAGGACCATCAGTCCATGGACCGGGCGGACAAATTCAGAGTTGCCCGAGCCCCAGCGCATCACCTTGGCCACGGGCAGTTGGCGCACGACCTGGTCGAGCAGGACGGGGAGCACTTCCTCCAGAGGGATGCCCCGTTGCAGGGACGGGTGGACATAATATTCCATCCCCTTGTCATCCGTGCGCAGTTCCAGTTCCTCCACGGCAACCCCACAGGATCGGGCAAAACCCTGCAGGGCCGGGGTCGCCGTGCCATCGGCTGCCTGTCCGGCCTTGCGGCTGGGGCCCTTGCGTTCCACCGGACGTTCGGGTTGCATGCCCTCGACGTCCTCGATCAACACCGCCAGACGGCGTGGCGTTGCGAAGATCTGGACGGAAGCATGGGTCGGGGCGAGGTGCTGGTTCACCAGTCCCTGATGCACGCCCTGGGCAAAACTGGTGGACAGTTTCAGCAGGGATCTGGGGGGCAGTTCTTCGGTGCGCAATTCGATCAGCAGAGGCGCAGAGGTCATTTGGGTTCTCCGGGGTGCGCGCTCAGCAGAGGAAAACCGAGGGCTGCCCGGGCCTCGTGGTAGGCCAGAGCCACCTGCCGCGACAGGGCGCGGATGCGCCCGATATAACCGGCGCGTTCCGTGACCGAAATGGCGCCACGGGCATCCAGCAGGTTGAAGGTGTGCGAACACTTGAGGGCCATGTCGTAGGCGGGGAGGGGCAGGCCCGCCTCGATCAGACGTTTGGACTCGCGCTCAAAACCCGCAAACTGTTCGAACAGCCAGGCGGGATCGCTGGCCTCGAAGTTGTAACGGGACTGTTCCA
Organism: Pseudomonadota bacterium; assembly: GCA_021796835.1. Lineage (GTDB taxonomy): Bacteria > Pseudomonadota > Gammaproteobacteria > Burkholderiales > Ferrovaceae > Ferrovum. Next base: position 32,908 of record JAKABO010000007.1, on the reverse strand, counting down.
CCTCGTTTTGATGGTAGATGTCCCCGTACCGCAGGCCTTCCGTCCAGACCAGGTCGTAGACGTTGTCGCAGCCTTGCAGGTACATGGCGAGACGTTCCGTCCCATAGGTGATTTCTCCCAGTACGGGGGCGCAGGTCAGTCCCCCCACTTCCTGAAAATAGGTGAACTGCGTGACTTCCATGCCGTTGAGCCAGACTTCCCAGCCCAGTCCCCAGGCGCCCAACGTCGGGTTTTCCCAATCGTCTTCCACGAAACGGATGTCATTGTTCCGGGGGTCGATGCCCAGAGCGATGAGAGAATCCAGATAGAGAGACTGGATATTGTCCGGAGAGGGCTTCAGGACCACCTGAAACTGGTAATAATGCTGCAAACGGTTGGGGTTCTCGCCATAGCGTCCATCCCTGGGGCGTCGCGAGGGTTGGACAAAGGCGGCCTTCCAGGGTTCGGGGCCGAGGGCGCGCAGGAAGGTGGCCGGGTGGGAGGTGCCCGCGCCCACTTCCATGTCAAAGGGTTGCAGCAGGGCACAGCCCTGATCGTTCCAGTAGTGTTGCAAGCGCAGCAGCATGGCTTGGAAAGTAAGCATGGGTCAGGATCGTTTGTTCAGGGGTTGCAGGGAAATCCACAGTCCGAGGACGATGAACCAGAGCAGGGACCATTCCGAAATGGCCAGACCGGCAAAGGTCCAGCCTACGCTGGCACATTCCCCCGAACCCTTGAGGACGATGGCCAGTGCGTTGAAGAAAGGATGGGCCTTGAGGATGTAATTCAGTCCCGGGCCACAACTGGGGACCTGGTCGGGGGGAAGATGCTGCAGCCAGATCTGGCGTGCCGCGATGGCTGAGCCCAGAAGGGCCAGGGCTCCCCCCAGGCGCGCATAGACGCGCACAAAAAATCCCTGGGCGGGGTCATGAATGGCTGCGATGAGAAAGATAACACCCAGCCCCATCATCAGGACGCGCTGGAGGATACACAGGGGACAGGGTTCTTCACCCAGACCATGCTGCAGATAGAGGGCAAAAAAGATCAGGCCGCTGGCCGCCACAAAACCAAAGCCGTGGCAGAGGCGGCGCGAAAATGGAAAATTCATCGCAAGGGTCGCCAACGTAAGGAAAGAATCAGGGCAAGCACGCAAAGCGCAAGGATACCGTAATTTCCGACCAGCACGAAAGGTGTCACGCCCCCGTAGCCTGAAATATTCCCGCTGAGGTTGAAGATTTCTCCACGGGGCGCGCGTTCCAGGATCTCCCCCCGGGCACCGATCAGGGCGGTGACGCCCGTATTGGTGACACGCAGCATGGGGCGCCCCGTTTCCAGGGCGCGAGTCTGGGCCATTTGAAGGTGCTGTTCGGGACCGATGGAGGACCCGAACCAGGCATCATTGGTGAAGTTTGCCAACAGGGTTGCCTGGGGCAAGGCCCGACGGATCTCATCGCCAAAGGCATCTTCGTAGCAGATGTCCACCCCGACCCACTGCCCGCCCACACGCAGGGGCGGTTGATCGGGATTGCCGCGCTGCTGATCGTCCAGGGGAATATTCAGAACGGCATGGATCAGGGGCGCCAGCAGATCGCCAAACGGGATGAATTCGCCAAAGGGGACGAGGTGGACCTTGTGGTAGGCCTGCATGGGAGAGTGGCCGAAACTGAAGACGCTGTTGTAATACTGACCGCGTTCCGGTTCGGAAAACAGGCCCACCAGAATGTCGCTGTTGTTTTCATAGCCAAACGTCTCGAGCGCTTCGCTATACCCCTCCGGCATCCGCTGGCGCAGGTAGGGCAAGGCACTTTCAGGCAGGAGAATCAGGCGTCCGGTACTGTTGAAGAGCAGGGTGTTGTAGCGTTGCACGATCAGCCCCCGGCTTTCGGCCACGAACTTCATGTCCTGGGGAATGTTTCCCTGCAGCAGGTTGACGGCGATGGGCTGGCCCACGGGGTGAACCCAGGGCAATCGCCTGAGGGCCTGCCCGCTGGCGAGGAGCATGCCCAGGGCGAGGAGCAGGGTGAGGGCAGAACGATGGTGTCGTAGCGAAAGAAGGGCGAGCGTCAGCAGTCCTGCACCAAGGACGGTGGCTGCCGAGGTGCCAAATACCCCGAGCAGGGGCGTGAACCCGGCCAGTGGGCCCTTGGGGGTGGCGGCATAGCCCAGGGACAGCCAGGGAAATCCGGTCAGAAACCAGCTGCGCACCCATTCGGAGAGCGTCCAGAGTGCCGGAGTGACCAGCAGCCAGCGGCTGGTGGGGCGATCATGGAAACGCCAGCTCCAGCGTCCGACCAAGGCGGGAAAGAGGGCGAGAAAGGCGCTGAAGAGGAAAATGAGGGCGTAGGCCAGGGGCAGGGACATGCCGCCAAATTCGTGCAGGCTGATCTCGATCCAGTGGATCCCGGCGCCGAAAAAACCCAGACCCCAAAACCATCCGATCCAGCCAGCGCCCCGGTCATGACGGCAGCCATGCCAGAGCAACCCCAGAACCGAGAGGGACAGGAGGGGCGCAGGCCAGACATGGTAAGGCGCGAAACCGGTGATGGCCAGGGCTCCAGCCAGAAGGGCAAAGAGGCCGGCCCAGAGTTTTCCTTTCATGAAGACGAGGGATCCTCATGGTTGACTTTCGTCACCGAGACGGAATGGAGGCGGCGGCTGTCGGCCCTCAGGACTTTGACCTTGAGCCCGGAGAAGATGATCTGTTCACCGCGCTTGGGCATGCGTCCGAACTGATTCAGGACCAGCCCGCCCAGGGTTTCGATGCCGTTGCCATGGAGATGCGTTCCCATGAAACTGTTGAAATCTTCCAGTTCGGTGGTGGCCTTGACGCGAAACTGACCTTCGCCTTCCGGGACGATATTGTCCTCGGTTTCGTCAAAATCGTATTCATCCTCGATGTCGCCCACGATCTGTTCCAGGACGTCCTCGATGGTCACCAGGCCCGAGACCCCCCCGTATTCGTCCACCACCATCGCCATGTGGTTCCGGTTGGTACGGAATTCGCGGAGCAGGACATTGAGCCGTTTGGATTCGGGGACGAAGATGGCGGGGCGCAGCATGTCGCGGATCTGAAAGGGCAGCCCGGCGGTGAAGCGCAGCATGTCCTTGGCCAGCAGGATGCCCACCACGTTGTCCTTGCTGCCGTCGATGGCGGGAAAACGGGAATGAGCAGTTTCGATGAGAAACGGAATGACCTGTTCCGGTGAGGACTGGAGATCGATGACGTCCATCTGGGCCCGGGGAATCATGACATCCCGAACCTGCATGTCGGCTACCCCCAGAACGCCCTCCATCATGCTCAGGGCGTCGGTGTCGAGCAGGTTTCGTTCCAGTGCCTGGTGCAGGATGGCGATGAGTTCTTCGCGGTTCTCGGGCTCATGGTGCAACCAGTGGGTCAGACGTTCGAGCAGCGAGGGTTTGTTGGGGGGGTCTTCAACCATGGGCAGGACGGTCCAGATAAGGGTTGGGAATGGATAGTTGGGTCAACAGGTCGATTTCGAGGGTCTCCATGAGGGCGGCCTCCCGCTCGTTTTCGTGATCGTAGCCCTGCAAATGAAGTGTTCCGTGAATGAGCAGATGGGCATAATGATCCAGGAGCGGTTTATGTTGCTGCCGGGCTTCAGCCTTGACCACGGGGGCACAGAGTACCAGGTCTCCGTGCAGGCGTGCAGAGGCGCGCGGATTTTCGTCGGGATAGGAGAACGTCAGAACATTGGTGGGGTAATCCTTGTGACGAAAGGCTTGATTCAGGGACCGTCCCTCCGGGCGGTCCACCAGGCGCACGGTGATCACGGCGGAACGGCGCAGCGCATGACGCAGCCAGCGGCGGATCTGCCGTTCGGAGGGGAGGGGGGAGGAACGGCTGGCGCGCTGAACCGTCAGGTCCAGGTGGAAGCGATGCGGCTCAGCCATGGGGGGCGTGCTGGGTTTCATAAGCGTTGACGATGCGTTGAACCAGGGGGTGGCGAACCACATCCTCCGTCTGAAAGATGGTGAAGGCAACGCCTTCCACCCGTTGCAGGACGTTGCGGGCGTCGATCAGTCCGCTTTTCTGGGTGCGGTGCAGGTCGATCTGGGTGACATCGCCCGTGATCACGGCGCGGGTGCCAAAGCCGATCCGGGTGAGAAACATTTTCATCTGCTCTGGCGTCGTGTTTTGTGCTTCGTCCAGAATGATGAAGCTATGGTTGAGGGTGCGTCCCCGCATGTAGGCCAGCGGCGCCACCTCGATGACCCCGCGCTCGAAGAGGCGTCCGACCCGGTCATGGCCCAGTAGATCATAGAGCGCATCATACAGGGGGCGCAGGTAGGGGTCGATTTTCTGTTGGAGATCGCCCGGCAGAAAGCCCAGGCGTTCGCCCGCTTCCACGGCCGGACGCACCAGGATGATGCGTTTGACTTCTTCCCGTTCCAGGGCATCCACGGCGGCTGCCACGGCCAGATAGGTTTTTCCCGTGCCAGCAGGTCCTACGCCGAAGCACAGGATATATTCGCGCATTTGTTGCAGGTACTGGATTTGGCGGGGGGAACGGGCTTCCACCTGGCCACGGCGCGTCTGCAATATCTGCGTGGTCGGTGCCTGGGCGGGTTCTTCGGCCTGTTGCAGACGTAAATGGGTCAGTTTCTGGAACAGAAGGGTGGGATCCAGGGGGGCGGCGGCCTCCTGGTATAACGTGTCCAGTATTGCCTTGGCCCGCTTCAGGTCCCGGGGTTGCCCGGTCAGGGTGAAGACGTCTCCCCGTCGATGCAGGCCGATCTCCAGATGACGGGCCATGATGGCCAGATTTTCATCGAGTACCCCACACAGATTGGCCAGCCGAACATTGTCCAGGGGGGTGGGGACGAATTCGCATTGCTCGAGAACGGGGACGGGCATCAGAGCAAATCAACCAACTCGCCACGCAGGGTGTGGGGGGCGGTGGCCGTGATGCGCACATCGACGAAATGCCCCACCAGTCGTTCCCCGCCAGGAAAGTTCACGACGCGATTGTTGTCCGTTCGCCCCCGCATCTCCAGCGTATGGCGGCGCGCATGTCCATCCACCAGGATGCGCTGCTGGGTGCCTACCATGGCGGTACTGATTTTGAAGGCGTGGGCATCGGTTCGGGCCAGCAGGGCCTGGAGCCGGGTCCGTTTGACCTCCAACGGGACGGTATCCGGCAGATCGGCTGCCGGGGTGCCGGGGCGAGGGCTGTACATGAAGCCGTAACTGCCATCGAACCCCACTTCTTCGATCAACTGGAGAGTGGCGGCAAAATCCTCGTCGGTTTCGCCGGGAAAACCGATGATGAAGTCGCTGGTCAGGGACAAACCGGGTTTGGCCTGGCGCAGGGCGGTCACGATTTCCTTGTAGGATTCCACGGTATAGCCCCGCTTCATGGCCGCCAGAATACGGTTGGAGCCCGATTGTACGGGCAGGTGGATCTGGCTGGCCAGTTTGGGCAGCCGTTCGTGGGCGGCGATCAGGCCAGGGGTCACTTCCAGCGGGTGGCTGGTGGTGTATCGGACCCGTTCGATGCCTTCGAGGGTACAGACCTCGGTCAAAAGGTGCGCGAAGTCCAGATCCGTGCCGGAGTTTTGCAGGTTCAGCCAGGCATTGACGTTTTGTCCGAGCAGCGTGACTTCCCGAACCCCCCGGCGGGCCAGGAGGCGGATTTCCTCCAGAACGGCCTCGATGGGGCGGGAGAACTCTTCGCCGCGCGTATAGGGAACGACACAAAAACTGCAGTACTTGCTGCACCCTTCCATGATGGAAACGAAGGCGGTGGGGCCTTCAACCCGGGCGGCTGGCAGGGCGTCGAATTTTTCGATTTCCGGAAAGGAAATGTCGAGTTGGTTTCGCCCGGAACGCTGGCGCTGGCGCATCAGTTCGGGCAGGCGATGGAGAGTCTGCGGCCCGAATACCACATCCACATAGGGGGCGCGGTCCAGCAGGGCCTGACCCTCCTGGCTGGCCACACACCCGCCGACGGCAATCACTACGCCGGGTTGGGCCAACTTGAATTCGTGGGCTCGCCCCAGTTCGGAAAAAAACTTTTCCTCGGCTTTTTCGCGCACTGAACAGGTGTTGAAGATGATCAGGTCGGCACTCGCCATGTCCTCGGTAGGTTCCATGGCATGGGATTGTTGGAGCAAAGCGAGTATTTTCTCCGAGTCATAGACATTCATCTGACAGCCGAAGGTCTTGATATGGACCTTTCGGCCCGGAGGTGGGAGCGAGACGGTGGAATTCATTGAAACGGCGGCGTGACCTGTGAAATGGAGAAAGTTCAGAACGGGTTCCAGGTTTTTTCTGGGGTGTAATGCATGTAACCGACGCTGGCGCCTTCACGCAGACCCACGCCCAGCCGGATCGGAGCCAGGATGACATCGCCCAGTTGCTGGTAGTTGATGCCGGCGCCGCCGATAAAGTAGAGGCTGCCGTCGACACCTGGGTAGCGCTGGAAGATGGCATTGGCGGAGGAGAGGTGATAGACCAGAACGAATACCTTGGTGGCATCCCCGCCCAGGTCAAAGCCAACGGACGGACCGGTCCAGTAGACCTTGCGCGCGGCTCCTTCCTTCATGATCAGGTCGCCGCTCCCGTAACGCAGTCCGACTCCAATCGCGCCGGCGACTTCTTCCCCCTTGATGTAGCCATTGGGGCGCCCTTTCTCACGAAAGGCCTTTTCGATCAGTTTGGCCAATCCCTCCGTGGTTTGACCAAAAAACTGGTTGGCATCCTTGACGATGGCGTCCTGATCGAAGGTTTCCTCTCCCTGGGGAGGAGTTGCGCTGGCCAGCAGCGGGAAAAAACCGAACAACACGAACCAGAGGCGCACCAGAGAACGGTTGATCATGGGGTCTGTCCTTGGGGTTTTATGGGGCAACAGGGGCCATCATACCAAAAATATTGGCTCAGGGGCTTGAGTAAAGTCCGGTCAAGGGTTAGAATGCCCCGCTTGTGGCGAATTAGCTCAGCCGGTTAGAGCGACGGAATCATAATCCGAAGGTCCGGGGTTCGAATCCCTGATTCGCCACCATCACATCTAGGCGACGGTCGTTAACCGAGCTGACTTCTATGCCCGAGACCATCAGGCGGTGGTGCCGATACTATTGAACTCTGTGGCGCTATTCCTTGGACTGGGCTCTCATAATCATTTCCGAAACCGCTTTTGACATATTTCTCGGAATCATTTCTGTGCTCGGATGTGCGTTCCTGAATACTCGAAACACTTCATCGGCAAAAGCCTGCCCAATTTCATGTACTTCTTCAAAATCCAGTATCACGTGCCTGAATCGCTCAAATCGCATCGTGAGCCGTTTGGCCTGGGATCTGGATACTAAATTTTCCCCCTCATAAGCTGCCAAACGTACCGGCACAATCGTACGGTCAAAGGTGTATTCATCTGGGCTGGAAAATCGATCAAACACCTCCTTCGAGGTTCTTGCGCTGTCATTGTTCAACCGCATTAGCACAACAGTCCCTGCGCTTTCGGAATCGCGCTCAGTCAACACATCTCGCAACCCGTCATCGTGCATGAAGTGCAGATTCCCTGACCGGATGTCATACATATCAAACATCTTGCTGGAGAAAAAAATCCCTTCGCCGGAGTGATTTGCTGGATCGGTTGTGAATTTTCCTTTGGCCAGTTCCAAGATCGACTCGCGAGGGTCATATAAACCCAACGCCTTCTGAATTTTGAGAAAAATCCCTTCGCCGTCATCTGATACCCAGGCTGTTGTGTAGATAGCGGTTCTCTCCATGCCGACAGTAAGCACATTCGACCCAGAATGGTCTATGGCGTTGTTCACCATTTCGGTTATTCCGTAGTGCCAAATATTCTTGAGGTTTTCCGGCAGACCGGCGATAAATGGAAGGCATAGACCGCGCCATACCAAGTCTTCGTTGAGTCCAAGAATGGGGTAACTTGCGGAAGTCTGGCCTACAACCTTTAAGCGGTAAAAGCGCGCACGCGAGGTACCCGAGACCTCAACCAGGCCATCCTTTAGGAGCCTTTTTAGCCTGGCGCTGGCTGCCTGCCTTGTGATTCCCAGGAGGTTGCCAAGGCGTGTGCCTACGTTGTAGCCGCTTTCGGCAATCAGTTTCAAGGCTGTAATTTGTTGCTGGTTCATGGCTGATTATCAATCTTATGTGGTTTGTTTGTAAATATAATTAAAGACGTTTATCAACCTTTTGCGGGTATTTGTCAACTAAATTTACATTACACCATGGACCCATCCTGAATCATAGTATAGTTCGAACGGAAACAATCCGTCGTCCGGTTAGCGGTTACAATGCCAATACCCTGGGGGGGGACGAAATTTTTTTGCAAGAGATTCAAAGGAGAATGATTCTTTGAAAACTACTTCTAAAATAGCGGTCTGGTTCGGCAGTGCGGGTTTTTTGATCGTTCTGGTGGCGTTGCTGTCGTTTTGGCTGTTCCGGCAGAGCGAAGACGCTGACCGATGGCAGGAGCATACGTTGCAGGTCCTGAACAAGGCGAATCTGTTGCTTTCCAGCCTGAAGGATACCGAGGTGGGCCAGCGCGGGTATCTGCTGACGGGGGATAACGCCTTTCTGAAGCCTTATCTGGCCGTACGCGATACCATCCCGTCCCAGGTGGCTGAGTTGCGCCGACTCACCCAGGATAACCCGGCCCAGAAACGTCGGTTGGACGTGCTGGCCCCCCTAGTCCAGGCAAAGTTGCTGGAAATGAGAGAGGTATTGGCGTTATATGGCAACCAACATGCCGAAGATGCCCTGAAAATATTACGCAGTGGTTCGGGCAGGCAGTTGATGGACGAAATTCGCGCCGAGTTGAACGAGTTCAACCGGCAGGAAAATACCTTGCTGGAACAGCGTGCGGCTCGATTTCACCAGGATCTGAGCCTGTTGCTGGTGTCGATGACCATCGCCAACGTGTTGGCGATGGGGCTGACCCTGATCTCTGTCTACATCGTGTACCGCGAAACGCGGCTGCGGCTGCGGGTCAGTGAAGAGGCGAACACGGCACTGAGCGCGGCGCATGACGTGTTGCGCGCCAGCGAGGAAAATCTGTCCGTCACGCTCAACTCCATCGGCGACGGGGTTCTGACCACGGATGCCGAGGGTCGGGTGACGCGCCTGAACACCGTTGCAGAGCGACTCACCGGCTGGTCCAGGACGGAAGCGATCGGCCGACCGGCAGAAGATGTTTTTCACATCATCAACCAGAAGACCCGTCGGCCTGCCCTTCTTCCCGTGGCGGAAACCCTGGCGCAAGGTGCCATTTATGGCCTGGCCAACGATACCGTGTTGATTGCCCGCGATGGGAGCGAGTGCGCCATCGCCGACAGTTGTGCCCCCATTCGCAATCGTGCGGGCGATGTGGTCGGAACGGTGCTGGTGTTCCGCGATGTGAGCAGGGAATACGCAACCCAGGCCGCATTGCGCGACAGCGCCACGCGTATCCAGGTCATTCTGAATACGGTAGCGGATGTCATCATCACCATCGATGAGCGCGGTACCGTCTGGACGGCCAACCTGGCCGTAAAAACCATGTTTGGTTATGACGTCGCCGAGATCGTCGGGCAGAACATCCGCATGTTGATGTCGGAACCGTATCGCAGTCAGCATGATGGCTACCTCGAGCGTTATCGGACGACGGGTGAGGCGCATATCCTTGGCAGCGGGCGCGAAGTGGTGGGACAGCGCAAGGACGGTAGCATTTTTCCGATGTATCTGGCCGTGAGCGAGATGCGGCTGGAAGGTGAGCGTCACTTCATCGGCGTCGTGCATGACATCACCGAGCGCAAACAGGCCGAACAGAAACTCTTTGTTGCAAAGGAAGCCGCAGAACTGGCCAACCGCGCGAAGGATTCGTTCCTTGCCACCATGAGCCATGAAATCCGTACGCCGCTCACCGGGATGCTGGGCATGCTGGAGGTGCTTTCACTGACCTCCCTCGACCATGACCAGGATGAGACATTGAAGGCCGTGTGGGAGTCTGGGCGGAGTTTGCTGCGCATCGTCAACGACATTCTGGACTGGTCGAAAATCGAGGCGGGCAAATTGACGCTCTCCCCTCGATCCATTTCGATTCCCCGCCTGCTGCAGGAGGTCGTCAACACCTATTCGCGGGTGGCCAGTTCCAAGTCCCTGCTGCTGTGGCACCATGCCGATGCCCGGCTTGCCGCGGCACATATCGTCGATCCGCTGCGCCTCTCGCAGGTACTCAACAACTTTGTCAGCAATGCGCTCAGATTCACCCGAAGCGGAGAGATCGAACTGCGCGCCGAACGCCTCGAACGGCTCGACAGTTGTGAGCGCATACGCTTCTCGGTCAGGGACACCGGTATCGGTATCGACCGGGAAGTCCAGCAGCACCTGTTTCAGCGCTACCGCCAGGAGAGTGCTGATACGGCCCGCATGTATGGCGGAACCGGGCTTGGGCTGTCGATCTGCCGCCGTCTGGCGGATTTGATGGATGGCCAACTCGAACTGGTGAGTGAACCCGGGCAAGGTTCCACGTTCAGCGTGACCCTCAGCCTGCCGATTTCCGCGACGCCGGGAGATATGGGGATGACCGCCTTGCCCGAGGTGACCCGAAAGCATGTTCAACCGCTTCTGGAGGAGGGTGCGGAGGCGCCGCTGGTGTTGGCGGTGGATGATCATCCGATCAACCGCGACTTGCTGGTGCGTCAGATCAAGTTGCTCGGTTTGCGGGCCGAAACCGCAGAGAATGGGCAAGTCGCCCTGTCTCTGTGGCAGGAGGGGCGTTTCGCGCTGGTGATCACCGACTGCCATATGCCGGAGATGGACGGGTATGTGCTCACGCAGGAGATACGTCGGATCGAGGCGGAGAAAAGATTGACGCGCACGCCTGTCATCGCCTGGACGGCCAATGCGCTTGCCGAAGAAAAGGAACGTTGCCAGAACGCCGGCATGGATGCGTTGTTGGTCAAACCTGCGGATCTGTCGCAACTGAAGGAGGTGCTGAAAGAATGGCTGCACCTTGCCGGGACGGACCGCCGTGAACCTGCCGCCCCGTTGCCCGCGGGGGAGGGCGGACAGACCCCGGCCCCCATCGATTATGCCGCGCTGAGTCGGGTGGTGCCGGAGCAGGCCGATCAGGTTCGGGTGCTGCGTGATTTTCAGGCACATCTTTGCGCGGACCGCATCCATTTGGGCGAAATGCTGGAACAGGGGGATCACCTCGATGGTGAGCGCACGGCGCACCGCATGAAAGGATCGAGCCGGATGGTGGGTGCCACGGACATCGGTACCGCCTGCGCCGTCATCGAGCAGGCGGTGCGGGAGGGGAAACTGACCGAGGCGCACCTGGCCTTGGCCGGACTGGATGCGGCCATCGAGCGGCTGGAAGCACATTGCGCGGCGTTGAAGGATTCGAACGGGGAAAGCAGATGACTGCGAGCGAACTGAATTTTCTGGTGGTTGAAGATGATGATTTTCAGCGCCGGATGGTTGTTTCCATGTTGCGCTCCCTGGGGGCCACCGAGGTGCAGGAAGCCGGCAATGGCAGGCAGGCGCTCGAGATGCTGCATGCGGGGCACGCAAGGCCGGTGGACATCGTGCTTTGCGACATGGACATGCCGGAAATGGATGGCATGGAATTCCTGCGTCACCTGGGGCAGGAAAATAACGCGGCTGCGGTCATCATTCTCAGCATGCTGGAACGGGTGTTGCTGGTGTCGGTGGAAAAAATGTCCGAGGCCTACGGGGTCAAGTTGCTGGGGTCTGTCGAAAAACCCCTCACGCTGGCTCAACTCGAGGGGTTGATCCTCCGTTACAAGCGGGGCAGCAGCAGGGCACGGCAACTCAGTGGCGCGGTACAGGTATTCACGCTCGAGGAAATCCGGCAGGGAATGAAGGCGAGACAGTTCGAACCCTATTTCCAGCCCAAAACAGACATGAAAACAGGACGATTGATGGGGGCAGAGGCGCTGGCGCGCTGGGTTCATCCCGAGTATGGCGTGATCGCTCCCTATGCCTTCATCCCGCTCCTGGAGCGGGCGAAGGAGATGGACGAACTGACTTTCATGATGCTGGAAAAGTCGGTGGCCGCCTGCCGCACCCTGCAGGATAGGGGACATTCCCTGGTCATATCGGTCAATTTGTCCCTGACCTCGCTCACCGACATCACGCTGGCCGATCGGGTCACCCAATTGGTGCTCGATGCGGGGGTGGATCCCCACAGCATTGTCCTTGAAGTGACCGAGTCGGCAGCCATGACCGATGTGGCCCACGCCCTGGAAAATCTGGCGCGTCTGCGCATGCATGGCTTCGGCCTTTCCATCGATGATTTCGGCACCGGCTATGCCAGCATGCAGCAGTTGATGCGGATTGCCTTCAGCGAACTGAAAATCGACCAGTCTTTCGTAAAGGACATCGCTCATAACGAAGCCTTGCGCATCGTGGTGGAATCGAGCATCAGCCTGGCGCGCAAACTGCGGGTCAAGAGCGTGGCCGAGGGGGTGGAGACACGGCAGGATTGGGACACGCTGAAAAGTCTGGACTGCGATATCGCACAGGGCTATTTCATCGCCAAGCCGATGAGTCTGGACGCGTTCCTGGCGTTTGCCGAGTCCGGGGCAAAGGAACTGTAATCTGCGTTGGGTGGGGGGAGAGGATTCAAAACGAAAGGTATTGCTCTGGTGGGGCGAACCTGGGTTAGACTCCGGCCATGCCTTTATTTTTTCATCTGAAGCGCTCTCTCAACCCATGGCGTCGGGCACGCTGGCGTTTGCGCCTCGTTCTGTGGGGTTTTGCGGCCTTGTCGGGTCTGGCGGTGACGGGGTTTGCCAAGGGAGCCGATCTGGCCCTGGCGTTCTTTTTTGCTCTGGATCGGCATTGGTTCTGGTTACCCTTGATCTGGACGCCTTTCATCGGGATGGTGTCCGTGGCCCTGACCCAGAAAGTGTTTCCCGGCATTCAGGGGAGCGGCATTCCCCAGGTGATCGCCGCCACCCGTTTGATTGCCCAGGGGAAACCCGTTCACCATCTGGTATCCCTGCGGATTGCCGTGGGCAAGGTATTGGTGGGATTGCTGGCCTTGACCGGCGGGTTTTCCGCGGGGCGTGAGGGGCCTTCCGTGCAGGTGTCGGCGTCGCTGGTGTTTCTGGCCCACCGCTATCTGCCCCGTTCCCGGGTTCTGCGCCCCAGTGACCTGATCCTGGCTGGCGGGGCCGCCGGGGTGGCGGCTGCTTTCAATACGCCTCTGGCCGGGGTGGTCTTTGCCATCGAAGAGTTGGGACGCCGCCTGGAAACCCGCACCAGCGGCGTGTTGCTCGGGGTGATCATCATTTCCGGACTGACCTCCATCGCGTTCCTGGGAAACTACAATTATTTCGGACGCATTACCCTTCATGATCTGGATTACCGGATCGCGGGGCCCGTGCTGGTGAGTGGGACGGTTTGCGGCCTGCTGGGCGGGCTTTTCAGCCGCCTGTTGTTGTGGCCGCAACATGGGCAGGCCTGGGGGGTGTGGCGCTGGCGCCAGAAAAACCCGGTCCTGTTCGCCGGGCTCTGCGGGGTGCTGATTGCCGTGCTGGGCCTGCTGACACATGGGCTTTCCTTCGGGAGTGGTTATGCCCTTGCCCTGCCCCTGGTGAATGGAGGGACACAGAGCGTGCCCTGGTATGCTTCCCCCGCCCGTTTCCTGGCTACCGTGATCAGTTATTATTCGGGAATTCCCGGCGGGATCTTTGCGCCGGCGCTTGCGGTGGGCAGTACCCTGGGGGCAACCCTGGCCCCCGCCCTGGGCAGCCACGACCTGGTCCCCTGGGTTACCTTGTGCATGGCCGGCTTTCTGGCGGCTGTCACCCAGGCGCCGATCACGGCAGCCCTGATCGTGATCGAGATGGTGGATGGGCATCGCATGGCCCTGCCCCTCATGGCGGTGACCTTTCTGGCGCGTGCCATCAGCGCTTATTTTGGACCGGAACTCTATCAGCAGTTGGCCCTGCGCTTTGCCGAAGACCGGCGCGATGCCGGGGTTCGCCCGGCGGATTCCCGGGAGGCAGCATAGTGCGCTGGTTACGTTTCAGACGGTTGGTGATGCATGCCCCCTTCCCTTTCTCGTTCAAACAGTTGCTGGGGGCTTCCTTTGCCGGGATCCTGATCCTGCTGGGCGGGGCGCTGGGACGTGCCCTGGTGGCGGTGGATACGCTGAGTCGGGACAGCCGGGACTTTCCGGCCAAGGCGCTGCAACGTTCCGGGCAGGTGCGCGAATTGCAGGAAACCACCATCGCCCTGGAACGCCAGGTCCGCCAATACCTGGTGTTGCACGATCCTTCCCTGCGCACGGATATCCGCCATAGCTGGATGCAAAGTCTGGCCGTGCTGAAGAAACTGGATGATGCGGGACCGGTGGATCTCGTCCCCCTGACCCAGCAATGGCGCGCACTGGCGGCGGCCAACATTCCTCCCTTGCTCGAGGAACACAGTGAACGAATGAGCATTCCCACCGCGCAACTGGATGCGGTGTTCCATCAGTTGGGGCAACTGGACCAGCAACTGGACAGCATGCTGCAAACCCGTCTGGCAGAACAGGATCAAAGTTTGTTGCTGGAGTTTGAACGTCAACGGCAAGTTCTGATTAACATGGGCGTCACGGCTTCTTCGCTGGCCCTGGTGCTGGCTCTTGGGCTGGGGGCGTGGCTGTCACGGTCCTTTGCCCAGTTGGACCGCGCCATCCGCCAGTTGGGACAGTCTCAGCAGATTCCCCTGAAACCGCTGGGGGGGCCGACGGATATTCGTCAATTGGGGGAACGGGTGCGTTGGGTGCAACAACGACTGGCGGATCTGGAATCGGATAAACTCCAGTTCATGCGGCATATTTCTCACGAACTGAAGACGCCCCTGGCCAATCTTCGGGAGGGTGTGGCCCTGCTCGAAGAGCAGGTGCCGGGCCCGGTCAATGAAGCGCAACGGGAAATTCTGGTGATTCTGCGAGAAAACTCCCTGGCGCTGCAACACCAGATCGAAGGTCTCCTGCAGTACAATGCGGCAGCATCGGGCGCCCAGTATCTGCAAAAACGCTGGGTGGATGTGCGGACTCTCCTGGAAAATCTGGTGACGCGCCAGCGTTTGCAGATTCAGGCCAAGTCGTTGCAGGTCCGGATCGAGGGGACGCTGGCACGGGTCTGGCTGGATCCAGACAAATGGGAGACCGTGGCGGGGAATCTGCTGGTCAATGCCATTCGTTTCTCTCCGGTGTCCGGGTTGATCCGGTTGACCCTTTCAGAAGGGAAAGAGAACTGGAAACTGACGATTCAGGATCAGGGCCCCGGTGTTGATCCCCAGGATGCGTCGCACATCTTTGATCCCTTTTATCAAGGCAAACGTCAACCTGCCGGCGCGCGCAAGGGCAGTGGGGTGGGGCTTTCCATTGTCCGCGCACTGGTTCAGGCCCATGGCGGTGGAGTTTCGCTCATTCCTCAGGAGAACGGGGGCGGCGGGGCTGTTTTTTGTGTGGAAATGCCTCGTGACACGGGAGAAGCGGGCAGTCAACGAAGCAAAGGAAGCAAGGATCAGGCATGAAGATGGCAATTGAAGGCAAAAGGCAGGAGAAAAGGATCCCCGCGCTGCTGGGAATGATGGGGGTAACGTTTCTGGTGGGTTGTGCGGCGCCTGCGCCGCATCCCGTCACTTCAAAAACGCCCACCCCCTCCGTGTCTTCCAGGGTGGTGGATGAGGTGAAGCGCCTCCCGGATCATGTGAGCCCTGCCGAGAGCGAGGATATCGTCCTGGCTCTGGCCCAACTGGATCAGGACATGGCCCTGTCTCCCGAGGTGCGCAGCGAAGTTCTGGCCAGCCTGGTGGCGCAGCCCGCACCGGAAACGCCCCAGGACCGGTTACGGCGGGCCCAGTTGTTGTTGCTGCAACATCAGACGGGAACCACCCAGCAGGCCGTGGCCCTGTTGCAGGCCCTGGTGAACGGGGAAGAAAAGGGCGATCACGCGGAACTGCTTCCGCTGACCCATTGGTTGAGACAGTGGGCAGACATCCAGGCATCGTTGGAACTCCAGACCGATCAACTGACCCGTCAATCTCAGGAATTGCAGGGAAAGGCCGACAACCTAGCGCGACAGATTCAGGAATTGCGCGCGATCGAGCGCAATTTGAGTTCCCGTCCCGGGCCGGACAAAGCGGGCACTCACCCCTGAGGGCAACGGTTGCATGCCTGCATAATGCCAGGCACGACGAAGAACCGAGGGAATCCTGCGTTCTTCGGGGATATCCAGCAGGGAAAGGCCGCGCATCTTGAGAAAACGGGTGGAATGACTGGTGGCGACGGCCAGAGGGGCCGCCAGCAGCCAGGGCAAGGTGATGGGCAGAAGGTAGACCATCAGGGTCGGTCCGCGCAACGCGGCCAACGCCAGGCCGCCAGCCGCCACCAGAAACAGGGTACGGTAATGTTGCCAGGTGCTGTCCCAGGCCAGGGCTGAGGCTTCCCGTGCCGGGGATTTCCATTCCAGCCGGAAACCGGTCAGGGCGGTGAGCACGAAGAGCGTATGGGCAACCATGCGCAGGGGGGCTTGCAACACGGAGAGGGTGGCTTCGGTGAAGGCGCTGGCCAGGAGGGTGGACGTTCCGCCGAATTTGGCTTGTTCGCCTCGTCTGAAAAGGGCCAGCAGGGCAAGACCGCGTGGAATGAAGAGCATGCTCAGGGTCACGGGCCAGAGTACGGGCAGGAGAGGGGTGTCAGGGTCGAGTGCGGTCAGACCCAGACTGACCAGAATGTACGCCAGCCAAAGGGGAGCCGAGGCATAGGCCAGCACCCCGGTGAGCAGCATGGCGCGATGAACGGCATGAAATCCGGGTTCCCAGAGCAGGCGGAAGTTTTTGAGATTCCCCTGGCACCAGCGTCGATCCCGTTGTAATTCCTCCAGCAGATGGGCAGGCTGCTGTTCGTAACTGCCCTCGAGGCCGGGGACGATCCAGGTGTGGTAACCTGCGCGCCGCAGGAGGGCGGCCTCCACGAAGTCATGGGAAAGAATCTCCCCGCTCAGATTGCCCTTGCCGGGCAACAGCGCCAGTCCGCAGTGGCGCATGAAAGGGGCAACCCGCAGGATGGCATTGTGTCCCCAGTAGTGGGATTCGCCCAGTTGCCAGTATTGCATGCCTGCCGTAAACAGTTGGCCAGTGACCCGCCCCGCGAATTGTTGGCTGCGCGCATGAACCGTGTCCAGTCCCACCGAGCGGGGCAAGGTCTGAATGATGCCGGCGCTCGGGTTTCGTTCCATCAGGCCCACCAGGGTCGTCAGGGCACTCCCGGTCATTACGCTGTCGGCATCCAGGACGACCATGTACCGGTAATCCTTGCCCCAACGCCGACAAAAGTCCGCCACATTGCCGGCTTTCTTCCGTCCCCGTCGTGCGCGAACCCGATAAAACAGGTTGAGGCGATGCCCCAGTTGGTCGCGCAACTCCCTCCAGGCGGCCTGTTCTTCGGCCAGAATGGCGGGGTCGCGACTGTCGGACAGGACGAACACGTCGAAAAGGGTGGCGTCCCGGGTGGCCGCCAGGGATTCACAGGTGGCACGCAACCCCGCGAAGACGCTACGTACCTGCTCGTGACAGATGGGCATGATGAGCGCGGTGCGGGCGCTGGGGTCCAGGGGCAGGTCGGCATGGGGGGCGGGCACCGCCAGGGCGTGGGGATCGGGGTGCAGTTGTACCCAGAACCCCAGTACCGCCGTCAGGAAACCGGCGCTGACCCAGGCGAACAGCAGGACGAACAGGGTCCATTGGGTCCAGCCGAGCAATGCGCCCAGGCCGTGGAGGTTCTGGGGCCATTGACACCAGCCGGCCAAAAGTGAAGAAAAAAGAATCCCTGCGCCCAGGGTGCGGCGCCGGAGACGAGCCGCCGTTTCCCAAGCCTGACGGCTGGGCTCCGTGCGGTTCCTGCGGGGGGAGGGCAGGAGCGCGCGGAGGGACTGCAGAAATCCGCTCCAGAATCCGGACCACGGTCGGGCGACCATGGATCCCCGGTTGAGTGGGGGGGCCTGAAGGTCAGGATGTGTCAGCGGCATGAGGTCGTAAGGATTCATGCTGGTGACTCAAGCAATGATTGTGCCATCATCCGGGTGTGTTTCTCAATACCATGAAATAAAAAGGTATTTATTATTTTTATGGAGGAGGAAAGCCGTCTGTCCGGATCTTTCTGGCGCTGAGGCCGGGTTTTTTCAGGAGAGTTGTCGTCATTCACCGACAGGTTGCACGAGAATTTTGTTAACCTGTTGATAATTATGGGTTTGATCCTGTCGCTGTCAAGAGACAGGACGAAAGCTGTCGGGCGTCAGTCCGTACTTCTGAAGCAGGCGATAGAATTCGGTACGGTTGCGCTGCGCCAGCCGTGCGGCATCGGCTACCTGCCCCTCGGTCAGTTTGAGCAGCCCGATCAGGTACTCCCGTTCAAAACGTTCGCGGGCCTCGGTCAGGCTGAGGATTTCCACCGTGGGCAGGCGCAGGGCCCGATGAACCAGAGACAGGGGAATGATGGGGGTGGTGGAGAGGGCGCAGACCTGTTCGATGACATTATGCAACTGGCGGATATTCCCCGGCCAGGGGGCGGCGGACAAGGCAGTCAGCGCTTCGGAAGAAAATCCGTTGAGGTGCTTTCCGTATTTTTTCCCTAGTCGGGTCAGAAAATGCTTGGCCAGCAGGGGAATGTCTTCCCGTCTCTCGCGCAGGGCCGGGAGGACGAGTTCGACGACATTCAGGCGGTAGTAGAGGTCTTCCCGAAACTGGTCGGCGGCGATGGCCGTTTCCAGGTTTTGATGGGTGGCAGAGAGAACCCGAACATCCACGGCGTGATGGACATTCGAGCCCACCGGGCGGACCTTGCGCTCTTCCAGGACCCGCAGCAATTTGGCCTGCAGGTTGAGGGGCATGTCACCGATCTCGTCGAGGAAAAGGGTTCCCCCCTGGGCAGCGCGAAAAAGTCCTTGATGGGCTTGAACGGCGCCGGTAAAGGCCCCTCTTTCGTGCCCGAATAATTCGGATTCGAGCAGGGCCTCCGGAATGGCACTGCAGTTCAGCGCGATGAACGGATGTTCGGCCCGTACACTGGCGCGGTGCAGGGCACGGGCCAGCAATTCCTTGCCGGTTCCGCTTTCGCCCCGAATCAATACGCTGGCATCGGAGCGGGCCACCAGTCGGGCCTCGTTCAGGAGTTCGGCCATGCGCTGCGAGCGGCTGAGGATTTCCGCGCGCCAGTCTTCCCCTGGGCGATCGGGTTCCGGGGGGGGGGTGGACAGATCCAGGGCGGATTGCACCTTGGCCAGCAGGAGCGCTGCATCGAACGGTTTGGTGAGGTAGCCGAAAACGCCTTTGGCGGTGGCTTCCACCGCATCCGGAATCGTGCCGTGCGCAGTGAGCAGGATGACCGGCAGGGTGGGGTCCCGACCATGAATTTCGTCGAACAGGCGGAGTCCATCCATGCCGGGAAGCTGGACGTCGCTCAGGACGACCCCGGGGCGTTCCGTGGCCAGACGGGTCAGGGCTTCCTCGGCGCTGGCCGCGCTGACGACCCGGTAACCCGCCGCACGCAGACGCAGGGAGAGCAGATGGAGGAGATCCGCATCATCGTCCACCAGCAGGATGGTCGGGCTATTCATAGACAGTCATCCAGTGTCTTGGCCAGACGAACCCCCGCTTCTTCCAGTTGCAGGGCGATCATGGCCATGGCCTGCTGGGCGTAGGCATCGGTCAGGGCGTAGTGACCCTTCCCGTCCGGGGGCGGCAGGGGATCATAGGCCTGGCTGCGGGCGGTGGCGAAGGATTCCATCGCCCAGGCACGGGGTGTTCCCCGTTGCCATTCCCGCAGGTTGTCCGGGGTGATGCGGGCGCTCAGGCGTTGGGCCAGACGGGCGGGATCCGGATCCATGTGTTCGATGAAGACGGTGTCCCAGTAATGGTGCAGGCTTCCGGCGTGGACGTGATCCCATTTGACCCTGATTTCGTTGCCGCCATGGTCGTGGTCATCGATGGCATGCAGGGGTTGGTGCAGGTCCCCGACCAGATGAATCAGGAACTTGAGGGCCAGCACGGCCTCGGGACGATCGGCAGGCTGAAACCCGCTCTGCCGGTAGCGGGCCAGTTCGGCGCTGAATTGCTCGATTTTGGCCACCACGCAGGCTTCCTCGGGGCCTGCAGAGGCCAGGGTATCCCGGCTCAGGGGGGGAAAATCCCGGCAGGCCTGCGTCAGGTCAGGATGGTGTCGATCGATGTCGACGAAGTGCCACGCGCGGGAATGCTGAAACGTGACGGGGTGCCCGGAGCCGGTGCGCAGGCGGTCGGCCCAGCTGGCGACGGAAATGGGATCATGGGCGGTCAGCGGGTCGTCATCGCTGGCCAGGAGTGCCTGCAACCGGGCCTTTTGGGCGGGGGCCATGAAATCCAGGGCAATGGCTGCCACCACCTCATGGCCTTCTTCTCCCCAGGCCCAGGCGGCGGAGGAACCCACCAGACAAAGCAGGATTGGAATCATTCCAATATAATGGGAGAAGCCAAGCCCGGCGCGGTTCGTCCAACGGGTATTCGTTCCTACAGGAGTCATCATGTCCATTCAAGAAATCATCGATCAACAAGTCAAAGGTCATCCCGTCGTATTGTATATGAAGGGCAGTCCCGATTTTCCACAATGTGGGTTTTCCGCCAAGGCGGTCAGTCTGCTCCGTCAATGCGGGGTGCAGGACTTTTTTTCGGTGGATGTGCTGCAAGACCCCGAAATTCGTCAGGGGATCAAATCCTATGCCAACTGGCCGACCATCCCCCAATTGTATGTAAAAGGCGAGTTCATCGGAGGGTCGGACATCATGGCCGAACTGTTCCAGAGCGGAGAACTGAAGTCGCTGCTGGCCGACTGAGCGTTGGAAGGCCGCTCCTTCAGTCGGGAGTGGCCAGCGGGACCAGCAGACCCGGGCAGGTG
Source organism: Pseudomonadota bacterium (assembly GCA_021796835.1). Lineage (GTDB taxonomy): Bacteria > Pseudomonadota > Gammaproteobacteria > Burkholderiales > Ferrovaceae > Ferrovum. The sequence goes on along the minus strand of JAKABO010000007.1, from coordinate 12,011 downwards.
CCGCTCTGGCGGAAGGCTTCCAGGCGCTGGATGTAGGATTGAGTGGTTTTTGGCATGGGCGTGCGGGCGCGTGAAATGTCGTTCAGGATGGTCCAGCCCTGCGCCACCAGTTGCAATCCGTGCTCCTGGTGCCGAACCCGCTCGATATCGGCGGCGGATGCCGGTGGCGGGCGGTAGTGGGTGAGGTTCTCCCCCGCGACCACGAATTCCGGCCAGACCGTGAAGATCAGGTCATCGGTCTGAAGCGTTTCCACCTTGCGGTGGGCGGCGTCGATGGCGGCCTGGATGAGGGGCACGAGCGCTGAAAAATCCGCATCCCCTTCAAAACAGCAGGTCAAGGCGGAACCGATGTGGTCCACGTCGCGCAGCGTGGAGGCGATTTTGAGATAGCGGCTTTCAAAAAAGTCTTCCACCGGAATGGAGAATGCGTGCAGGGGTTCGCCCCAGAGTTCATCGATGCCTTCCTCACCGCTCCGGTGCAGAACCAGACGTCCCAGGGCCAGGGCCTCCTGCAGACAACTTCCGCATTCCCGCAGCAAGGCATTGTCTGAACGAATTTCCACGCCGAGTTCCTGGATTTCAACCAATTTGGCGATGATGTCCGAGGCCCGGTTGAACAGGGCCCCCGCCAGCATGGCGCCATTGACCCGTTTGAGGGCGGGGTCCAGTGTCGTCTCATAGGCCTGGCGTGCCTGTTTCAGACGTACGCCGGGGATGTTGATGCCATGTTCGACATGGTTGAACAGGCGCCGGGTCAATGCGGTGATCAGGTGGCGCTTGGTACTCAGCGTGTTTTCCGGGGGTTGATAGTAACGGATCCAGTACCCTTCGTAATACACCCGTTCCACGCCATCGATGATCTTGCGCGTGCCTGGGAGCAGGGAAACCCGGCCGGTATCCAGAGAGAGGTTCGCGGGCTGCTCCATGAAAGTACCTTTTCTGGGGGTGACGATGGAAGTCGGCATTCTAACGCTGACCCCATCAAAAAGGAAATGGCCGTTCCGTTCTCATGGCCACTGGCCGCCGGTCAGACGCTCCAACCCGGCCAGATCGGTGCGGGTCGAGACCTGGGTGAACCCGGCTCGAAGGAAGCAGGATCGGCAGAATTCTCCCTGATCGTAGCCGTGCTCGACCCGCAGTCTTCCGCCCGGTTTCAGCCAGAGGGGGGCCTGGACGATGATCCGGGCCAGGTCTTCCGTGCCGTTCGGTCCGGCAGTCAGGGCCTGACGGGGCTCAAAGCGCAGGTCTCCCCGGTCCAGATGGGGGTCGGCAGCGGCGATGTAGGGCGGGTTGGACACGATCAGGTCGAAGGTTTCTCCCTCGGGCAGGGCCCCGAACCAGTCTCCCTGATACCAGCGCAGGACCGGACCTGCAGGCGGAAGCAGACGGGCGGCGTTTTTTTTGGCCAGGTCCAGGGCCGCGGCGGAACGGTCCGTGGCACTGACTTGCCAGTGCGGGCGGTGGTATTGCAGGGACAGGGCGAGGGCGCCGCTTCCGGTGCCCAGATCGAGGCAGTGCAAGGACGCCGGGGGAGCAGAACTTTCCAGTCCCCAGTCCACCAATCCTTCGGTTTCGGGGCGGGGAATCAGGACGGCAGGGGTGGTCAGGAAGGAGAGACCGTAGAATTCCCGTTCCCCGAGCAGGTAGGCCATGGGTTCCCCGCGCTGGCGACGCGCCTGCAAAGCCTGGAACCGGGCGATTTCCGCCTCGTCGAGGCGGCGTTCGGGGGCGCTGATCAGCGTGGTCAGGGAGCACTGCAACACCGCCTGAAGGAGCAGACGCACCTCGAGGCGCGGCAGGGATCCTTCGAGCAGCAAACTGGCCACGCTGGTCATGGGCTATTCGGCGGATTCCGACAGACCGGCCAGTAAATCAGCCTGATGTTCGGTCATCAGGGTTTCGGTCAATTCGAACAGGTCACCGTCCATCAGGGCTTCGATTTTGTAGAGGGTCAGGTTGATGCGGTGGTCGGTGATGCGTCCCTGGGGAAAGTTGTAGGTGCGAATGCGTTCGGACCGATCGCCGCTGCCGATCAGGGAACGGCGGGTGGCCGCGACCCGGGCATGCTGTTCACGCTCCTGCTTGTCCCGCAAGCGTGCGGCCAGCACGGCCAGGGCCTGGGCCTTGTTCTTGTGCTGGCTGCGGCCGTCCTGGCATTCCACCACCAACCCGGTGGGCAGATGGGTGATGCGCACCGCCGAATCGGTCTTGTTGATGTGTTGTCCCCCCGCGCCGCTGGCCCGGAAGGTATCGATGCGCAATTCCGCGGGGTTGAGGGTGACCTCGCCCACTTCGTCGGCTTCCGGCAGAACGGCGACGGTACAGGCCGAGGTGTGGATGCGTCCCTGGGTTTCGGTGGCAGGAACCCGTTGAACGCGGTGCCCCCCCGACTCGAACTTGAAGCGCGAATAGGCGCCCGTCCCCTCGATGCGAAAGATGATTTCCTTGAACCCGCCCATTTCTCCGGGGTTGTGGGAAATGACTTCGGTGCGCCAGCCCAGTCGTTCGGCAAAACGGGAATACATGCGAAACAGGTCGCCGGCAAACAGCGCGGATTCGTCGCCGCCGGTCCCGGCCCGGATTTCCAGGAAGATATTCCGTTCATCGTTGGGGTCGCGCGGCAACAGGGCCGTTTGAATGGCTGCTTCCAGTTCTTCGAGACGGCGTTTGCCCTGTTCGGTTTCCTCATCGGCAAAGTGACGCCATTCGGGATCTTCCTGCCCCAGCGTTGCCGCGGCTTCCATGTCCGCGAGGGTACGCCGGTAGGCATCGTACAGTTCGACGACCGGCACCAGTTCGGCACGTTCGCGCGTCAGTTTGCGGTACTGGTCCAGTTGTTGTGTGACATCCGGGGCCAGAAGGCAATGATCCAGTTCGATCAGGCGCGTGCGCAGGGTTTCCAGGCGGTGCAGCAACGAATCTTTCACGCGGGGTTCTCGGGAAATAAATGACGAATGGCATCCACCAGCGACTGGCGGGTAGGGCCGCGTGTCTGATTGAGGGCCTGAACCGGATGGTGGAGCCACTTGTTCATCAGGCTCTGGGATAACTGTTCCATGATCCGGGTGGGGTCGTCCCCCCGGTTCAGGGCCCGCAGCGCCTTCTCCAGTTCCAGTTGGCGGTAGTGTTCGGCCTGTTCGCGCAGGGAGCGGATGGTGGGCACCACGCTGCGGGCGGCAATCCAGCCCAGAAAATCTTCCACATGCCGGGTAATGATGGATTCGGCTTCCTCGACGGCCAACTGGCGGGAATCCTTGTTCTCCTGGGTAACCTTGCCCAGATCATCCACCGTATACAGGAAGACATCTTCCAGGCGCGCGACTTCGGGTTCGATGTCGCGGGGGACGGCCAGATCGATCATGACCATGGGTCGATGTTTGCGCTCGCGCAGCGCCCGTTCCACCATGCCCTTGCCAATCAGGGGCAGGTGACTGGCGGTGGAAGACACGATCACATCATGGTGGGCCAGGGCCAGGGGAAGTTCGCTCAAGGGGAGGTAATGCCCCCTGAGTTGTTGGGCCAGGGCCTGGCCCCGTTCGGGAGAACGGTTGGCGATGGTGACGGTACGGGGATGGCGCGCCAGAAAATAGGTCGCCACCAGTTCGATCATCTCGCCTGCCCCGATGAACAGGACCTGTTGCTCGTTCATGGGGCCCAGCACGTCGGCGCTCAATTTGAGCGCCGCTGCGGCCAGGGAGACGGTCCGTTCCCCGATGCCCGTTTGACTGCGTACCGCCTTGGCCACGGAGAAGGTGCTCTGGAACATCTTGTTGAGCAGGGGGCCCAGGGTTCCGGCTTCGTCGGCCAGGCGAACGGCCTGTTTGACCTGTCCCAGAATCTGGGTTTCGCCCAGCACCATGGAATCCAGGCCGGAAGCCACACGAAAGGCATGATGGGCCGCGGCACTCCCGTCGAGATGGTACAGATATTGGGACAGGTCGAACCCCGTCAGTTCATGATGATCGGCCAGCCAGTCCGCTACCGTTTCCGGATGGGGGGTTTTGCAGTAGATTTCCGTACGGTTGCAGGTGGACAGGATCACCGCCTCCTCGGCGGGCGTGGCATAGAGCAAGGCACTCAGGGCCGGCTGCAGGCGCTCCTGCGGGAAAGCCACCCGTTCGCGCACCGCCACCGGCGCGGTCTGGTGGTTCAGACCGAAGGCATGGAGCTGATGGGCAGAGGAATCAGACAAGGGTTTTCCCGGAATCCTGATAATAGCCGAACATTATAACTGTTCCCGATCTTCTGGTCAGTGCGCGGTAGGCGGTTGCACGCCGCGCGGGTAAAGCAACCAGAGTTGCCCCGTCTGTTTCATGTGTCCGGCGGCTTCTTCGGCTTCGACACCAAAGCCCCAGAAAAAATCCGCCCGGACGGCCCCACGAATGGCCCCCCCCGTGTCCTGGGCCATCATCAGTCGGTCCAGGGTCTGGTTTCGGCCGGGCCAGGTGGTGCTCAGAAAAACGGGAGCGCCCAGGGGAATGACCCGGGTATCCACCGCCAGGCTGGCCTGCCCGGTCAGGGGGACGCCCAGCGTTCCCAGGGGGCCGGGCAGATCCGGCGGAAGCAGACGAAAAAAGACGAAACTGGGGTTCTGGTTCAGCAGGGTCTGGAGATCCTGGGGGTGCGCCCGTGCCCAGGCCTCGATGCCCTGCATCGAGGCCTGGGACAGGGACAATTGTCCCTGTTGCACCAGATAGCGGGCAATGGAGCGGAACGGGTGGCCGTTCTGATCGGCATACCCCACGTGCAGGCGCCGTCCGTCCTGCAACTGGATCACACCGGATCCCTGGATCTGGAGGAAGAACAACTTGATGGGGTCGTCGACCCAGAGAAGTTCATGGCCGGTCAGGGGGCTATCTTCGAGTTCGATTTCGGCCCGGGAGAAATACGGGACTACCCGGTTACCCACCAATCGTCCGCGCAGGTGCCGTCCCTTGAGGTCGGGGGCCAGGTCGCCCAGATCGATGGTCAGCAGATCCGGCGGCGGACCGTAGAGGGGGAAGCGGTAGACGGTCGTACGCGTCAGACTGCCCTGCAGAAGGGGTTCGTAATAGCCTGTGATCAGCCCTTGAGCGGATTCGTCCGGATTGAGGACCTGCCAGGGGTCGAAGGCGCGTTCGAAGAACCGACGCATGGTGAGGGCATCGAAGGCCCCCAGGGAAATAGCCTGCTGGCAGAGGGAGGACCAGGGCGTGTTCTGGGAGAGGCGGGTGCAACTTTCCAGGAAGGCATTCCAGGTGGCCGGACTGAGCCCCTGGTCCCAGTGGGGCAACTGGCTGAAATCCGTACGAACCAGGTGTCCCGGAGAAGGGGGCGCAAGGTTCTCCGGTACCGTCGGGCTGATTTCCGCCGGCGAGGGGCAGGTCAGGGAGGCAGGCGCACCGACCCCGGGCCGGGGAAACATCGGCGCGGCAGGTGGTGCGGCAGGCTGGGGGGTGGCACAGCCCGCCAGCAGGAGCGGAATCAGGATACAGGCAGGAATTGGAAGGCGCGTCATGCGCATAGCGTACCATTACTGGGCTTCGGCCTGTTAGAATGTCACCCATCAACCCGTTCTCGTGAATCAGATTCCAAGGAGTTCCGCCATGACCTTTCGTATTGCCCCCAGTATTCTTTCCGCCGACTTTGCCCGTTTGGGGGAGGAAATAGCCCAGGTGATGGCAGCCGGTGCAGACATCGTCCATTTCGATGTCATGGACAATCACTATGTGCCCAACCTGACCATCGGACCACTGGTGTGTTCGGCCATCCGGCCCTATACCCAGGCCCCCATCGATGTCCATCTGATGGTCAAGCCGGTGGACCGCATCATTCCGGACTTTGCCAAGGCGGGGGCCAATATCATCAGTTTTCATCCGGAGGCTTCGGAGCATGTGGACCGTACCCTGCAATTGATTCGCGATCAGGGGTGCAAGGCGGGGCTGGTCTTCAATCCGGCGACTCCGCTCAATTATCTGGATCACGTCATGGACAAGGTGGATCTGATCCTGATCATGTCGGTCAACCCGGGGTTCGGCGGGCAATCCTTCATTTCTTCGGCGCTCGATAAACTGCGCGAGGCGCGTCAGCGCATTACCGCCAGCGGACGGGATATCTGGCTCGAAGTCGATGGCGGGGTCAAGGTGGATAACATTCGTGCCGTGGCCGAGGCGGGCGCAGACACTTTTGTGGCAGGTTCGGCCATTTTCAATACCAAGGATTACAAGGCCACCATCGACGCGATGCGTGGCGAGCTGGCCCGATGACGGATGAAGCGGCATTTCCGGAAGGGGGCGCGGCCGGGTTTACCCTGACGCCCCTGGTGCGGACGGTTCCTGCCGATCTCGATACCCCGCTGGCCGTCTATGCCAAGTTGGCGAACCGTCCCTTCTCCTTCCTGCTGGAGTCGGTACAGGGCGGTGAGCGCTTCGGTCGTTTCTCCTTCGTGGGGTTACCCGCCCGGACTCGTCTGCAGGTAACCGGTTACCGGGTCGAAGTGATCACGGAGGGGGTCGTGGTGGAAACCGCGGAATGCCCGGACCCGCTGGTTTTCGTCCAGGCCTTCATCGACCGGTACAAGGCCGTTCCCGTGCCGGATCTGCCGCGTTTTCACGGCGGGTTGGCCGGGTATTTCGGTTACGATATCGTGCGTTACATCGAACCTCGCCTGGCGGGGGGCTGGAAGCCTGATGATATTGGAGTCCCCGATATTCTGCTGTTGTTGACCACGGAACTGGCGGTCATCGACAATCTGTCGGGACTGCTGCATCTCATCGTGTATGTCGACCCCGCTCTTCCGGAGGCACGGGCCCGGGGAGAAGCGCGTTTGACGGAATTGCAGGAGGCCTTGCGGGCGGGGGTCCGTTTGCCGGAACCGGCGCCGGACAACCTGATGACGCCCTTGTCGGATGTGTCTCCGGAACAGCATCGGCACATGGTGGAGCGGGCCAAGGCCTATATCGAGGCGGGGGATGTCATGCAGGTGGTGCTCAGCCGACGGATGCGACAATCCTTCGAGACTTCGGCGCTGTCCCTGTATCGCTCGTTGCGTCGGCTGAATCCCTCGCCTTACCTGTTCTACTATGATTTTGGAGAGTTTCAGGTGGTCGGTGCCTCGCCCGAGATCCTGGTCCGTCTGTGGGCTGGCGAAGTGACGGTCCGTCCCATCGCGGGCACGCGTCCGCGCGGTCAGGATCCCGTCGAGGATGAAGCCCTGGCCCGGGAACTCCTGCAGGACCCCAAGGAAATTGCCGAGCACCTCATGCTCATGGACCTGGGGCGCAATGATGTGGGGCGGATCGCCCAGACAGGTTCGGTGGAGGTGACCGAAAACATGGCCATCGAACGCTACTCCCATGTCATGCACATCGTTTCCAATGTGGTGGGGCGTCTGCGCCCGGGCATGCGGGCGCTGGATGTGTTGCGCGCCACCTTTCCGGCAGGAACCCTGTCCGGCGCCCCCAAGGTTCGGGCCATGGAGATCATCGACGAACTGGAACCCACGCGCCGCGGGATTTATGGCGGTGCAGTGGGGTATCTGGGGTTCGACGGCAACATGGACATGGCCATCGCCATTCGCACGGCAGTCGTTGCCCGGGGACAACTCTGGGTTCAATCTGGCGGCGGCATCGTGGCGGATTCGGTCCCCGAGGCGGAGTGGCAGGAAACGGTCAACAAGGCTCGTGCCGTGGTGCGCGCGGCCGAACTGGTTCAGTCGGGAGAATTTGCTTCACATCGTTAGATTGGTAACCCCCTGGAGTTCCTGGATGAAACGCCCTTATCCCTACATTCCCTCTCCGCCCGATCCCCTGCGTCGCAAGCAACCCCTGCCCTGGTCCCACCCCAAGAAAGATCCTGGGGATCTTCAACTGGAACAACGTCTGAAAGCGATCCTCGAGCATCCCTCCTATCGGGAGCCGGACGAGGATACGGATTTCATACAGTCCGAATCTGCGCGCGGAGTCCGGCTTCAACTGGATTACGCCAAGGCGGAACAGGGCATGCGTGAGCAGAACATCGAGCGGTCCATCGTGGTGTTTGGCAGCACCCGTTTGCGCGAACCCGCCGTGGCGGAAGAGGAGTTGAAGCGGGTCACGGCGCGGTGCCTGCAGGCGCCGGACGACCCTCAACTCCAGCGGGAACGACGTCTGGCCGAAAACCGCCTGTCGCTTGCACGCTACTACGAGGTGGGGCGGGAATTGGGGCGACTGGTGGGGAAGGTCGGCAAGAGCGCGCGCGGGGACCGTCTGGTCGTGATGACCGGAGGAGGGCCCGGTGCCATGGAAGCGGCCAATCGGGGCGCCTTTGAAGAGGGCGCGCCTACCGTCGGGCTGAACATCACTTTGCCACGCGAGCAATTCCCCAATCCGTATATCACACCGGGGTTATGTTTTCAGTTTCATTATTTTTCCATGCGGAAACTTCATTTCATGAAACGTGCGGCGGCGATTGTGGCGCTGCCAGGGGGTTATGGAACGCTGGACGAACTATTTGGGGCTCTGACCCTGATTCAGACCCGAAAGGTGCCGCCGATTCCGGTCGTTCTCGTGGGGGAAGCCTACTGGCGCCGGGTGTTCGATACGGAATACATGCTGGAGCAGGGACATATCGATGAGGAAGATCTGGATCTGTACTGGTACGCAGAGACCGCAGTCGAGGCTTGGGAAGGCATTCAGCACTGGCACCGGGAAAATGGCAGCGCGCTGTTTTGAAAAAAGTGCAAACTGCAAACAAGAAACGATAAAAAATATCGTAAAGTTTTTTTGCTTTATGACGATATGAGGTAGCAGTTCTGGATTATCATGCGCCCTTGTGTTTCGGAAGCAATCGGTTTTTAATGGGAAATTACCCCGTGTATTTCCTGCTGGGAGGGCCAGGGTTGAATAACAATAAGAATGTTCTTGTGGCGGGTGGTGCGGGTTATATCGGCAGTCATGTGGTGACGGTGCTCATTCAGGCAGGTTTTTCCGTGGTGGTGCTGGATAACTTTTCGAACAGCGATCCTTCGGTGCTGCACCGCCTGGAAAAGATCACCGGACAGGTCATTCCCTTCGTTCAGGCGGATCTTCGTAGCCACGACACGGTGGTCTCCACGTTGCGCAATTACCAGATCACCTCGGTCATCCATCTGGCGGGGCTCAAGGCCGTGGGCGAATCGGTGGCGAAGCCCATCGAATACTACGGCTGCAACATCCAGGGTACCCTCAGCCTGCTGGAGGCGATGCAGGCCTGCGGGGTGCATGAGTTGGTCTTCAGTTCCAGCGCCACCGTTTATGGGGACCCTCAAACCCTGCCCATCGACGAAACGCACCCGACCAGTGCCACCAATCCCTATGGACGCAGCAAGTTGCACATCGAGGAAATGCTGCACGATGTGGCCCGCGCATCGGACAAATGGAAAATCGTCTGCCTGCGCTATTTCAATCCGGTCGGTGCTCATCCCTCGGCCTCGATCGGGGAGGATCCGGCGGGCATCCCCAACAACCTGATGCCCTTCGTGGCGCAGGTGGCTTCGGGGCGACGTCCGATCCTGCAGATTTTTGGCAACGACTACCCGACGCCCGATGGCACGGGGGTGCGGGACTATATCCATGTCATGGACCTGGCCGAAGGGCACCGCTCTGCCCTCGAGTTCGTGGCGACCCAGCCCGGCTGGCAAGCCATCAATCTGGGCAGCGGGCAGGGGCATAGCGTGCTGGAAATGGTTGCCGCCTTCGAAAAAGCCAGCGGCCGGCCGATTCCCTACCAGATCGTGGACCGCCGTCCCGGTGATATTGCCGCCTGTATCGCCGATCCCGCACGCGCCCTGCGCGTACTGAACTGGAAGACGACGCGGAGTCTGGAGGACATGTGCGCCAGCACCTGGGCCTGGCAACGATATCGGGAAGCCGGGGTGTGAGGTTGGCGTGGGTTTTGGGGCTATGGGCCTGTCTGTGGACGGGTTTGCTCCTCGGGGGGGACGCCGTCGCTGCCGGGGAGAGGGCATTCCCCAACGTGGCGTTTTATCTGGGGGGCGATGCGCCCCTGGATCTGCTCCAGGCCTTCGATGAGGTGATCGTCGACCCGGCCGTGTTTGCCTTGCCCTCGCTGGAACGGTACCCTCATACCCGCTGGGCGGCTCGCGTGGAAATCACGTCGCAAGACTACCAGGGTGCGCCTGAAGCCTGGGTGAAGAAGACGCTCACGCCGTTGTGGGCGAAAGGATTTCGCGACTTCTATCTGACCGATGCGGCCGGAGGTTTTCCGAATGAAACGGGCGGGACCTCGTTTTTTTCTGCTTCGCCCAGCGCCGAAGATCGCTGGCTTTCCCTGGCCCTGACCGAGGTCCATGGCGCATTCGGGGCGGCACGGATCTTTCTGCGCAACCATCCGCCTGTGGCCGATGCCCAGGCCGGACTTCTGGCTGGATGGGTGGTGGAATCGATCTTCCAGCCCTACGACCCCCAGCAGGGCTGGTTTCTGACCGTGGATTCCCATCGCCTGGAGGAGCAGTTGGGCCAGTTGCATCGTTGGCAGGAGAAACACCCCGAGGTTCCGTTGATCGACCTCGAACTGGCCCAGAAGTATGACAGGGAAGGCCAGCAGGCCCTGGCCCGGAAGTCTGTCCAGGCCGGTTTGATTCCCTACGTGACCAGCCCTGACGAACACATCGTGGGCATTGGAAAACTGACCGTCATGCCCAGAAAGATTCTGGTGGTTCAGTCGCTGGACCCGGGGGTGGCCATCGAGGAAGGAACGGGGTCCAAGATTCTGTCTCTCCCCCTGGACTATCTGGGCTATGACGTCCGGTATGTGAACGTCAACGAGGGACTGCCGGAAGACATCACGCCGGATCGTTATGCCGGTATCGCCGTCTTCCTGGATAAGGATGTGGAGGATCAGGACAAATGGCGTCTGTGGTTCCTGAACGAGGTGCGCCGTCACGTCCCGGTGGCCGTGTTTGATCGTTTCGGTTTTGACATCGATCTTGAAACTGCACAGGCCCTGGACCTCAAGGTGCTGCCCAGCGGGTATCTGCCCGGAGCCACGGTCAAGATTCTCCATACCGCGCCCATGATTGGTTTCGAACATGCGCCGCAGGTCGAGATACAGGATGCCGTGGGGCTGGCCATCGGCCCTTCGGGGCAATCCCTGGCACAGATCCAGGTGGGCGACAAGGTCATGGACATGGCGGCCACCCTGCCCTGGGGGGGCTATGCCCTGGCGCCGTTTTCCCTGGAATACGTGGGGGAATTGAACCGGAACTACTGGGTCATCGACCCCCTCAAGTTCCTGCGCCAGGCCCTGTCGTTGCCTGCGATGCCGGTTCCCGACACCACTTCGGAGAACGGGCGGCGCCTGCTTTTCGTTCAGGTGGATGGGGACGGATTCCCATCACGGGCAGAATTCCCCGGTTACGATTACGGGGCTGAGGCCCTGTATGACCAGATTTTCAAAAAATACCCCATTCCGATGACCGTGTCCGTGGTGGAAGGCGAAATAGGACCCACCGGGAAATATCCTGCCCTGTCCCCTACGCTGGAATCCATTGCGCGCAAGATTTTTGCCCTGCCCAACATTGAAATCGGTTCCCATACCTATTCTCATCCCCTCGACTGGATCCTGGCCGATCCCAGCTATGGTCAGCAGAAGGAACAGTTGTCCATGCAGATTCCGGGCTACACCTTCGATCTCAAACGGGAGATCGAGGGCTCCATCGATTACATCAACAGCCGGTTGGCCCCGCCCGGGAAAAAAGTGCGGGTTCTGCAATGGTCGGGGGCGGCGAACCCTACCGCGGCCGCCCTGGAGGAGGCATGGAAAGCGGGCGTGTACAACATCAACGGGGGCGACACCCTGCCTGTCAAGCCCGATGGCTCCTGGACGGACATCAGTGGGGCCGGGATCGCGAAGGGGAAGGGCGACCAGAATTACCAGATCTACGCAGCGGAAATGAACGAGAACATCTACACGAACGATTGGACTCGCCCCTTCTATGGCATGGTGCGGGTGCTGGAAACCTACGAAATTACCGAATTTCCGCTGAGAATCAA
>JAKABO010000053.1 GCA_021796835.1 Pseudomonadota bacterium | reverse complement strand
ACCAAACTTCTTCGACAATACCACCGTCATCGCCGCCGTCAGCGTCGTCTTTCCATGATCCACGTGGCCAATCGTCCCCACATTCACATGCGGCTTCGTCCGCTCAAACTTGCTCTTTGCCATAATGAGTTACCTCTAATTGTTTCAGTGATTATTTTTTGTTGATGATCGCTTCCGCAACATTGCGCGGGGCCTCAGAATAATGCTTGAATTCCATGGTGTAAGTCGCCCGTCCCTGGGTTGCAGAACGCAGCGAGGTCGAGTAACCAAACATTTCAGCCAGAGGAACTTCAGCCTTGATGACCTTGACTCCCAGCACGTCTTCCATGCCCTGAATCATGCCCCGGCGAGAAGACAGATCCCCTACCACATTCCCCATGAATTCGGGCGGCGTTTCCACCTCCACGGCCATCATGGGCTCGAGCAACACAGGGTTGGCTTTACGCATCCCATCCTTGAATGCCATGGAAGCCGCCATCTTGAAAGCGTTTTCGTTGGAATCCACATCGTGATAGGAACCGAAGTGAAGTGTCACTTTGACATCCACCACCGGGAATCCTGCCAGCACCCCATTGGGCAGCGTGTCGATCAATCCCTTTTCAACCGCAGGAATATATTCACGCGGCACCACCCCACCCTTGATGGCATCCACAAATTCAAAGCCGGAGCCTATCTCGTTGGGCTCGACCTTGAGCACCACATGACCGTATTGACCGCGCCCACCGCTTTGCTTGATGAACTTGCCTTCTGCATTCTCCACCTTGCCACGAATGGTTTCCCGGTAAGCCACCTGGGGCTTGCCCACCGTAGCCTCGACGCCAAATTCACGCTTCATCCGGTCCACGAGAATTTCAAGATGCAATTCACCCATCCCGGAAATGATGGTCTGACCGGATTCTTCATCGGTCCGCACACGGAAGGAAGGATCTTCCTGTGCCAGGCGATTCAGGGCGATCCCCATTTTTTCCTGGTCTGCCTTGGTCTTTGGCTCCACTGCCTGTGAAATGACCGGCTCAGGAAATTCCATCTTTTCCAGGGTGATGATTTTGTCGAGTTCGCAAAGGGTATCCCCGGTGGTCGCCTCTTTCAATCCCACGGCTGCCGCGATGTCGCCGGCAAACACCTCCTTGATTTCTTCACGCTGATTGGCATGCATCAGGAGAATACGACCAAGCCGTTCCTTGCGTCCCTTGGTGGGGTTGTAGATCGTGTCGCCAGACTTGATCATGCCCGAATACACCCGGAAGAAAATCAGCTGCCCCACAAAAGGATCGGTCATGATCTTGAAGGCCAGCGCCGAAAAAGGCTCATCATCTGCCGCCCGGCGAGTGGCCATTTGGCCGTTTTCCAGTTCCCCTTCCACCGGAGGAATATCCGCCGGTGAAGGCAGGTACTCGATCACGGCATCCAGCATGGCCTGTACGCCCTTGTTCTTGAAGGCACTGCCACACAGCATGGGAACGATTTCGCCGGCCAGGGTACGAGCCCGCAATCCAAGACGAATTTCGGCTTCGCTCAACTCGCCGCTGTCCAGATACTTGTTCATCAACTCTTCAGAAGATTCGGCAGCCGCCTCGATCATCTTCTCGCGCCATTCCAGCGCCTTATCCCGCAGATCGGCAGGAATCTCCTGGTATTCGAATTTCATCCCCTGGGAAGCCTCATCCCACAGAATGGCCTTCATGATCACCAGATCCACAACGCCCGCAAAATGATCTTCTGCGCCGATCGGAATCTGGATCAGAACGGGGTTACCCCGCAGGCGATCACGAATCTGCTGGTGGACCTTGAAGAAATCCGCGCCCACCCGGTCCATCTTGTTGACGAAGGCCAAACGGGGCACGCCATATTTATTGGCCTGGCGCCAAACGGTTTCTGACTGGGGTTGTACCCCACCCACCGAATCGTACACCATGCAGGCCCCGTCCAGGACACGCATGGAACGTTCCACCTCGATGGTGAAATCGACGTGCCCGGGGGTATCGATGATATTGATCCGGTGCTCCGGGTACTTTCCGTCCATCCCGCGCCAGAAACAGGTCGTCGCTGCAGAAGTGATGGTAATGCCACGCTCTTGTTCCTGCTCCATCCAGTCCATGGTCGCGGCACCATCATGCACTTCGCCGATTTTATGGGATACCCCGGTGTAAAAAAGGATCCGTTCCGTCGTGGTGGTTTTTCCTGCGTCGATATGCGCCGAGATACCAATATTCCGATAGCGCTCAAGGGGTGTTTTACGTGCCACTTTATCCGTCCGTTGTCTGTCAGTTTGATACGCCAAAGGCCCGGATTGCCGGGCCTGCTTTATGCCTTATCCTTCCTGCCAAAAAGTCATGTCCTTAAAAGCGGTAATGCGCAAAAGCCTTGTTGGCCTCAGCCATCCGATGGACTTCTTCACGCTTCTTGATGGCGCCCCCGCGGCCTTCCGAGGCGTCGATCAATTCTCCCGCCAGACGCAGGCCCATGGACTTTTCACCGCGCTTGCGCGCCGCTTCACGCAACCAACGCATGGCCAGAGCAGTACGACGGTTGGCCCGAACTTCCACGGGAACCTGATAGTTGGCCCCACCCACGCGCCGGCTTTTGACTTCGACGAGAGGACGGGCATTATTGAGTGCCGTCAGAAAAACCTCGATGGGGTCTTTGCCGGATTTCTGTCCGATGACATCCATGGCACGATAAACGATATGTTCAGCCACGGATTTTTTACCCGAATCCATGATGACATTGACAAATTTTGACACATCAGCGCTGCCGAATTTTGGATCGGGCAACACATCTCTTTTGGGAACCTCTCTGCGACGCGGCATGGAAGTAATCTCTCTTGTTTATGAATTAAATTAAGCGGCTTTGGGACGCTTGGCACCGTACTTGGAACGGCTCTGCTTGCGATCTTTCACCCCTGCCGTATCCAGGCTACCCCGTACCGTGTGGTAACGAACCCCAGGAAGATCCTTGACCCGACCGCCACGAATCAGGACCACCGAGTGTTCCTGCAGGTTATGCCCTTCTCCACCGATATAACTGGACACTTCGAAGCCGTTGGTCAGACGCACCCGTGCCACCTTCCGCAATGCCGAGTTCGGCTTTTTGGGGGTAGTCGTATAAACCCGAGTACACACGCCGCGCTTCTGCGGCGAATTGGCCAGGGCAGGCACCTTGCTCTTGGTCGTTTTGGCGACTCGCGGTTTGCGAATCAACTGGTTGATTGTTGGCATAGTTAGTCCTATCGTCCGTACGAGACAGTCCGGTCACGGGCAACACGCCCGGAAAAAGACTGTCGATTGTATGTTTAAATGCTTCCTTTGTCAAGCAGCGGGATGTTCATCCGTTTCCACCGCCGTCAGAGGCTCCACCATCATGAAATCCCCCCCCAGACTGTCCCGCAACTCTGGCTGACCACGACGGCGGCGGGCCGTGTGGTAGGCGAGACCCGTACCGGCAGGAATCAATCGTCCCACGATGACGTTTTCCTTGAGGCCACGCAAATCATCCCGTTTGCCCATAATGGCGGCTTCGGTCAGAACACGGGTGGTTTCCTGGAAGGATGCTGCCGAAATGAAGGAATCCGTGGACAGCGATGCCTTGGTAATCCCCAGCAGAACATTTTCAAAGGTGGCAGGACGCTTGTTCTGCGCCACGATCCGCTCGTTTTCCTCGAGCAAGTCGGCCCGTTCCACCTGTTCTCCCGGGATGAAGCGGGTCTCGCCCGCATCCAGCACCTGTACCCGGCGCAACATCTGACGCACGATCACTTCGATGTGCTTGTCGTTGATCTTCACCCCCTGCAGGCGATACACGTCCTGAACTTCATCCGTGATATAGCGGGCCAGCGCACCTACACCCAGCAGGCGCAGGATGTCATGGGGATCAGCCGGACCATCCACGATGGTTTCACCCTTGTTCACCACCTGACCATCATGCACCGTCACATGTTTGTCCTTGGGAATCAGATAATCGTGCGCAATCCCATCGGTGTCCGTAATGACCAGACGCTGCTTGCCCTTGGTATCCTTGCCGAAAGACACGGTACCGGTGATTTCCGCCAACAGGCCGGCATCCTTGGGTGAGCGGGCTTCAAACAGTTCGGCAACCCGCGGCAAGCCCCCGGTAATATCCCGAGTCTTCGAGGATTCCTGGGGTATCCGGGCCAGCACTTCACCAACGCCGACCTGTTGTCCATTCTTGACCGTGATGATGGCGCCCACCTGAAAGGTGATATTGACCACCTGTTCCGTGCCAGCCAACTTGATTTCCTTGCCCACTGCATCCAGCAATTTCACCTGCGGGCGCACCCCCTTGCTCTGGGCGCTGGCACGGCGCTTGGGATCGATCACCACCAGGGTGGACAACCCCGTCACTTCGTCGATCTGCTTGGCGACCGTCACCCCTTCTTCCACGTTCTCGAAGCGCACTTCCCCGGCGTACTCGGTAATGATGGGGCGGGTATGGGGATCCCAGTTGGCCAGGATCTGCCCTGCCTTGACCCGGCCACCTTCCGTCACCAGCAGGGTCGCCCCATAGGGAATCTTGTGCCGTTCCCGCTCCCGTCCGGCATCATCGGTAATGATCACCTCGCCGCTACGGGAAATCACGATCTGTTCCTGACGGGCGTTGGTAACCTGACGCATGGTGGCGGAAATCCGTACCACGCCATTCGACTTGCTCTCCACCTGGCTGATCACGGCGGCCCGGGAGGCTGCCCCCCCGATGTGGAAGGTCCGCATGGTCAACTGTGTCCCCGGTTCACCGATGGACTGAGCCGAGATCACGCCCACGGCTTCTCCCACGTTCACCAGACCACCCCGTCCCAGATCCCGTCCATAGCATTGGGCGCAGAGACCGTAGCGGGTTTCACAGGTAAGCGGATTGCGCGCCTTGATCTCGTCGATGCCCGCGGCTTCCACCTGCTCCACGGCATCTTCGTCGAACAGATAGCCCGCCGGCACCAGAACTTCCTGAGTTTCCGGATGAATGACGTCCATGGCGGCGACGCGACCCAAAATCCGGTCCCGCAGAGGTTCCACCACTTCCCCTCCCTCCACCAAAGCTTTCAGGAGCATCCCCTGTTCGGTGCCGCAGTCCTGTTCCACCACCACCAGATCCTGGGTCACGTCCACCAGACGACGGGTCAGGTATCCTGAATTGGCGGTCTTCAATGCAGTATCCGCCAACCCCTTGCGCGCCCCGTGGGTCGAGATGAAGTATTGCAACACGTTCAGCCCTTCACGGAAGTTCGCCGTGATCGGGGTTTCGATGATCGAACCATCGGGTTTGGCCATCAGGCCGCGCATCCCCGCCAACTGGCGAATCTGGGCCGCCGAGCCGCGCGCGCCGGAATCCGCCATCATGTAGATGGCATTGAAGGATTCCTGGGTAGTGGTCTCGCCCTTGCGGGTTACCACGGGTTCACGACCCAGTTGGTCCATCATGGCCTTGGCCACTTGATCGCCCGCCCGCCCCCAGATATCCACTACCTTGTTGTAACGCTCACCCT
>JAKABO010000052.1 GCA_021796835.1 Pseudomonadota bacterium | reverse complement strand
CGAGGAAAATCCTCCCTCAGCCGCGAAGTTCTGGGACGCATGAATGAGGCCCAGTTCCATCGGGGCCCCGATGAGGGGGGATTGCATACCGAGCCCGGCGTGGGCCTGGGACATCGCCGTTTGTCGATCATCGACCTCTCGTCGGGACAGCAGCCGCTGTTCAATGAGGACCATAGCGTGGTGGTGGTCTTCAACGGTGAAATCTACAACTTCGTGGACCTCATGCCCGAGTTGCAGGCTCTGGGCCACACCTTCCGCACCCACTGCGACACCGAGGTCATCGTCCATGCCTGGGAAGAGTGGGGAGAAAACTGTGTCGAGCGTTTCCGGGGAATGTTCGCCTTTGCCCTGTGGGACCGCTCCCGTCAGAAACTGTTTCTGGCGCGCGACCGTCTGGGGGTCAAACCCCTCTTTTACAGCCTGCAGTCCGATGGCAAATTCATCTTCGCGTCAGAACTCAAGGCCCTGCGCCTGTACCCCGGTTTTGACCCGACCCTCGACCCCTGCGCCGTGGAGGAATACTTTGCCTATGGGTATATCCCCGAACCCCGCACCATTTACCGGAACACCTTCAAGCTTCCCCCCGGCCATCATCTGACCCTTTCCCCCTCTGCGCCGCTTCCCGCGCCGCACCGTTACTGGGACATCCCCTTCGCCCCCGTTCCCGTCACCTCGATGCAGGACATGCAGGCGGAACTGGTGGAACGCCTGCGCGAGGCCGTGCGCATTCGCCTGGTCTCCGAAGTGCCGTTGGGGGCCTTTTTATCCGGGGGCGTGGATTCCAGCGCCGTGGTTGCCCTGATGGCGGAACTGAGCACGGAGCCGGTCAATACCTGTTCCATTGCCTTTCAGGACCCCCGGTTCAACGAAGCGCCCTACGCCGAGCAAGTGGCCCGGCAGTACCATACCCGCCATCAGACCAGCGAGGTGGACCCCAATGATTTTTCCCTGGTGGATCAACTGGCCGCACTCTACGACGAACCCTATGCCGACAGTTCCGCGCTGCCCACCTACCGGGTCTGCGAACTGGCGCGCCGCTCCGTCACCGTAGCCCTGTCGGGGGATGGCGGCGATGAAAACCTGGCCGGGTACCGACGTTACCGTTTCCACATGGCAGAAGAAAAAATGCGGGCGCTCCTTCCCCTGGGGCTGCGCCGTCCCCTTTTCGGCGCCCTGGGCGCCCTGTACCCCAAGGCGGATTGGGCCCCCCGCATGTTCCGGGCCAAAAGCACGTTCGAAGCCCTCGCCCGGGATTCGGTGGAAGGGTATTTTCACAGCGTGTCCCTGCTGGGCGACCACCTGCGCAACCAATTGTTCAGCCCCGCTTTCTCGGCCAGCCTGCAGGGCTACCGGGCGGTGGAGGTACTGAAAACCCATGCCCGGAATTCTCCCACCCAGGATCCCCTGTCTCTGGTTCAGTACCTGGACATCAAAACCTACCTGCCCGGCGACATCCTCACCAAAGTGGATCGCGCCAGCATGGCCCATGCCCTGGAAGTCCGCGAACCCCTGCTGGACCATCCCCTGATGGAATGGGTGTCGGGGCTCCCTTCCGCCCTCAAACTGCACCAGGGCGAAGGCAAATATCTTCTCAAGAAAGCCCTGGAACCCTATCTGCCCCAGGACATCCTGTACCGTCAAAAAATGGGCTTCGCGGTGCCCCTGGCCAGTTGGTTCCGCGGCCCCTTGCGCGAAACGGTGCGCACCTCCGTGCTGGGTCCGCGCCTGATGGACTGCGGGATTTTCAACCCGACCTTCCTTGCCCATCTGGTGGAGGAACACCAGGCGGGACGCCGCGATTACAGCGCGCCCCTCTGGTCGTTACTCATGTTTGAATCTTTCCTGCGACTCTAGGCCATGCGCATTCTCCACATACTGGATCATTCCCTTCCCCTGCACAGCGGCTATACTTTTCGCACCCTGTCCATTCTCAAGGAACAACGGGCATTGGGCTGGGAGACCTGCCACCTGACCAGCGAAAAGCAGACGGGCTGCACCGTGCCGGAAGAAATGGTGGACGGTTGGCATTTCTACCGCACGGCGGCGGGCGCACCGGGCAGACTCCCCCTGCTGAACCAGGTTGGGGTGATGAAGGGACTGGAGCGGCGGCTGCACGAGGTCATCGAAAAGACCCAACCGGACATCCTGCACGCCCATTCCCCCGTTCTGAATGCCCTTCCCGCCCTCAAGGTCGGTCGCCAATACCGGATCCCCGTGGTCTATGAAGTCCGTGCCTTCTGGGAGGATGCGGCCGTGGACCACGGCACCACGAAGGAAGGGAGCCTCCGTTACCGCCTCACCCGCGCCCTCGATACCCTGGCTTTCCGAAAAGTGGATGCCATCACCACGATCTGTGAAGGTCTGCGTCAGGACATCGTCAGCCGGGGGATTGCCGGGGACAAGGTCACCGTGATTCCCAATGCCGTGGACATCGCCCATTTTCCCCTGGGCGGCCCGCCCGACCCGGCGTTGCAAAAACACCTGGGGCTGGATGATGCCCAGGTGCTTGGATTCATTGGTTCCTTCTACGCCTACGAAGGGCTGTCCCTGCTGCTGGAGGCCCTGCCGCAGATCCTGACCATGCTCCCCCGGGCCCGCCTTCTTCTGGTGGGGGGAGGTCCCCAGGAAGAGGCCCTGAAGGCGCTGGCCCAACGCCTGAAGATTGCCGACAAGGTGGTATTTGCCGGTCGGGTGCCCCATCAGGAGGTCCACCGTTACTATGACCTCATCGATGTGCTGGTCTATCCCCGACTGTCCATGCGCCTGACCGAACTGGTCACGCCCCTCAAACCCCTGGAGGCCATGGCCCAGGGGAAATCCTTCATTGCCTCGGATGTGGGCGGGCATAAGGAACTCATCCAGCATGAAAAAACCGGGCTTCTCTTCAAGGCAGGCGACCCCCGGGACCTGACCCGCGCGGTTCATCGCCTGCTCACCGACCCCACGCTCCGGCATAGCCTGACCCTGGCCGGACGGAATTTCGTGGAAACCGAACGCACCTGGCAAAACAGCGTGCGCCGTTACCTGCCCCTCTACCAACGGTTACTCGCCCATCCACGCCCCTGACGTCGATGCGCCTGCTTACCTTCAGTTCCCTCTACCCCAACGCCACCAAGCCCCACCATGGGATCTTTGTGGAAACACGCCTGCGCCAGTTACTGGATACCCAACCCGTCGAAGCCCGGGTCATGGCCCCGGTCCCCTGGTTTCCCTTCACCCATGAACGGTTTGGAGACTACGCCCGTCAGGCCCGCGTCCCCCAACGTGAAGTTCGGCGGGGCATTTCCATCGAACATCCCCGCTACCCCCTGATTCCCAAATTCGGAATGAACCTGGCCCCCTGGGGCATGGCCCTGGCCTGCTTGCCCCTGCTCAGAGCGCAAATCCGCCACGGACAGGATTTCGACCTGATCGATGCCCACTATTTCTACCCCGATGGCGTAGCCGCCACCCTGCTGGGCCGCTGGCTGAAGAAGCCCGTACTCATCACCGCCCGGGGCAGCGACCTCAATCTCCTGCCCGATTACCCCATTCCCAGGGCCCTCATTCAAGGCGCCGCCCGTCACGCCGCCCACCTCATCACGGTTTCCGGGTCCCTCAGGCAGGCACTCGTTCATCTGGGTGTCGACGAACATAAAATCACCGTGCTGAGAAACGGGGTGGATCTGTCCCTGTTCCAGCCCTCGGAACGGGATGAAACCCGCAAAAAACTGGGGATCCACGGCCCCCTGCTGGTCTCCGTGGGCCATCTGGTTTCCGGAAAGGGCCATGATCTGGTGGTTCGGGCGCTCGAATCCCTCCCCTCCTTCCACCTGCTCATCATCGGATCGGGCCCCGAGCAAAAAGCCCTTGAACACCTCGTCCAGGAACGGGGCCTCAGCGCCCGGGTGCAGTTCAAAACCCACATGCCCCAGGTCGAACTGACCAGACATTACAGCGCAGCCGATGCCCTGGTGCTGGCCTCGTCCAGCGAAGGCTGGGCCAACGTCCTCCTGGAAGCCATGGCCTGCGGTACGCCCGTGGTCTCCACCGCGGTGGGCGGCAGCCCCGAACTGATCACCGAACCCTGTGCCGGCAGACTGGTCCAGGAACGCACCCCGGAGGCCCTCAGTCAGGCCATCACCGATCTCTTCAACCCCCTGCCCGACCGAGAAGACACCCGGCGATTCGCCAGTGGTTTCAGTTGGGATGAAACCAGTGAGGGACAAATGACCCTGTTCCAGGAAGTCCTCTCCCGTCCGTCCTGAATACATCGCGAAATTTCCGCGCGGAAGTAAGGTCGATATCGGTCTTGTCGAACATGCTTCTATGGTCTTGGCATCAAAATCCGGGATTACCGTTCCGGTGATTGACACGCAGTTTGCAACTGCCTATAGTTACGCTATGACGAAGCGAGAAAAACTCATTGTCAAAGCCTTAAACAATCCTAACGGGTTGTCGTTTCAGGACTTCCAACAGTTATTGTGTGGCGCAAACTGGACATTCGACCACCAGCGCGGCAGTCATCAAATCTGGTACTCGCCTACCGGACACCGCCTGTCAATTCAGGAGGGCCGCGACGGCAAGGCCAAGGGCTATCAGGTCGAGCAATTCATCATGCAGTTTGAGAGTGAGAACGAAAATGGCGACGATTGACCGATTCGACGGTTTTACCGTCAATGTATATCAGGACGACGAAGGCGACTACTTGGCGCACTTTGTCGAATTGCCGAGCGTGTCAGCTTTTGCGGCCACACCGGAGCAATCACTTAATGAACTGGCCGAAGCTTGGGCTGGCGTGCGTGAGAGTTACGAAAAGCGAGGGGAATCGGTTCCGGTCGCTCCTGCTCGTCGCGAGTACAGCGGCAGTTTTAATGTGCGGATAGATAGGCGCGTTCATCGTGCGCTTGCCATCGAAGCTGCGCAAGCTGGCCTGTCGTTGAATGCACTCGTTGCACAGCGTCTCTCCAAGCACGCATAGCAGAAGAAGCCGACTCAACTGTCGAGAGAGAGACCGGATCGCGCAAGTTTATGCGGATGTACCCCTTGAAACCGGCATCGCTGAAATTGATGCTCTGGTTGCCGATGAGCGCAAGCGCTGATGTCGGGACTGCGTGTCGTACTGGACACCAATGTCCTGGTATCTGGACTTGCATATCCCGGAAGCATACCGGGACGCATCGTTGGAATCTGGCGCCAGCAGAGTTCTGGACACACCACGGTATCTAAACCAATGATTGGGAGTATCACGTTCACCATTTAACATTAGTCATCGTTCCGGAAAAAAGTAGTTCTCACCACTTCGGCGGTCAAGAAGCGAATCCTCCTCAATGGACAGGATTTCGACCTGATCGATGTGCTAAAGATGCTGTTGCACGGAGGAAATAAACGTTACAATTCGACTCGTGGGCCGTTCCTTGTCTTTCATGAAAAGTCTGGAAACTTCTCGCGATACCAGAGGAATACCGGCCCTCGATACATTATCAATATCTCGCCATGATTCAGGATCGGTTTCTTGAA
>JAKABO010000051.1 GCA_021796835.1 Pseudomonadota bacterium | reverse complement strand
GAGTTGGTCCATCATGGCCTTGGCCACTTGATCGCCCGCCCGCCCCCAGATATCCACTACCTTGTTGTAACGCTCACCCTGGGTGACCAGACCCGAAGTGTACTGACTCTCGATTTCCTTCACTTCCGTCTCGGCAGCGGCAATCAGTGCGCCCTTCTCATTGGGCACCAGCATGTCGTCCACACAAATCGAAATCCCGGCGCGGGTCGCCATGGCAAAACCCATGTACATCAATTTGTCCGCGAAGATCACGGCTTCCTTGATCCCGCAACGACGGAAGGCTGCATTGATGAGACGCGAAATTTCTTTTTTCTTGAGCGCCTTGTTGATGTGCGAGAAAGACAATCCATCGGGTAATATCTCGGACAGCATGGCCCGACCCACCGTAGTTTCGTAACGCGTGACTTGCCGTGACAACGTACCGCTGTCGTCCTTGACCGTCTCGGTCAGGCGCACTGAAATACGCGCGGTCACATCCACCTTGCGGGCTTCATAAGCGCGCACGACCTCACCCACATCTGAGAAGGCCATCCCTTCACCGCGCGCATTGACCCGTTCGCGGGTGACATAATAAAGCCCCAGCACGATATCCTGGGAGGGCACGATGATGGGATCCCCGTTGGCAGGAGACAACACGTTGTTGGAGGCCAGCATCAGGGTGCGTGCTTCCATCTGTGCTTCCAGGGAAAGCGGCACATGCACAGCCATCTGGTCGCCGTCAAAGTCCGCATTGAACGCGGCGCAGACCAGCGGATGCAATTGGATGGCCTTGCCTTCGATCAGAACGGGTTCGAAAGCCTGAATGCCCAAACGATGCAGGGTTGGCGCACGATTCAGGAGAACCGGATGTTCCCGGATCACGTCTTCGAGAATATCCCATACCTCGGGAATCTCCTGTTCCACCATGCGCTTGGCGGCCTTGATCGTCGTCGCCAGACCCAGAACTTCGAGTTTGTGGAAAATAAAGGGTTTGAACAGTTCCAACGCCATTTTCTTGGGCAAGCCACACTGATGCAACTTGAGTTGCGGTCCCACCACGATCACGGATCGCCCGGAGTAATCCACCCGTTTCCCCAGCAGATTTTGACGGAATCGACCACTCTTCCCCTTGATCATGTCGGCCAGGGACTTGAGGGCGCGCTTGTTGGCGCCCGTCATGGCCTTGCCGCGCCGGCCGTTGTCGAGAAGCGAATCCACCGCTTCCTGCAGCATGCGTTTTTCATTGCGCACGATGATTTCGGGTGCCTTCAGTTCCAGAAGACGCTTCAACCGATTGTTGCGATTGATCACCCGACGATACAAATCGTTCAGATCGCTGGTGGCAAAACGCCCCCCATCCAGAGGAACCAGAGGACGCAAATCGGGCGGAAGGACCGGGAGGACTTCCATGATCATCCACTCCGGCTTGATGCCGGATTTTTGAAACGCCTCCAGGATCTTGACGCGCTTGGCGTACTTCTTGATCTTGGTTTCGGAACCGGTCGTGGCCAGTTCCTGACGCAGGCGCTCGATTTCACGATCGATGTCGATTTGACGAAGAAGTTCACGCACACCCTCGGCGCCCATGCTGGCAGAAAACTCGTCGCCATACTCCTCGACCTTGGCCAGATAGTCTTCTTCAGTGAGCAATTGCCCCTTTTGAAGGGGGGTCATCCCCGGTTCCGTCACCACGAAGCCTTCGAAATAAAGAACCCGTTCAATATCCCGCAGGGTCATGTCCAGTACCATCCCAAGACGGGAGGGCAAGGATTTCAGAAACCAGATGTGCGCCACCGGGCTGGCCAATTCGATGTGGCCCATACGCTCACGCCGCACCTTGGACAGGGTGACCTCGACATTACATTTTTCACAAATCACCCCCCGATGCTTGAGGCGCTTGTATTTCCCGCACAGACACTCGTAATCCTTGACCGGACCGAATATCTTGGCACAGAAAAGACCATCCCGTTCCGGTTTGAAGGTACGGTAATTGATGGTTTCAGGTTTTTTTACCTCACCGTAGGACCAGGACCGGATTTTGTCGGGTGAAGCCAGTCCGATCTTGATCGCATCAAATTCTTCCGGTTGTGTCGTCTGCTTGAATAAGTTCAATAGTCCTTTCACGCTTTACCTCCCGCGCGGGAGTCGGCCAGGCCGGACTCCCATTGATGAGTTGAATCCCCTAAACTGTCCAATCTGGTTCCGTCAGAACCGTTCCAGATCGATGTCGATACCCAGCGAGCGAATTTCCTTCACCAGCACATTGAAGGATTCCGGCATTCCGGCATCGATGGTGTGTTCGCCCTTGACAATGTTTTCGTACACCTTGGTCCGTCCCGCCACGTCATCGGATTTGACAGTCAGCATTTCCTGGAGCGTATAGGATGCGCCGTAGGCTTCCAGCGCCCAAACTTCCATTTCCCCGAAGCGCTGCCCCCCAAACTGGGCCTTACCACCCAGAGGTTGTTGGGTCACCAGGCTATAGGGACCTGTGGAACGGGCATGCATCTTGTCGTCCACCAGATGGTGCAGTTTCAGGATATGCATGTAGCCCAGGGTCACCAACCGATCAAAACTCTCGCCGGTACGACCATCGAAGACCTGCACCTGACCGCCCCGGGGCAACCCGGCCAGTTCCAGCATGTCCTTGATCTCGGCCTCGTTGGCCCCATCGAATACGGGGGTCGCAAAAGGCACGCCGCCGCGCAGATGGTGCGCCAGGGTTCCGATTTCGGCATCGGTCATGTCAGCCAGGGACTCCGTCTTCCCCGTACCGTTATAAACCTTCTCCAGAAACTCCCGCAGTTTGATGGCGTCCGCCTGCTGGTCGAGGAGCCGACCGATCGCATGACCCAGGCCTTTGGCAGCCCAGCCCAGGTGGGTTTCCAGAATCTGTCCCACGTTCATCCGCGAGGGAACCCCGAGCGGGTTCAGCACGATATCCACCGGAGTTCCGTCTGCGGTGAAAGGCATGTCCTCTACCGGGACGATCTTGGAGACCACCCCCTTGTTTCCGTGGCGACCGGCCATCTTGTCACCCGGCTGGAGACGACGCTTCACGGCCAGATAAACCTTGACCATTTTCTGGACCCCCGGAGACAACTCATCCCCCTGGGTCAACTTGCGCTTCTTCTCCTCGAAGAACAGTTCGAACTCCTTGCGCTTTTCTTCAAGGCTTTCCTTCAATTGTTCCAGTTGAATCTGCTGGTCTTCTTCCCCAAGGCGAATGTCAAACCAGTCCCAGCGTCCCAACTGGTTCAAATAGTCGGGGGTGATCACGGTGCCTTTGGGCAACTTCTTTGGTCCGCCCTTGACGACCTTGCCCATCAATAGACGTTCGATCCGACCAAAGGTATCGTTTTCCATGATACGCAGTTGATCCCCAAGATCCTTCTTGTACTGGGCCAACTCGTCATCGATGATGCGCTGGGCACGTGCGTCCCGTTCGATCCCTTCACGCGTGAAGACCTGCACGCCGATCACCGTCCCTGCCATGCCGGAGGGAACGCGCAGACTGGTGTCCTTGACATCGGAACTCTTCTCGCCAAAGATGGCACGCAACAGTTTCTCTTCGGGAGTCAGTTGGGTTTCGCCCTTGGGGGTGACTTTCCCCACCAGCACATCCCCCGCTTCCACCTCGGCCCCGATGTAAACGATGCCGGAATCATCCAGCCGGTTCAACATGCGTTCAGACAGGTTGGAGATATCCCGGGTAATTTCCTCTGGTCCCAACTTGGTGTCCCGCGCCACCACCGATAACTCTTCGATATGGATGGAGGTGAAACGGTCTTCGGCCACGACCCGCTCGGAGATCAGGATGGAATCCTCGAAGTTGTATCCGTTCCAGGGCATGAATGCCACCAGCAGGTTCTGACCCAGAGCCAGTTCCCCCATGTCGGTGGACGCACCATCCGCAATCACGTCATTACGCTGGATGACATCCCCCACATTGACGATAGGACGTTGATTGATGTTGGTATTCTGGTTTGAACGACGGTACTTGATGAGGTTGTAGATGTCCACCCCCACTTCGCCTGCCAGCGTCTCCTGATCATTCACGCGCACCACGATCCGGGCGGCATCCACATAGTCCACCACTCCACCCCGCCGGGCTTGCACCGTCGTTCCCGAATCCACGGCCACGGTACGCTCGATCCCCGTTCCCACCAGCGGCTTTTCGGCGCGCAGACAGGGCACGGCCTGACGCTGCATGTTCGAACCCATCAGGGCGCGGTTTGCATCATCATGTTCCAGAAACGGGATGAGGGATGCAGCCACCGAGACGATCTGGGCCGGCGCCACATCAATGTGGGTAATCCGATCCGGTGACGCCAGGGTGAATTCGTTGAAGTGACGGCAGGAGACCAGGTCATCGCTGAAACGTCCCTGCTCGTCCAGTGCCGCATTGGCCTGAGCGATCACATGCCGCCCTTCCTCGATGGCCGAGAGCATCTCGATCTGGTCCGTGACACGGCCATTCTCCACCTTGCGGTACGGCGTTTCCAGAAAGCCGTACTCGTTGGTTCGGGCATACAACGCCAGCGAATTGATCAGACCAATATTGGGTCCTTCCGGGGTTTCGATCGGACAGACACGCCCGTAATGCGTGGGGTGCACGTCGCGCACTTCGAACCCTGCCCGCTCACGGGTCAATCCGCCGGGTCCCAGGGCAGATACCCGCCGTTTATGGGTGATTTCAGACAACGGATTGGTCTGATCCATGAACTGGGACAACTGGCTGGAGCCGAAGAATTCCTTGATCGCTGCCGAAATGGGCTTGGCATTGATCAGGTCATGCGGCATCAGGTTTTCCGATTCAGCCTGGGAAAGCCGTTCCTTCACGGCCCGCTCCACGCGCACCAGGCCGGAGCGAAATTGATTCTCAGCCAACTCGCCGACGGAACGCACCCGCCGATTGCCCAGATGGTCGATGTCATCGATTTCACCGCGCCCGTTGCGCAATTCCACCAGAATCCTGATGACATCCACGATATCTTCATTGGACAGGATCGGGGAGCCCGTCAGTTCAGAACGGCCCACCCGACGATTGAACTTCATCCGACCCACGGCAGAAAGATCGTACCGTTCTTCACTGAAGAACAGGCCCTGAAACAGCAACTTGACCGCCTCTTCCGTCGGCGGTTCGCCGGGACGCATCATGCGGTAGATGGCGATCCGCGCCGCATTCTGATCGAGCGTGTCATCGACCGCCAGCGTCTGGGAAATGTACGGTCCCTGATCCAGATCGTTGGTATAGAGGGTCTGAATGTCACGAATTCCCGCCGCACGTATTTTTGCCAGCAGGGTTTCGGTGATTTCGTCATTGGCACGGGCAACCAGTTCCCCCGTGTCCGTCTGAATGAGATCGCGGGCGAGAACCCGGCCCACGACAAAATCCTCGGGCACTTCGATGCGGTGCAGTCCCGCCTGTTCCAGTTCACGGATATGCTTGACGGTGATCCGCTTGTCCCGCGCCACAATGACCTTGTCCTTGGCCATGATGTCGAAACGGGCCACCTCGCCCCTCAGACGCTCCGGAACCAGGGTCATGTGCAGCGGCTTGTCGTCGAGGTGAA
>JAKABO010000050.1 GCA_021796835.1 Pseudomonadota bacterium | reverse complement strand
CCATTCCCATTCATTGTTGGGTAAATTTACTTCGCTGTTCAAATCTTCCTGAAACAGAGGATTGGGCGCGTGATAGAAGGAGGATCAAAGTGTCCCTATTGCGTGATTTACTGAATTCTTCCGTACCCCCGCCGGCGACGGGAGGCGGACGAGAGGTGGCAATTCCTGCCGTCCATCGGGTGGACGCGGAAGCCTCTCGCCTGAAGTCGCAGATCCATCAGGACCTGCTCAAGAAATTTGATTTGTCCATGATGGAGCAAATCTCCGATGAACAATTGCGCCAGCGTCTGGCCAGTTTTGTCGAGGAGACCATCAAGGAACGCCATCTCGAGATGAGCGACAGCCAACGTCGCGCCCTGGTGACGGCGATTCAGAATGAAGTCATGGGATTGGGCCCCCTCGAGCCCTTGCTGGCAGATCCGACCATCTCTGATATCCTGGTCAATGGCCCCTCCACGGTATTTGTGGAACGCAAGGGAAAACTGGAACTGACCAACGTCAAGTTCACGGATGAGGAACATCTGATCCGAATCATCGACAAGATCGTGTCGCGCATCGGGCGCCGGGTCGATGAATCCAGTCCCATGGTGGACGCCCGTTTGCCGGATGGGTCACGGGTCAATGCCATCATCCCCCCTTTGGCACTGGATGGGGCAGCCCTGTCCATTCGTCGCTTTCCGGCGGTTCCCCTCAGTGTGCACGATCTGGTGGATTACGGCAGCATGACTCCGGAAATGTCCATGTTGATCGCTGCCATGGTCAAGTCTCGTCTGAATATCCTGATCTCGGGCGGAACCGGGAGCGGAAAAACGACCCTGCTCAATGTGTTATCCAGTTTCATCCCGGACGACGAACGCTTGGTGACCATCGAAGATGCCGCAGAACTGCGCCTTCAACAGCCCCATGTGGTCCGTCTCGAGACCCGTCCGCCCAATGTGGAAGGGACGGGAGAAATCAACCAGCGGGCCCTGATCCGCAACAGTTTGCGGATGAGGCCGGATCGGGTCATCATCGGGGAAGTGCGGGGGGGCGAAGTGATCGACATGTTTCAGGCGATGAATACGGGGCATGAAGGATCCATGGCCACCATTCACGCCAACAATGCCCACGATGCCCTGAGTCGTCTGGAAAACATGGTGGGAATCTCGGGGATCACCATCCCGGTTCGACCCTTGCGCCAGACCATCGTGTCGGCCCTGACGGCCATCATCCAGGCCTCCCGACTCAGTGACGGGAAACGCAAGGTCATGAGTATCCTCGAAATTACGGGGATGGAAGGGGACATGATCACCACACAGGAAATTTTCAAGTTCCAGCAAACCGGCATTGCTGCAGACGGGGCTGTCCTGGGGCGCCATCGTGCGACGGGGGTGAGACCCCGGTTCATGGATCGCCTGTTGTCTCATGGTTCGGTATTGCCGGAACGGTTGTTCGATCCGGATGCCTCGCGATGAATAATCTCGACTTTTGGGGTTACCTGATCCTGATCATGGGCTTTTTGGCCCTGTTTGGGTTGGTGGAGTTCACGCTGATTTTTTTCAGCAACCGATCTGCGGCGAACCACTCCAAACGCTTCAAGATGCGCTTCAGCCTCATCATGGACGACATGCCGACGGTTGAAAAAAGTTGGATCAAGAAGGGAGCCTATGCCCAGAATCCCGCGCTGGACGAGAAACTGAAACAATTTCACCGGTTGGAAGCCCTTTACCTGCTGATTGGTCGGAGCGGGAAAAAGATGACTGTGGCCCAGATGCTGGGATATATGGGGGTGAGCGGGATACTGGGGCTGGGGCTCGGGTGGGGCCTGGGATTGGGTTTTCTGGCGCTCTTCCTGGGGGTGGCAGGGGTTTTTGCACCTCTTGCCCTGTTGCGGCATTGGGTGCATGCGCGCAGCACCAAAATCGAGGAGCAGTTGCCGGATGCTCTGGATATGCTGGCCCAGTCCCTGCGGGCCGGTCACGCATTTTCCGGGGCTTTTCGGGTGGTCGGGCAACAAAGTCCTGAACCGATTGGCAGTGAATTCCGTATGACTTCGGATGAAGTGACCTATGGGTCCTCCATTCGCGAGGCTGTGTTGGGCCTGGCCCAGCGGGTCGAGTTGATGGATGTGCGCTATTTTGTCCTGACGGTACTGATTCAACTGGATACGGGAGGTAGCCTGAGCAACCTGCTGCAGGAATTGGCCAAGTTGATGCGTGAACGCCAGAAATTGCGGCGCACCATCCGGGTGCTGTCGGCGGAAGGGCGGGTTTCGGCGTGGATCCTGTGTCTGCTGCCTGTGGCTTTTGGCCTGTTGATGACGGTGATGAGTCCGGATTACCTGTCCTACTTCTGGAAAGAGCCTACAGGGCGGCAACTGGTCAAGGGAATGGCGGGATTGTTCGTTCTGGGAATCCTGTGGATGAAAAGTGTGACGACGATCAAGGTGTAGAACTCATGAACGTCGAGAGAGACCACTAATGGATCTGTTCATCCTGGCGGTAGGGGCGGTTGCCGTCCTTTTGATCCTGGGCATGGGGATGGTCCTGTGGAATCAGATCAACCCGCCCGCCGCGCGTCGCCTGAAAAAAACGGTGCAGGGCGAACGTCAGATCGAATTTGGCACTCAGTCCCAACTGGAAGTGACCAGGCAACTGCTGAAGAAACGGATCAGCCCTCTGGCCCGTTTTTCCATGCAGGAAGATAAGAAACCGGAAGAAGCATCGGCACTGACCAAACAACTGCAGTCGGCGGGATACCGGAATGAATCGGCCAAAGTCGTCTATTTCTCCTTCAAGACATTGCTGACACTGGTATTGCCGCTTGTTTTCCTATTGGGAATACTGATCCTTCAACCTGCCTGGAAACCTGCCCTGATCGCTTACATCATTTTTTTCATGGCGGCGGGGGGGTACTTTCTGCCCAACATCGTGCTGCGCAAGATGGTCGCCCGGCGGCGTGAGGAATTGTCGCAGAACTTTCCGGATGCCCTGGATTTGCTGCGGACCTGTGTGGAGGCCGGTTTGTCGGTCGATGCTGGGTTGGCACGGGTGGGGGAAGAAATGCGCATCCGCAGCCGGGCCCTGGCCGATGAGTTGCGTCAGGTGGTTCTGGAACAAAGGGCTGGCGCCAGTCGCAATCAGGCTTTGGCCAATATGGCGGAGCGGGTGGGGATTCGGGATGTGGAAGCCATGGTGGCTTCGCTCATCCAGTCGGAAAAATTCGGGACCAGTATTGCCGAATCCTTGCGGGTCTATTCTGAGAGTTTGCGACTGGATCGACGGTTGAAAGC
The DNA here is from genome assembly GCA_021796835.1 of Pseudomonadota bacterium. Lineage (GTDB taxonomy): Bacteria > Pseudomonadota > Gammaproteobacteria > Burkholderiales > Ferrovaceae > Ferrovum. The sequence goes on along the minus strand of JAKABO010000050.1, from coordinate 2,430 downwards.
AGAAGAACAGGCAGCCAAGATTCCGACGAAGATTCTTCTTCCCCTCATCGCGTGCATTTTTCCGCTCCTGTTCATCCTGATTCTTGCCCCTCCCATTCATAATGTCCTGTCCTCCTTCCACCATCAGTGACCCGTCTGTTGGTGTCCGGCCGGAGGGTGGGACCCCCTGGTGGACCCTCCAGCGTATCTCGCTGTACGGGGCAACTTTCGGACTATTTTTTCTGATTTTGTATGGTCAGGAATTGTACGATTCCCGCTGGTTTCATCCGGGCGGAAAACCCCTGTTTCTGGACTACGGGGTGTTCCAGACCATGACTCGCTTGGCGGCTCAGGGCCAGGCGACATCTGCTTATCTGTCCGATCTCGTGGGCCAACATTTGGTGGGGTTTCTGGATCAGCGTGCCCCCGTCACTTTTGGTTGGTTCTATCCGCCGTACTTCTTTTTTTATCTTTATCCCTTCTCCGGGTTGATGCCCTTGGCAAGCTATGGCGGCTTCATGGGTTTTTCCGCAGCACTTTTCTGTTCTGGGATCTATATGACCTGGCCAAACCGGGCAACCCTCTGGGCCCTGTTCGGATTTTCCGGGTTCTGGCTCAATCTGAACTTTGGGCAGAACGGCTTTTTGACGGCGGGATTGGTGGCCTGGGGTTTGTACTGGCTGGAAAAAAAACCAGTCCTGGCCGGGATTGCGATTGGATTGTTAAGTTTCAAACCGCAACTGGGGATCCTGTTCCCCCTGGCGCTGGTGGCGGGGCGGGAATGGCGCTGCCTCTTCAGTGCGCTGGCGACGGTGTTTTTTCTGGTACTGAGCAGCCTTCTGGTGTATGGCGTGGGGGCCTGGATGGACTGGGCTCACGCGCTGATTCGAGCCCAGCAGGAATTGGGACAGTATGGGTTGGAACCGTTGCTCAAAGTCACCTCTTATTATTCCTGGGTTCGACAATGGGGTGGAAGCCAAACCTGGGCGAAAATGGTTCAAGGAGGGGTCACGGCAGGGGTTGCAGGGTGTCTCTGGACAGTTTGGCGTCGTCCGGTGCCCCGTTTCTCAAAGTATGCCTTGCTGATTTTGGGAGCGCTGATGGCCAGTCCCTACGTGCTGGAATATGACCTGACCTGGCTGGCGGTCTGGGGTGTCTGGTGGGGGCGAGGACTGGTTGAGAAAAGTCATCGTTGGGACAGGGGCCTGCTGGTGCTGTTGTGGACGGTGCCTGCATTGACCCATGAGATGACGCACTGGAACTGGACAGTGCCCATTGCCCAATTCTCCTTGATGACTGCCTTCTGGTGGACATGGCGCGGCATCAGGAAACCCCCCTCTTTCATCAATGACTAAGACCTACCTACGGCTCGATCCGTCACAGGTCACCAGATTGGGAGCCATTGGCGTGGGGATTTACGGGGCGATTGCCCTGTTTTTTGTGGGGTTTTCCTCCACGGTCTCCAGAAATGGATTTTTAATGGTTTCCGATCTGTCGGTCTACTGGGCGGCTGCCGTGCTGGCGTTGCAGGGCAGAGCTGGCGCAGCCTATCAGGAACCGATCCTCCATGCCACGTTGGTGCATTTTGTTCCCACCGTCAAAGGGAATTTCGGGTGGTTTTACCCTCCGGCCTATTATCTGTTGATTCTGCCTCTGGGATTTTTCCCTCATTATTTCCCCGCATTCCTTGCGTGGATCTTGCCCACCCTGGGCGTCTGGGTCAAGGTCCTGAGACGCTATTCGATCCGACCGTCCACCTTCTGGTTCCTGGGTTCCTTTGGCGGGGTATGGTTGAATTTACTGCGCGGACAAAACGGTTTCTTGACAGCGGCCTTATGTGGGGCCGCCCTCTGGTCCATGCGAAAAAACTCTGGCTGGACAGGGATTTGGGTCGGTTTGCTGGCGATGAAACCCCAACTGGGGCTGGTTTTCCCCTTCGTCCTGTTATTGAATCGGGCCTGGCGCGATCTGGAGGTGGCCGTGTTCGTGGTGCTGCTCAGCAACGGGGTGGCGGTCGCTGTCCTGGGGGATGCCGTCTTCTGGGGGTGGTGGCAAGAGTTGGACTTTGCCCGGCGCCTGATGGAGCAGGATGGACTGGGCAGTCACTACTGGCTCAATATGCCCACCGTGTACGCACAGTTACGCCTGTTCGGGGTATCCTCGCCTACGGCCTACGGCATTCACTGGGCGCTGACCGCCGTCAGTTGGGGCTGGCTGGCACTGATGTGGAAACGGACAGTGGACTGGCGGTGGCGTGGAGCAGCCTTGATTCTCGTCAGTTTGATGACCAGCCCCTATCTGATGGACTACGACCTCATCTGGCTGGGCTATGTGCTGGTCATCCTGCTGGAGAACGGCCAAACCGAGGGGTGGTACCCAGGGGAACGCTGGATGGTCCTGGTAATTTGGGCTCTTCCTGTAGCCGGGCGTCTGCTGGTTGAGGTGACGCAC
>JAKABO010000026.1 GCA_021796835.1 Pseudomonadota bacterium | reverse complement strand
ATCACCCCGGCCCGCATTCCACCACCTGCCCACACTATTCCACCTGGGGAATCATTCCGGGAAATCAGGCTCATTACCGCGCGGATTAATGTGGGATTTGACCGGTGGGATAATCAGGGTCCTAACATCCCAGCCCGGTATGTGTACGGGTTTCCCCCGTGCCTGCGGGGATAGGCCCCGTCATCGCACGATGCGAGGAATTGGCTCGGAGTTTCCCCCGTGCCTGCGGGGATAGGGCCTTGGGAGAGGCACCGTCGGTGTGAGGCTGGAGAGAATGGTGAACGCCGCATAAACCTGTGGGTATCGACCAGAGCTAGTCTGGCGATCCAGCGATTGGCGTTCCGTTACTGCGTAACGAAGCGAGAATCGGTTGAACGACTGGTAGTAGCAGAGATGAATTGGATGTATATCTGGAGGCAGGCGAAAGGCCGTTACGCAGTAACGGACAAAAAACCAGGGGAAAAAACATGAAAAAGGAGGAAAATATCGAGTCATCGTGACCGATCACAGTACAATATAAGCGCGTAACGCCATGTCCCAACCATCGGTCACGATGAGGGGAATCGGCGGTCATCTTCAGGGGGATAAGTACTTGGGTATTCCCCTGAAATTTCGGGGTACCGAAGTTGAAACCGTGGTAACTATCGTGGTAACTAAATATTGTTGAAGTAACGAAACTCATTGCTGTAGACGGTTTACAGCCATAATATGAAAGACGCCCTCCCGCCAATTTAGCATCCATAGTTGTCCGGTAACATCCATAACACCATGTAATTACAGTGATTTACCTGAAATTACAGTCCAGAATAGTCCACTGGCGTCCCGTTGCATCCAAGTTCAAACCGTGGTAATAAATTTACCGCTGTGAGGAGTTGTTACCACGATGGCCACCCAACTGCTGCCCGCAGGCTGCAGGATATCGAACTCGATTCAAGGAAGAATGCGTGAGCGAAAGTCTGTTAGAGCGGTACCGGGTAGCGCCAAATTGAACTGAAATCGCCTGGTGATGAACGTCGAGATACCCGGAATGCCGGGTAAAATTTTCGAACATTGTCTGTGTTAGGGGTGGTGTTCACCACTGCCGGCAAATATCTCTTCCATGGTCTCTGCCCGGTGCTGGAATGCCTCCAGTACTGCCGGGTCGAAATGGGCGGGCAGGGTGCGCCCATCTCCGTTGAGAATGATGTCAAGGGCCTTTTCGTGCCCGAGTGCGGGTTTGTACGGACGTTCGCTGCGCAGGGCATCGTAGACATCCGCGAGTTGCATGATCCGCGCTGGCAAAGGGATTTCCTCTTCCCGGAGGCCGCCGGGATAACCGCTGCCGTCCCAGCGTTCGTGGTGACCCAGGGCAATGTCATACCCCATCTTCAGGTAAGGGGAAGAACTGTTCGCCAGAATCTGGGCACCGATGGTGGTATGACCTTTCATGATCGCCCATTCGGCGGAGTCCAGGCTTCCTGCTTTCAGCAGGATGTGGTCGGGAATGCCGATTTTTCCGATATCGTGCATGGGGCTGGCGTAAAAAATGAGGTCGCAGAATTCCTCGTCCATTCCGAGTTGTTCCGCCAGTTCCCGGCTGTAATGACTGATTCTCTTCACGTGATCGCCCGTTTCGTCATCACGAAATTCTGCGGCGCGGATAAGGGTGAATATCGATTCAACGAACGATTCACGCAACGCATTGGTGCGCTCCTGAACCTTGGTTTCCAGTATCTGGTTATGGCTTTCCAGAAAATCGTTGAATTTTTTCAGTTGCAGCAGATTGCGTACGCGAATTTGAAGATCCATGTGGTCGATGGGCTTGGTGAGGAACTCTTCGGCTCCAGCCTTCAGTCCTTGCAGACGCGAAGTCCGATCTTCCAGAGCGCTGACCAGAATGATCGGTATCGACCGCGTGTCTGAATTCTCTTTGAGTTTCGAAACCACTTCGAATCCGGTCATGCCAGGCATGATCAGATCCAGAAGGATCAGATGGGGTTTGAAGGTTTTTACAACTTCCAGAGCTTGCTGACCATTTTCGGCCAGCGTTGTTTCAAGCCCTTCGCTTTGGAGCAGGACATCGAGCAGGCGTCGTGTCTGCATGTCGTCATCCACGATGAGTACTCGGCTCCGTGAGTTACCTGCCAGGGTTCCCGCAAAGGATGCCATTTTCGTCGCCTCTGTCGGGTTCAAATCTTGAACCGATTGATTGTGGTGCGCATGTCATCGGCCAGGTGTTCGAGGTGGCTGGCGGCATCGGCCGTGGTTTCTGCAGCGACGCTGTTCTTCTCCGTCAGTTGGGAGATCTTTTCGATATGGGTGGCGATGTCATTGCTTGCAGCGGTTTGCTCGTTCAGGGCGGTCGACATTTCCCCGACCGTATTGGCCGCCTGCCCGGATCCCAGCCTGATCTGATTGATGGCTTCGCCTGCCTGATCGGCCAATTCCACGCCTTCATGGACCTGGTTGACCATGGCGGTCATGCTGTCCACGGACATTCGGGAAGCCTGCTGTATGGTGTCGATCGTCTGCGCCACTTCGGCCGTTGCCATACCGGTTCTTTCAGACAGTTTGCGGACTTCATCCGCCACCACGGCAAAACCTCTCCCCAGTTCTCCGGCGCGTGCTGCCTCGATGGCGGCATTCAGGGCGAGCAGGTTGGTCTGGTCCGCGATTTCCTTGATGACCTCGACGATGGAGGAAATCTTGGCCGATTGTTTCCCGAGATTTTCTATGGACTGCGAAGTTTCTTTCGCAACATCGGCAATCCGTTTCATTTCTTCCGAAGCGCGGTGAATGACCTTGCTTCCCTGTTCGGAAAGTTCGCCGGAGTGCCGTGAAAGCCTCATTGCCTCCTGGCTCCCCTCGGAAATGTGGCTGATGCTGACCACGATCTGCTCCACGGTTGCCGCCATTGCGGTGGTGGCTTCGCTTTGATGCGCCGAGCCGGTTGCAACCTGATGCGACGAGACTGAAAGCGCATGGGACGATTCGGCCAGTTTCTCGATCCCGTCATGGATCTGGCGGAACGATTGCTGCAGGGTCTCCATGAGACCATTGAACGCGCGACTGGTTTGCCCGATCTCGTCTTCGGAATGCACGTCCACGCGCATCGTGAAATCGCCAGTCCTAGCGATCTCCTGGATCGTTGTCTGCATCCTGCTGGCGGGGACCGATACGAACCTGGTCAGAATGAAACGGATCAGCAGCCACAGGAGGATCTGAATGACGATCACGACGATCGCCGAGATCCAGACGAGCCGATCCAGTTTGGCCTGATCGGCCGAGATGTCCAGGTCGATGACCGAGGCGCCATTGTGATAGCCCACCGGCACCACATGGCACAACAGGCAGTCGGTTCCCCTGAAATTGTGGCTCTCGGTGTAGGGGACGATCCCGTGCAGCAGATTGCCGCTGATCCTGAAGCGCTTCTTGCCATCGTCCAGGGACTGCCTTTCCTCGTCTCCGACGGGCTGCTCTTCCGGTAGTCCCATGCCGTACTGTGTTTGCACCAGTTTGTTCCTGATCAGTCGCAGGGATTTGACATTCTCGCTTGAACCCATCTTCCGGATGAAGAGTTTCCTCTGTTCTACATCGCTGATGATCCCGTTGATCATGAGCATGTTGGCTCCGTTGATCACACCATCGGCCAATACCTCGATCTTGCTTTGTTCGTCCTGGCGCATGGAATTCTTCTCGAACCCATAGAAAGATGCGGCGGCGGCAATGCTGACCAGCAGCAGGAGGGACTGGACGGACAACTGGATCTTGAATGCGATGGCGTGCTTCGCTGGGCCGTGTTTCATGAAACCGTTTGATGTTTTATTCATGTCGCACGTCACTCGAGTAGTCGGATTGGGTGAGGGGGATTTTACCCACGATCTATCCAAAATGTCCATACCATCCATACTATCCGTTATACTACCCGCAGATCAGGGCCAAAGGCAGGGCCGGGGAAATTGTACGGCATGGCCTGTCGGCGAGTTGTAACTTGTTATGAAAACGGATCAGGTATATGACAACTGGAGAAGCAGCGCGCATGCTTGGCGTGGGTCTGAATACGGTCAAGCGCTGGATAAACAGCGGCGATTTGCGGGGGGTTTGCACCCCCGGCGGTCACTGGCGCATTTCGAAAGACGATCTTTATGCATTCATGCGGGCGAGGGGTCTGTCGATCCCGGGACGGGACAGGACGACCCCGGCGCGCATGCTCATCGTCGACGACGATCCTTCCGAATGCACCTTGCTCAGGGCGGTACTGGAACAGGCCGACTTCCCTTCGGAAATTCAATGCGTCCACGATGGCTACACGGGGCTGATGCGGATTGGCGCATGGCGACCGGATGTGCTGGTGCTGGACATTCTCATGCCCGGTATCGATGGCCTGGAGGTATTGAGCCGCATCAGGGCGGATCCAGATCTCGACGACATGGTCATCATTGTGGTCACGGCGATTTTTGACCGGTTCGAGGTCGTGCAGGCCGCGCGATCCGCCGGGGTGGCGGCCCTGTTGCCCAAACCCGTGGAAGCACGGCGGCTTCTGGACATCATTGGCGCCTGTCTGGCCGCGCCGCCGGTTGCTTCTCATGACCAACAACGGGTACACGGCATCAAGAGGGACGGCGGGCATGTTTAGATCGAAGTTGGGCCTGCGGTTGAGCGTTACTCTGGGGGCGGTTCTGGCCCTGCTGCTGGCTGGCGGACTGACCTGGCTCGACCACAGCGAGCGCCAGTCCATGACGGAGCAGGCGGAGCAATCCACCGAACAGTCGGCACTGGCGCTGGAAGCCAGTCTGAAATCCATCATGCTGGCTGGCGAAGGGCCGATTGCGCATGACTGGTTGAAACGTGTCAGGCGGACGACCGACTTCGATGATGTGCGCATCTACCGGCGCGACGGTACCGAGGCGTTTGTGGACGACGCCACCATCGACCGGGTCAACGCCTGGCTGGGCCGGAAACGCTTTGCACACCATGATCGGGCGGCCAAACCGGAAACCCTGTCACCATCTCTCGGGCAACCGTTTGCCACCGCTGCTGCCGGGACCGAGACCAGGATCGTCGAAAACGGTCGTCTGACCTTGCTGCTGCCTGTCCGTCTCGAGGATGCCTGCCTGCAATGCCACGGCTATGACGGGGCTCCCGCGAATCCCGTGCGTGGCGTACTCAAACTGTCCGTGCCGACCAGCGTCCTGACCAAGGCCATTGCCGGTCAGCGCAGCAAAATCCTCTGGTCGGTTGCCGCGATCATTCTGCTGATGGGCGCATTATTGATGTGGCTGTTGAACCGTGAAGTGATCCGGCCCATCAGCCTGCTGCAGGCCGGGGCGAAAAAGATCGAACTGGAGGGAGACCACTCCTACCGCGTGACGCTGGATCGCACCGACGAACTGGGCAGTCTCGCAAACATGTTCAACGAACTGGTGAGCCACCTGCAGCAGCAGGCGATTCAGCAGGCGACCATTTACGAAGCCGTCATCGGTCTTTCCCGCGAACTGGTCGACGAGGTGGTGCTCAGGAAGATCGGTGAACTGGCGATGCAGTTGACGGATGCGCGTTATGCCATGCTGTCCTACCTGAAGGATGGCGAGAAGCAGTTCGTTCCCCTGGGGATGGACGGTGCCCAACTGGAGAAACTCAAAGTTCATCCGCCCCAGGGGCTGGGTTTGCTCGGGCTCCTGTGGAACGAGCGTCAGGTGGTGCGCGTAGAAAATATCGCCAGCCATCTGAAATCCATCGGCTTCCCGGAAGGTCATCCACACATGACCACATTCCTTGGCGTTCCGATCGAGTTTGCCGGCCAGATGATCGGGGCGTTGTATCTGACGGACAAGAAAGGGGGGGGGCCATTTTCCGGCAGCGATGAATCGGCAGTGCGAATGCTGGCGTCCAGTTGCGCCGTGGCCTTGTCCAACGCGCAACAGTTCGAGCGTTTGCAGGAGGCCAATGCCGAACTGGAAAATCGTGTGGCCGCGCGCACCAGCGAACTCAACAGCGCCAACCGTCTGTTGCGCAGTCATGAAATCGAACTGGAACTGATGAATGACGAGTTGCGCCATGCCAGCGAGGCAAAAAACCAGTTCCTGGCCAACACCAGCCATGAGTTGCGCACGCCCCTGAATGCGATTATCGGCTTTTCCGACCTGCTCCTCGTGAAGGCAAAGGAACTGCCAGCCAAACAGAAGGAATATGTCGAATATATCAATGTCAGCGGCAGGCGGTTGCTGGAGTTGATCAACAGCCTGCTGGACCTGTCCAAGATCGAGGCGGGCATGCTGGATATCTATCAGGAGCCCACGATTCCGGGCACTGTCCTCAAATTCATGATCAATCATCTCAGGCCGCTACTGGACAAGAAGCGGCTGGAAGTCAATCTCGTCTTGCCCGAAGAGGATCGCACCGCCTATCTCGATGCCGGTAAATTGCAACAGGTGTGGGTCAACCTGATCGGAAACGCGATCAAGTTCACGCCCGATGGAGGGCGCATCGAGGCAGGCTTTTCCATCAAGGGCGACGATGCCCATGCCCTGTTCGAGGGTTGGGTGCGGGACAGCGGGATTGGCATCGAACCTGCAGACGTCGAGCGTATTTTTCAGCCCTTTGTCCAGGTCGAGGGGGGATTGACGCGCGAGTTCGGGGGCACGGGACTTGGGTTGACGTTGGTGCGACGCCTGCTGGAGATGCAGGGCGGTTCCATCCGGGTCGAGAGCAGGCCAGGCAAGGGCAGCCTGTTTGTCTTTACGCTGCCGGTGCGGATGGTGGCGGCTGAAGGTGAGGTGATGATGGTCCCCGTAGAGGGGGGGCAGGCGGAAAATGCCGAAACCCGGGCGCTCATGGAAGTGGTCGAGGAGGACCTTCCCGGGTTGGCGGAGTTGCCGGTCATTCTGATCGTCGATGATGACAAGGCCCGCGCCGCCGCAGTATCTTCCCTGCTGCGGGAAGAAGGATACCTGGGGGAAATGACCGATCTGGTGCATGTCGAACCTCTGGCGGAAGAAAAATGTCCCTTCCTGATCATCGTCGGCATACCGGATGACCCCGTGGACATTTATCGCCAGTTGCATCTGCTGCGCTCACGCAAGGCCACCCGGCACATTCCGCTCGTGTTGCTTGGCGGCGATGCCGAGTCGCCCAGTTTTTCGCTCGGGACCGTCGACACCATGGACAAGCAGGTGACCAAAAATGACCTGGTGAACCTGATTACCCGTCACGGTCGCCAAAGCCCGCATGCGCCGGGCATGACGGTGCTCGTGATCGACGATGAGGCCAGTGTGCGCGAATACATCAGGGAATGTCTCCGGGGCCAAGGTTATCGCCTCCTGCTGGCTGCCAATGGACGCGATGGCATCCAGGCGGCCATTGAACACGATCCTGATCTGATCATCCTGGACTTGATGATGCCGGGGCTCAGCGGATTCAAGGTGGTCGAGGAATTGAAACGCCATCCCACCGCCTGTGATATTCCGGTCGTCATCTTCTCGGCCAAGGACTTGACGCGTGAAGAGGTCATGCGGCTTGGTCAGGAAGTGGAAAAGGTGCTGACCAAAGGGACCACCGGTCGCGCTGATCTGTTGCGGGAACTGCGCTCCATGGAATTGTTGTATCCGGTGCAGGCACGGCTGATGGACAGCGTGTTGCGCTGCTATAATCTGCGTTACCGGCAACTGCGTTTGACGCAGGAATGCAATCGTGCCGAACGATATGGTCAGACCTTTTCACTGGTGGGTTGGCAGATGGAGGCTTATGACGCCTATGTGAAAAAATACGGTCAGCACTGGGGGGTGGCCGCGCTCAGGGAGATCGTCGAGTTGGTGAATTCGGTCACCCGCGAAGGGGATGTACTGGTTCGCTCCAGCGAGGCGTCCTTCATGCTGATTTTGACAGGCACCACGCAAACTGTGGCCGAACGGGTGGCCGAGAAGTTGCGATTGCGGATTCGCATCCACAAGTTTCCCCTGGCCGGTGGCGAGGTCGGGAATTTTACCGCCTCCTTTGGATGCGTACAATTTGGGATGGGTGCATTCACCCCGGAGGATCTGGTGGCGCAACTGAATGCGCGTGTGGCGTTTGCCTTGAAATCCGGCGGTGATCGCTGCGTATGCGGCGATGAGGGGGGGTGATGAGCAAAATTCTGGTGGTTGACGACAATGCGTTGAACCTGCAACTGGCCTGTATCACGCTTGAACTGGCGGGACACGAGACCGTGGGCGCTTCGGATGGCAGAAATGCCATCGAGATCGCAGAATCGGAACCCTTGGATTTGATTCTCATGGACCTGCGCATGCCGGTGATGGACGGCAAACACGCGATGAGGCACATCAAGGCCAATGAGTTGACGCGGCATATTCCCGTTGTTGCGTTGACGGCCAGTGCGATGAAGGGGGAACGGGAACTGCTCCTGGCCAGCGGCTTCGATGGCTATATCGACAAACCCATCGATGTGAAATCGTTTGCCCGCACGGTGGCCGGGTTCCTCCCGAATGGGTGAAAGGACTCGATGCGAGGTTTTGTGATCACACTCGGGCGACGACCCACTGGGCGATGGCTTCGAGCAACTCGGGGGAATCTCCCAGGGCGGGGGTAACCCGGATTTGCAGCGCAGGATGCTGACGGTGCAGGGTTTCGATCAGGGTGGGAAGGTCCTGGCGCAAATGCCCACCCTGCGCCATGAACAGGGGGACGATGGTCAGATCGGTGACCCCCAGGCGGATTTGCGCCTGGACAGCCTGGTCCAGGGAAGGGTGCATCAGTTCAAGAAAACACAGGTCGACGTGCTGGGTCGGGCGAAGGGAGCGGACTTTATCCAGAATGTCGAGGAAGGGTCTGGCCCAGAGCGGATCACGGGCACCGTGGGCAAAAAGCAGGATGCCCTGGGGCATGCTCAATGCCTCCCGGTACTGCCGAAACCCCCTTCCCCCCGGTCGCTCAGGGAAAAATATTCGACCACTTCGAGACGCGCCTGAACCACAGGGACCACCACCAGTTGGGCCATGCGTTCCATGGGTTTGATTTCGAAGACTTCATGCCCACGATTCCAGAGAGAGACCAATACCTGACCCTGGTAATCGGAATCGATCAGACCTACCAGATTGCCCAGGACGATTCCGTGTTTGTGACCCAACCCGGAACGGGGCAGGATCATGGCCGCGAAGTTCGGGTCGCCAATGTGGATGGCCAGGCCGGAGGGAATCAGTTCGGTTTGTCCCGGATAGAGACTCAAGGGTTCCTCCAGACAGGCACGCAGGTCGAGGCCTGCTGCGCCCGCCGTTCCATAGGTGGGAAGATTGTCTCTCAGACGCGGATCGAGAATTTTTACCTGCAGGGGAATCATGAGGGCCTCGGTAAGATCAGGAAGAACTTTCACGGTGAGCCATCAGGGCCACCGCATGACTCAGGATTTGCCGGGCCAATTCCAGTTTGGGGGCAGGCGGAAGCGGGTGACGTCCGTGGTCGTCGAACAGAATGACCTCGTTATCGTCCTGGCCCAGCGCTCGCTGGGCCAGATTACCCACGATCAGGGGGATCTTTTTGGCGAGACGCTTGTGTTTGGCGTATTCCTCGAGATTCTGGCTTTCGGCCGCAAACCCCACGCAAAAGGGAGGGTTCGGCAAGGAAGCCACGGTGGCGAGGATGTCGGAGGTGGGGACCAGGGTCAAGGTCAGGGGCCCTCCGCTTTTCTTGATCTTGTGACCGCTGGGAGAAGCCGGCGTATAGTCCGCCACGGCTGCAACGGCGAAGAACAGGTCCGTATGGGAAATTTCGGATAAAACGGCATCGCGCATCTGGGCAGCGCTGCGCACCGGAATGAGGCGACAACCGGCGGGGGCCACCAGGGCAGTGGGGCCGCTGACCAGGACGACTTCGGCGCCGCTGGCGAGGGCGGCTTCTGCCAGGGCGTATCCCATCTTTCCGGAACTGATATTGGACAGGATGCGAACGGGATCGATGGCTTCCACGGTGGGACCGGCGGTCAGCAAGACCTTTTTTCCCTGCAGACAGGGCAGCGGGTGACTGCTGAAATGGGGCGACAGATGCGCCATGATCTCGTTGGGCTCCAGAAGGCGTCCCGGGCCCGATTCTCCACAGGCCTGGGATCCCCTGGCGGGGCCCAGAAATACCACGCCGTCTTCCTGCAACAGCGCTACATTGCGCTGATTTGCAGGGTTTTGCCACATGGCCTGATTCATGGCGGGGGCGACGAAGAGAGGAATGGTCCGCGCGGCGACGAGGGTGGTGAGCAGGTCGTCTGCCAATCCCGTGGCGATGTGGGCCAGACAGTCTGCACTGGCGGGCGCGATCAGGATGGCATCGGCACGACGGACCAGATCGATGTGATCCATGCCCCCTTCACGCAGGGGATCCCACAGGTGCGTCGCCACAGGGCGGGCGGAAAGTGCCTGGAACGTAAGGGGAGTGACGAAATGTGTGGCTGCCTCGGTCATGACGACCTGAACCTCGAGGCCTGCCTTGACCATCAGGCGGGTGAGTTCGGCTGCCTTGTAAGCAGCCACCCCCCCCGTGACCCCCAGAATCCAGCGCTGGAGGGGGGGGGTGAAGGGAAGGGCCGATTCGGCCATCCGGGAAATCCCCCTCAGGCGTCCAGACCCATGGTCCGCGCCTTGCTGAGCAGGCTTTCGGCCATCCGGATACTGGCGATGTCGATCAGGCGCCCATCCAGCGAAACGGCACCGCGCCCTTCGCGCGCGGCTTGTTCCATGGCTTCCACAATGCGTTTGGCCTTGAGGACTTCGGCATCACTGGGCGTGAAGACCTGGTTGCACAGGTCGATCTGGGAAGGATGGATGGCCCATTTCCCTTCATAACCCAACACGGCCACCCGATTGGCTGCAGCGATGAAGCCATCGGGGTCGCTGAAATCGCCAAACGGACCGTCCACGGGGCGCAGACCGTAAGCCCGACAGGCGACCAGCATGCGGGTTTGGGCCGCATGCCAGGGGTCCGTCCAGAAATAGTCGCGGTGACCGTTTTCATCCTTGTCCGTGAGTACCCCGGAGTCCTTGTGCACGCCCCCGATGATGGTGGTTCGGGCGCGGGTCGATGCGGCATAGTCGGCAACCCCGAAACTCATGGCTTCCAGACGTGGGCTGGCCTGGGCAATGGCCTCCACGTTGGCCAGACCCAACGCGGTTTCGATCAGGGCTTCGAAGCCGATGCGTTTGGTCCGTCCCATGGCATTCTCGATCTGGGTGACGAGCATATCCATGGCGTACAGATCCTGGGGAACCCCCACCTTGGGAATCAGGATCATGTCCAGACGAGGGCAGGCCTCCACCACGTCCACCACATCGCGGTAGGCGTAATGCGTATCCAGTCCGTTCATGCGGATCATCAGGGTCTTATGGCCCCAATCGATGTCGTTCAGGGCCTGGATGATGTTCTTGCGTGCCGTGGCCTTGTCGTCCGGCGCAACGGCATCTTCCAAGTCCAGGAAAACGATGTCGGCTTTGGAACGGGCGGCTTTTTCAAAAAGACTGACGTTGGATCCCGGCACGGCCAGTTCGGAACGATGCAGACGGGCGGTGGCAGGGGTAATCTGGGTAAAACTCATGAATGGAAACTCCAGTTAAAGGGTGGCAATGGCTTGCGCGACGGTGCTGCCCAACTCGGAGGCACTGGGCGCAACGAACAGGCCGTAGGATTTCATGATCTCGGCCTTCTCGCCGGCCGTATCCCCCTCGGCGGAGATGATGGCCCCGGCATGACCCATGCGGCGGCCCTTGGGGGCGGTCAGTCCGGCGACATACCCGACCACGGGCTTGCTCATGTTTTCCTTGACCCACTGGGCGGCTTCGGCTTCCTGGGGGCCACCGATTTCGCCGATCATGACCACGGCATGGGTGTCCGGATCCTGTTCGAAAAGCGCCATGTGGTCGAGGAAGGAACTGCCGTTGATGGGGTCGCCACCGATTCCGACACTGGTGGAAACGCCGATGCCCAGGGCGGTCATCTGGGCGGCGGCTTCATAGCCCAGCGTGCCGGAGCGGGAGACGATGCCCACATTGCCGCGCTTGTAGATGTGTCCCGGCATGATTCCCAGCATGGCTCGCCCGGCGCTGATGATGCCGGCGCAGTTGGGGCCGACGATCATGGTTCGGGTTTCCCTGGGGTAGCGCAGCAAGTAGCGTTTGACGCGCATCATGTCCTGGGTGGGGATGCCATCGGTAATGATGCAGACCAGTTTCAGTCCCGCCTCGGCAGCCTCCATCAGGGCATCGGCGGCAAAGGGTGGGGGGACGAAGGCGAGACTGGCTTCGGCGCCGGTGGCTTCCACGGCTTGCCGTACGGTATCGAAGACGGGACGATCGAGGTGTTTCATGCCCCCCTTGCCCGGGGTGACACCCCCCACCACATTCGTCCCGTACTGAATCATTTCGTTGGCATGGAAAGTGGCCTTGTCGCCGGTGAATCCCTGAACGATGACCTTGGTGTTTTCATCAATAAGAATACTCATGAATCGGTGTCTCCTGAATGCGCGTTACGCGTTTTTGCCATGGGCTGCGGCCACGGCGCGTTCGGCAGCCTCTGCCAGGGTGTCGGCGCTGATGATGGGCAGACCGCTTTCCTGGATGATCTTTTGCCCGGCTTCCACGTTGGTTCCCGCCAGTCGGACCACGAGGGGCACCTTCAGGTCGCGGGCGGCCTGGACGACGCCTTCGGCGACCCAGTCACAACGGTTGATCCCGGCAAAGATGTTGACCAGAATGGCCTTGACGTTAGGGTCTGACAGAACCAGGCGGAAAGCTTCTGCCACCCGTTCCGGGGAAGCGCCGCCACCAACGTCCAGAAAATTGGCGGGTTCGCCACCGGCATACTTGATCGTGTCCATGGTGGCCATGGCCAACCCGGCACCGTTGATGATACAACCGATATCGCCGCTCAGGCCCACATAGTTCAGTCCATGCAGATGTGCCTGTGCCTCGCGAGGATCTTCCTGGGCAGGATCGTGCATTTCGTGCAGTTCGGGATGGCGGAAGAGGGCATTGTCATCGAAGGACATCTTGCCATCCAGAGCGACCAAACGGCCTTCCCGGGTCACCACCAAGGGATTGATTTCCGCCATGGACGCATCCAGATCGCGGAAGGCGCGGTAGCACCCCAGGGTGAGAGAAACAAATTGATGGACCTGCTTGAGGGTCAATCCGCCCAGACCAAAGGCCAGTTCCCGTGCCTGAAAAGCCTGAAGTCCGACGGCGGGTTCCACTTCCACCTGAAGTACGGCTTCGGGGTGGGTTTTGACGATATCCTCGATCTCCATGCCCCCCTGGGCGGAGGCGATGATCCGAATGCGTTGGGTTTTGCGGTCCAGGACGAACCCCAGATAAATTTCTCGCTCGAAAGGTTCGGCTACTTCGATGTACAGACGTTCCACGATCTTGCCTTCAGGGCCGGTCTGATGAGTGACAAGAGTGGTGCCAAGGAGAGCTTCGGCGACTTTGGAGACTTCATGAGGAGTCTTGCACAGGCGCACCCCCCCCGCCTTGCCCCGTCCACCAGCGTGAATTTGGGCTTTGACGGCCCACAGTTCGCTTCCGAGTTCCGTCGCGGCTTGGGCGGCCTCAGCTGGGGTATAGACCACTTTGCCGCGCGGGATGGGAACTCCATGCTGCGCCAACAATTCCTTGGCCTGATACTCATGAATATCCATGTCACCTCCTGTTAATAATTTCGCGATGATAACATGGAGATGGTCAAAAAGACGACTCTCGCCCTCCCCGGCCAGGGGCGGGCGAGGCGCCGGATATCCCCGCCGTGGCCGGTTTCAGACCACCAGGTTTTGGGGGGTCCCGCGCTGCCAGGCTTCGATGTTGTCGATCAGTTGATCCGCCAGGAATTGCATGGCGCCATCGGAGGCCCAGGCGACGTGGGGGGTCAGGATGAAGTTGGGGCGGCGTACGTCGAGCAGTGGATGACCCTGGGTGGGGGGTTCGGTGGTCAGGACATCGAACCCCGCCCCCCCGATCCACCCTTCATCCAGTGCACGGATCAATGCGGCCTCATCCACCAGACCGCCCCGGGCGGTATTGATGAGGAGCGCCGTGGGTTTCATGCGGCGCAGTTCCTTTTCGCCGATGAGGTTGCGCGTACTGGCCGTGAGCGGACAATGCAGGGAGAGAACGTCGGCCTGTTCGAGGACCTCTTCCAGGGGGGTGTAACTGATTCCCTCATGCCTGGGGCCGGCATGGCCGGCGAACAGGACCTTCATGCCAAACCCCGTGGCAATCCGCGCCGTTCCCTGACCCAGAACCCCTTCGCCGATGATGCCCAGGGTGGACCCAAACAGGTCACCGATGGGGTGATCGAAGAAACAGAATTGGGGGGAGGCCTGCCAGACCCCGTTTTCCACGTCCTGGCGATAGGCCAGCAGATTGCGGCGCAGGACCAGAATCAGGGCGAAGGCATGTTCCGGCACCGTGTGGACGGCATAATTGCGGATGTTGGCGACCCGAATGCCGCGAGCCTGACAGGCGGGAATGTCCACTACATCGTACCCCGTGGCCGCCACGGCGATCATTTCGAGATCGGGGAGTTGGTTCAGGACCTCGGCGCGTAACGGCACCTTGTTGGTGATGGCCACCTGGGCGCCGCGCAGGCGTTCCACCACCTGTGCGGGGGCGGTCTGGTCATATTCGACATAATCGTCGGAGAAATCCGGGGTACGGACCTGCGCCTTGAGGGAGGCGCGGTCCAGAAAGACCACGCGTTTGCTCATGCACCTGCTCCCAGGCCAACCGGGGCCTCATGGGCGTGCCAGAACCGGGTCGCGGCGGCTACCCCGCTGCCGGGGGTGACGGGAATGCCACAGTCCAGCATGGCCAGTTCAGCACCCGCGATGGCGCCCATCAGCATCACCTCGTTGAGGTCGCCCAGATGCCCGATACGGAAAACCTTGCCCGCCACTTTCGAAAGCCCGGCGCCCAGTGCCAGATTGTAACGGCGGAAGGCACGCTCGATGACTTCGGCAGCATTGAACCCGGCGGGAACCACGATGGCTGAAACCGAGTCGGAGTACCAGTGAGGCGCCTTGGCACAGAGGGATAATTTCCAGCCCTGGGTGACGGCGGCACGGACACCTTCGGCCAGGTAATGGTGCCGGGCGAAGACGTTTTCGAGTCCTTCTTCTTCCAGCATGACCAGGGATTCACGCAGACCGTAGAGCATGGGAATGGAGGGCGTGTACGGGAAGTAGCCGGTGCCATTGCTCCTGACCATGTCGAGGTAATCAAAGTAACAACGGGGATGACGGCTATTCTGGGCGGCTTGCAGGGCTTTCTGGCTGACGCAGGTGATTCCCATGCCGGCCGGCAACATCAGACCCTTCTGGGAACCGGCGACACAGACATCGACCTTCCATTCATCCATGCGAAAGTCGATACTGCCCAGACCACTGACCGAATCCACAAAGAGCAGGGCAGGGTGACCCAAATCGTCCATCACCCGACGGATGGCTGCAACATCGCTGGTCACGCCGGTGGCGGTTTCATTCTGGCAAACCAGTACCGCCTTGATCTGATGCCCTGCATCGGCCTCCAATGCGCTTCGGTACCCTTCGACCGGAGCGCCTTCACCCCATTCCACCTCGAGGATGTTCATGTTGAAACCCAGGCGTCTTCCCATGTCGCACCAGAGGTGACTGAATTGTCCGAAGCGGGAAGCCAGAATCTGGTCCCCAGGGTTCAGACAGTTGGTCAGCGCTGCTTCCCAGCATCCCGTCCCGGAGGAAGGGAAGACGATGGGCGCGGCGGATTCCGTCTTGAAGACCCTTTTCAAACCAGCCAGGATCTCCTGGGTCAGGGCGGGGAACTTGACCGAGCGATGGTCCTCCATGGGGACCGCCATGGCGCGCAGAACGCGGTTGGGGACGTTGGAGGGGCCCGGAACGAAAAGAAAATTATGACCTGCCATGATGACTCCTGAAACGAATGCCTGAGCGATTAGCGATAGACGGGGTGACGCTGACAGAGTGTGCCCACTTCCGCGAGTACGCGTTGCAGGACGCTGTCATCCTCTGGAGCCTCGAGCAGGTCGCTGATCAGGTGGGAGACCTTGCGTGCCTCGTTGTGGCCGAAACCCCGGGTGGTCAGGGCCGGTGAACCGATTCTGATTCCGGAGGTGACGAAGGGTTTTTCCGGATCATTGGGAATGGCATTCTTGTTGACCGTGATATGGGCCCGTCCCAGCAGTGCCTCGGCGGCTTTGCCCGTGATCTGGCGGGCACGCAGGTCCATCAGGAAGAGATGGCTTTCCGTGCCGCCGGAAACGATGCGCAGGCCACGCTCGATGAAGGTCTCCGCCATGGCTTGCGCATTGGCCTTGACGCGCTTCTGGTAGGACTTGAACTCGGGTTTGAGTGCTTCGCTGAAGGCGGTGGCCTTGGCTGCGATGACATGCATCAGGGGGCCTCCCTGAATTCCCGGGAAGATCATCGAGTTGATCGGTTTTTCAAACTCGGCAGAGGACAGGATGATCCCCCCTCGCGGGCCGCGCAGGGTCTTGTGGGTGGTGGAGGTGACGAAATGGGCAATCCCGACGGGGCTGGGGTATTCACCCGCAGCGATGAGGCCGGCATAGTGGGCCATGTCGACCATGAGGTAGGCCCCCACGGCATCGGCAATGGCACGAAAACGGGCCCAGTCGATGACCATGGAATAGGCCGAGGCGCCCGCCACGATCATCTTGGGTTTATGTTCCTGGGCCAGGCGTTCCACTTCGTCGTAATCGATCCGCTCCGTGTCGGGATGAAGACCGTAACTCACCGACTTGTAGAGCTTGCCGCTGAAATTGACGGTGGCGCCATGGGTCAGGTGTCCCCCATGGGCCAGGGACATCCCGAGGATCGTGTCGCCCGGCTGGAGCATGGCCATGTACACGGCGGCATTGGCCTGGGAGCCGGAGTGGGGCTGGACGTTGGCGTATTCAGCGCCAAAAAGTTGCTTGACGCGATCGCTGGCCAGTTGTTCGGCCAGATCGACAAATTCGCAGCCGCCATAGTAACGCTTGCCGGGATATCCCTCCGCATATTTGTTGGTCAGAACGGAACCCTGCGCCTGCAGGACGGCAGGACTGGCATAGTTTTCCGAGGCAATCAACTCGATATGGTCTTCCTGCCGGCGATACTCTTTCTGGATGGCCTCCCATAATTCGGGGTCCGTATCGGCAAGCAACTTTCTGGAATCAAACACGACAAATCCTCCAAGGGGGTAACAATGACTATCATTTTGAGCATGAAGCCTCTATTCTAGCGACTTTCGACCCTTCTGTGAAAATTTATAACGCCTGTTATGAAAAATAATACCACCCCCTCCTTCGCAAACGAGCGCGTGTTCCTGCGTTCCCTTTTTGAATCTGCCGTGACCGCTGCGGACCCTCATCGGGTACTTCCTTCCTTTCTGCCGGCCGTTCCACGCGGGCGCACGGTGGTGGTGGGTGCCGGCAAGGCGGCGGGGGCCATGGCCCAGGCGCTGGAACAGCATTGGACGGGGGCTCTGGAGGGTGTGGTGGTGACGCGTTACGGTCACAAGGTTCCCACCCGTTTCATCGAGGTGCTCGAAGCCGCCCACCCGGTGCCGGACCAGGCAGGACAACGGGCCAGCCAGCGGATTCTCGAAGCCGTTCAGGGATTGACGGCGGATGATCTGGTGATCTGCCTGATCTCCGGGGGGGGCTCTGCCCTGCTGGCGGCACCGGCACCGGGATTGACCCTGGCGGACAAACAGACCATGAACCGGAGTTTGCTCAGAAGCGGCGCCACCATTACCGAAATGAATTGTGTGCGCAAGCACCTTTCAAGTCTCAAGGGCGGACGTCTGGCCCTGGCCTGTTATCCGGCCCAGGTGGTCACCCTGCTGATTTCCGATGTGCCCGGCGACGACCCCACCGTGATTGCCTCCGGCCCCACGGTGGCGGATCCCACCACCTTTGCCGAGGCGTGTGCGATCGTGGAGAAATACGGATTGCAGGATCAGGCACGGGCCTACGCCCATCTCTGCGCCGCCCGGGAAGAAACGCCAAAGCCGGGCGATCTCCGCCTGACGCGGACTTCGACTCATCTCATCGCGACCCCCCAGCATTCCCTAGAGGCGGCTGCGGCCGTCGCGCGGGCAGCCGGGGTCACCCCGGTGATTCTGGGCGACAGCATCGAGGGGGAGGCGCGTGAAGTGGCGAAGGTCATGGCGGGCATTGCCCATCAGGTGAGGCGGCATGGCCAGCCGGCAGCACGCCCCTGCGTCCTGCTGTCGGGAGGGGAGACCACGGTGACGGTACGGGGTAAAGGGCGGGGAGGGCGAAACGTCGAGTTTCTGCTGGCATTGACCCTGGCTCTGCGGGGCGAACCGGGGGTATTTGCGCTGGCAGGCGATACGGACGGCATCGATGGGACCGAGGATAACGCCGGGGCCGTGGTGCTCCCGGATACCTGGGCGCGCGCGGAACATCTGGGACTGAGGGTGGCCGATCATCTGGCCGACAATGACGGCTACGGTTTTTTTTCGGCGTTGGGTGATCTGGTGATCACAGGGCCCACCCTTACCAATGTCAACGATTTCCGCGCGCTTCTCATTCGTTGAGATTTCGGGGGATGGGGTTTCCCTGAGGGAGGGAAGCAAGCGATAATTCCCCGTTTCATTTTGCGATGGGTGACGAATGGTTTCATCGGATATCGGCAGGGTGCAACGGGAATTCGCGGGTTGCGAGGAAAACGCCCCGCCCGCAACCCTGCCCACCTGGCTGGCTTACCTGGATCGTATCCATCCCCATGCCATGGATCTGGGACTGGAACGGGTCGGTCAGGTACGCGACCGGCTCGGCCTTTTCCCCTCCTACCCGATTCTGATAGTGGCGGGCACCAACGGCAAGGGGTCCACCTGCGCTTATCTGACATCGATCCTGAAGGCGGCGGGCTACCGGGTGGGAACCTATACCTCCCCTCATCTGGTGCGTTACAACGAGCGGGTGGTCGTGGACGGGACCCCGGTCTCCGATGCCCGGCTCTGTGCCGCTTTCGCCCGGATCGAGGCAGCCCGCCAGGAGATCAGTCTGACGCCCTTTGAATTCGGTACGCTGGCGGCAGTGGAGATTTTTCAGCGGGCGCAGGTGGATGTGGCGGTGCTGGAGGTGGGGTTGGGTGGGCGCCTGGATGCGGTCAATCTGTTCGAGCCTGCCGTATCTCTGCTGACCGGGATCGCCCTGGACCATGAAACGTGGCTGGGCGCCACCCGGGAGGCGATCGGCGCAGAAAAGGCGGGGATTTTTCGTGCCCGGGTTCCTGCGCTCTGTGCCGATCCGGACCCTCCGCGCAGTGTGTTGGCGCACGCGACCGCATTGGAGACTCCGCTCTGGCTGTGGGGACGGGATTTTACGGTGGAAAGACAGGCGCAAGGGGGGTGGACCCTGTATTTGCCCCACCAGACCTGGTCTGACCTGCCGGCACCTTCCCTGCGCGGAGACTTCCAATACCGCAATGCCGCCCTGGCGCTGGCAGCGCTGCAACGCCTGCCGCTGCGGGTGACGCCGGAGCAGGGCCGGCGCGGGATTTCGGGCGCGGTGCTGCCGGGGCGTTTCCAGACCCTGCGCCATTCGCCCCAGGTGATTCTGGATGTGGCGCATAATCCACAAGCCGCTCAGGAACTGGCGCATAATCTGGAAAAGGCGACCTGCCCCGGGCGGACGCGTCTGGTTCTGGGCATGCTGCGTGACAAGGATCGGGTGGGGGTCGTCCAGGCCCTGGATTCCGTGGTGGATGACTGGTATCTGGCCGACCTCCATGAAGCGCGCGGGGCCTGTCGGGCAGAGATGGAGCCGGCGCTGCGGGGGGTAGTACGGGGGACCGTGCAATGGCATCCGTCTCCCGAGCAGGCCTATGGCGCGGCCTGTGCCGCAGCAGCGGCGGAAGATCGGGTGGTGGTGTGCGGGTCCTTCGTGACGGTGGGCAGGATCCTGGCTTTGCAGGAGAGTGGCCCGGAAATGAAGGAAAATTCCCTCTGAAGAGAGGGGAAAACGCGGATCGAGGAGAAAAAAATGGCTGGTCGGAAAATCTGTGTCGTGGTGATCTCGGGTACCCTGGAACGCTTGCAAGCGGCGGCCATGCTGGCTTCGGTGGCGGCGGTGAGCGGTCAGGAAGTCATGGTCTTTCTGTCCATGAATGCCTTGCCTCATTTCATCAAGGGGGCAACGGCAGAGGCCCCGCACGAGGGACCCATGGGCGATTTGATGAAAGCCCGGAACGTCCCGGAATTCAAGACGTTGTTTGAACAGGCCATCGAGTTGGGGGGAGCCCGTCTTTATCCCTGTTCCATGGCCATGGATGTGCTGGACATCGGTTCCGGGCAACTGGAGGACTATCTGGGGGAAGCCACCGGATTGACCAGATTGCTGACCGAGGTTCAGGACGGGCAGGTCTGGACTTTTTGAGGGAGAATCACTGATGGAAAGAAAAATCGTGGATGGCAAGGGGAGTTTTTGTCCGGGGCCGCTGATGGAACTGATTGCGGCCCTGAAGCACAGTCAGATCGGGGATGAACTGGAAGTATTGTCCACGGACAGGGGGTCGGCCAATGACATTCCCGAGTGGGTGCGCCGGGTGGGACATGACTATGTCTCCACGACGGAAAACGAGGGTGTCTGGCATATCGTGGTGCGCAAGACGAAATAGGCAGGCGCATTCCACCGGGTTTTTCGGGGCGCAGGGTTTCCAACATACTTTGAAGCGGGAGGGGGCATGAAGATTCTGATTGTGGGTGGCGGAATGGGTGGGACGATCCTGGCAAACAATCTGGCGCGTCGTCTGGTTCCGGAACTGAAGGCGGGCAAGGCGGAAATCACGATGCTGTCGGCTTCGGACAAGCACATGTACCAGCCGGGTTTGCTGTATCTGGCCGTGGGACGCATGACCCCCGATGAGTTGTACCGGGATCAGGCCAGTCTGCTGGAATCGACCATCCGTTTTCATGTGGATCCGGTGGAAGAGTTTCACCTCGATGACCAGCACGTCAAAACGCGCAGCGGGCGAGTCCATGCTTATGACATTCTGGTGATTGCCACCGGTTCGCGTATGTATCCGGAAGAAATTCCGGGTCTGGCCGAGCATGCCGAAACCTTTTATACGGAAGCCTCGGCACTCAAGATGTTCAAGCGCCTGCAGTCCTTTGAGGGGGGAAAGGTGGTGATTGCCGTGGGGGTTCCCCACAAGTGTCCCATGGCCCCGCTCGAAATCACCTTCATGCTGCACGATTACTTCAAGGACCGGGGGCTCCTCGACAAGGTCCAACTGCATTACACCTACCCCATCAATCGCGTACACACCCTTGAAAACGTGGCCAAATGGGCCGCGCCGGAAATGGACCGGCTGGGCATCACGTACGAAACCTTTTTCAACATGAAGGAAGTGGACGGCGATAAAAAAGTGCTGCTGAGCGAGGAAGGGACCGAAGTCCCCTACGATCTGCTGATCACCATCCCCGCCCATCGCGGCATGGAAGTCCTGGAAAGGAATAATCTGGGGAAGAATGGCTGGGTCCCTACCCACCGGGGCAAACTCAACATGGAAGGACGCGAGAATGTTTTCGTGCTGGGGGACACCACCAATATTCCCATCAGCAAGGCGGGTTCCACGGCCCATTTTCAGGCGGATACCCTGGGAGAGAATATTGCCGCCCTGATCAAGTTGGGCGCGCCGGTGCGGGAATATGACGGCAAGGTCTTCTGTTTCATCGAGACGGGCAAGGATCGTGCGACCTATGCCATGTTCAACTACCAGACTCCTCCTTCGCCCCAGCCCCCCACCAAGGCAGTGCACTGGTTCAAGATGGCCTACAACAAACTCTACTGGGTTTCTGCCCGTGGCTTGCTTTGAGCGGAGGGGATGATGATGACGGAACTCAAGGAATCAACCGATTTTTCGTCCGCAGAGGCAGAACATCTGGTGACTGCGGCCCGGGATGCACTGAGCGACGACGTGGTCAGTCGTCTTGCGGGGTTTTGCAGCGAGGGGATGGACCTGATGGATCGGGTCCAGCGCTCCGGTCTGGCCCAGGTCATCCCGGTTCTTGCCGACATGGTCGAAAACGGGGATCTGGACAGGATGCGTCAGTTGGCCCGGGTCTACCAGTCATTTCAGGATGCCCTGACCGATGAAATGGTGGGACGGCTGGCGGAAACGGTGGGGGAGGGGCTGTCCCTGCTCGACCGGTTCAATCGCGGGGGCGGTGGGCGACTGTTGCAACTGCTGGAGCGTCTGGAAGCCACCGGTGCACTGGAGAAAATCCTCCAGAGCCTGCCTGCGCTGCTCGATAAACTGGACCGGGTGGTCGGCTTGCTCAATGGCCTGGAGGCCGCCAGCACAGTCAAACAAACCCCGGTCGGGGGCGGGTTGGGCGGGTTATGGAACCTCATGACTCAACGGGAAACCCAGCAGGCTCTGCAATTTTTGACGACCTTGAGCCAGCAGATGCGGGCCGAATGCGCCAAGGGATGATCTGTTCCCTGGTGGGAGTATAGGAGACCGTATTTGAGGCATTCTCGTGGTTGGGGTCCGCTTCTGGGCCTGGTGGTGCTGTCCCTCACCTGGGGTTACAGTTGGGTGGCCGCCAAGGAAGGGCTGGGTTTTGCCGGGCCGCTTCATTTTGCGGCGCAGCGTTCCGTTCTGGGGGGACTGGCCCTGCTTGCGCTGCTTCCTCTGACGGGGCGCCCCTGGCGTTGGCAATTCCCCAGGGAAACTCTGGTTATCGGGCTCATTCAGGTTTCCGGTTTCATGCTTTTCCAGACTTGGGCGCTGGTGACCGGCGGCCCCGGAAAAACGGCCGTATTGATCTTTACCATGCCCGTCTGGACGCTCCTTCTCTCGGGCCTGGTGCTGCGCGAACCGGTGCGCGGGGCGCAATGGGTGGCGGCTGTCCTGACCCTGGGCGGGTTGCTGCTCATCATCGAACCCTGGGAGATGCATACCAGCCTGGTCAGTAAATGCCTGGGGCTGCTGGCGGCCTTTTGCTGGGCGGTGGGCACCCTGCTGGTCAAGCGGTTGCGTCAGCGGCATGAGGTGGACCTGCTCAATCTGACGGCCTGGCAAATGGCGTTGGGGGCCCTCCCCCTGGTGGGCGCGGCAGTTCTGATTCCGGAGCGGGCGACGCACTGGACCTGGACCTATGGCGCCATTCTGGCCTTCATGGCCTTGGCCAGTACGGCTCTGTGCTGGTGGCTATGGCTCTACATCCTGGACCGGGTTCCCGCCTGGGAGGCCAGTCTGTCGGTGCTGGGTACGCCCGTGGTGGCGATCCTGTCCTCGCGCTGGATGACGGGTGAGTCTTTCCATCGGTCAGAAGTGGGCGGGATTTTACTGATCGGTTCCGGTCTTGCTTTTCTGGCTTTCATTGGGTGGCTGAACGGTCGCCGGGCAGGGCGATCTGCGCCGGTGGGCGGCGCAGACGAAGCGATCCGGAGTCAACGAACCGGATAGAGTTGTCGGGCCAGTTCAAAGGCCGTGAAAAGTACGGGTTGATGGATGAGGTAGAGAATCAGCCCATGGCGTCCCATCCACTGGATCCCCCGATCGGGGGCCGGGCAGGGGGCGGACGTGCCTGGCGGGCGGGATGCCCAGGGCTGGATCCCTGTCCACATGCCCAGCCACAGGACCCCTATCCAGGGTAGGAGCGGGGCATAATCCTCGGTGGCTGGTTTATGGGCGGCGAGCCCGATCCAGTTGAGCCAGCGTGGGTCCATGGCCGTTATTCCCCATTGTCCTGCCCCCAGCGCCAACAGTCCCAGGGGTAGCAATTTGCCGCGCAACCCGAGCAGGGGACGGCTGATGAGGGTGGCGAGCCAGTAGAAGTGCAGAACGCCGAAATAGATCCAGCGCGCGCCGAACAGGGCGTAGGTCACCCCGCTGACCAGCAGGGCCCCCAGCCCCAGCTGGAAGAGACGACGGCGTTCCCGGTGGGCCGGACGGTGGGCGCTGAGAGCCAGGCTGATCCCGGAAAGGAATACGAAGAGCGTGACGATCAGGGTGCGCCAGGTGGTCCAGAAGAACGACCCCAGCAGGTCGAAGTGGGCAAAGCCGAAGTAGGTGGCATCATAGCAGCCATGAAAGAGCACCATCATGACGATGGCCAGACCCCGTCCCCGGTCAATGTAGGCGAGGCGGGGCAAACACGGTTCCTTTGGGGAGCGACGGAACGGTCAGGGTCAGGGTCTCTTCCTGCCCGCCCCGGGCCAACGTGACGCTGCGCTTGTCCACCCGAACCAGATACACGCCGGGCAGCACTTCCTGGCCAGCTTGCCAGGCGCGAACCGGTTCTCCTTGTGGGGCCAGCAACGCCACCCCGCCGCCGGTCGACGTGATGATTCCCCATACCTGGATGGGGAGGTTGACCACCGGCGCAGAAAATACCGTTTCCCAGCGGCGTTCGCCGGTCTCGGGCGGCAAACTTCCGGAGCGGGGGGCCAGGTGAGGCAAGGGGCGCGCCAGTTGCACTCCCCAATAGCCGACCAGGGCCACGACCACCAGCCATCCGCCGACCTCCACCCCATGTGGCAGTAACGGAAGGGAACGCTCAAAGTTCATTTTTTTCATCCGGGTACCTTACCTGAAAGTTTTTGTGATGCCAAGACCCGAACTTCCGGCGCCAGGTTTGGCGCCAGCTGGTTCAGTGCCTGCCCCCCTGACGGTATCCGTTTGCGGACCGGTAGACTTGCGGGATTGGTGTATTGGATGTATGGTCCGATCTTCCTTTATGCATGCCAGGGATGAGGTGGAATACCGTGAAGAAGGGGACAGAAGTGCTTCGTGAAGAAAAGGTCAGGAGGGGGTCCCGATGTCTTCGGGCGCGGGGTTTTACCCTGATCGAAATCATGGTGGTGATGGTCATCATTGCCATCCTGGCCGGGATGATCGTGCCCCGGGTCATGAATCGTCCGGACCAGGCGCGCAGGTTGGCGGCCCGTCAGGATATTGCCAGCATCGTGCAGGCCCTGAAGTTGTATCGCCTGGATGTGGGGCGTTATCCCACGACCGAGCAGGGGTTGCAGGCGTTGGTCAAACAACCCGCGCAGGAACCGGTGCCCAGCAATTGGATGCAGACCCTGGACACCCTGCCCAGGGACCCCTGGGGGCACCCCTATCACTATTCCAATCCCGGCCAGCACGGCGAGATCGACGTCTGGAGTCTGGGCGCAGACGGGCAGCCAGGAGGAGAAGGCAATGATGCCGATATCGGCAACTGGGACTCCTGAGCGAGGTTTTACCCTGATCGAGGTACTGGTGGCCCTGTTCGTCATGGCCGTGGCACTGGCGGCGGGGATGCGCGCCCTGGGAGGGGTGACCCATCTCGGGGAGGCGGTGCCGGAACGTCTGGCGGCGCAATGGAGTGCGACCAATGCCCTGAACGAGTTGCGTTTGAGCCGGCAATGGCCTGCCGTTGGGGGAAGTGACTTTGCCTGTCCGCAAGGGCGTTTCATGCTGAATTGCCATGAAAATGTGCAGGAAACCCCCAATCCCTCCTTTCGTCTGGTGGAAGTGACCGTGTTTCTGGAAGGGGGCGGACAGGTCCTGGCGCGGGTCAGTACCGTGGTGCCCCTCAGCCCGGCTCAGGTGTTGTAGGATGCGTGGGTTCACCTTGGTGGAAGTGATGATCGCTGCCCTCCTGATGTCGATCATGGCGCTCATGTCGTGGCGCGTGCTGGAGTCGATGACGCGCACCCAGTCCACCCTGCACGTGCGGGGGTTGGCGGTGGAAGACACACAGGCCCTGTTCAACCAGTGGCAACGGGACTGTCATGCGCTGCTTCCTCCCGATCAGTGGGTTCTGGGCGTGCCGGTTCATCTGGGTACCCGGCAGATGGCCTGGATGGTGCATGAGGCGGGGGCAGTGCGGGTGGTCAGTTACGCCCTGGTAGGGGGAGTCGTGCGCCGGGCGGTATCCTCTGCGCTTACGACACGCGGGGAATTGAATGGCGTATGGCAGGCGGTACTGCAGGGTGAGTTACCCCGGAATTCGGGGGGGCAGGCGAGTGCCGGGGCCGTGGCGGGGGGGGTGGACCTGCAGGATCAGGCATGGCTGGGGGGACAAGGCTGGGTCGATGCCACCCAGGATCCGGCTCTGAGCGTGCAGTCGGTGCGGGTGCGCGGTCTGGCTCTGGAGATTTTTCTGGGGGGAACGGCGGCCCCCCTGCGTCAGGTTTGTCTGACCGGGCAGGATTGATGAAACGGGAACGGGGCGCGGCACTTTTGATGGCCTTGCTGTTGGCCATTCTGGTGGCTGTGCTGGCCAATGGCATGATGCAGGACGAACAGAGGCGGATGAAATTGCTCGATAACCAGCGCGTGCGCGATGAAGCGGAACAGATGGGAGTGGGCGCGCTGGACTGGGCCCGGCTCATTCTGCGCGAGGATTTGCTGCACACCGGGGCAGTGGACCATCCGGGGGAGGTATGGGCCGTGCCCATCACGGACATTCCTCTGGAAAGCGTGACGGGCGGTGGCGCCTCGGGCATTCGCCTGTCCGGGCGTATTCTCGATGCCCAGAGCCGCTTCAATCTGATGTCGATGGTCACGGTTGAGAATGCGGGGGCTGATCCAGGCTGGGTCGGCGCCACGGCCATCGATCCCGATGGCGTGGCCGTTTTTCAGCGCTTGTTGCAGTCCCTGGGACTGGATCCGGCCATCGCCCCCGTGATTGCGGCCCAGATACTGGCCAGTCGTTCCTCTGCGTTGCCCGCCGCCGTGCCTGCTTCCACGCCCGACCCTTTCCCAGCCCGGCAGGTCACCGATCAGAGTGCGGGTGCTCCCCTGCCGCTGGGTACCGTGGGTGAACTGCGTACCTGGTTTCCGGATGCCGATGCGGCGACCCTGGCCCGGCTGGAATCCTGCCTCGTGCTCTTGCCCCGCCCCACCCGGGTGAATGCCAATACGGCTTCGGCCAGCGTGCTGGGTGCGGTGTTGGGCGTGGATCCCGGAACCCTGGCCGGCCTGTTGCAGGCCCGTCAGCAGCAGGTCTTCAGCGATCCGGCCGACCTGCAACGGCGGGTGAATACCCTGTTGCCCAACCTGGGGTCTTTTCCGGTCAGCCAGTTGGGGGTCGGTTCGGATTATTTCTGGGTGCTGGAGGAGTTGCGTCGCCCCGGCGCAGTGCAACGACTTCAGGCACTGGTGGCGCGTCATCAGGGGGTGGGGCAGATGACTCAGATCCTGGAATGGCACCGAGGTTGGGCGCCCGGTATGGATTTGACCGGGGGCGCATGAGCGTGACGACCTGTCGGGTGATCCTGCCCCACAAGCCTTTGAACCTGCCCTCCACGGAATGGCGTTGGGTCCCCCTGCCGTTTTGTCTGCTGGGGGGCGAGGGGCAGGTCCTGCGCTCGGGATGCGCACTGCCCCACGAATTGCCGGATGCCCTCCTTCATGAGTGGATTCTGCCTGCAGCGGCGGTCACCCGTCTCTTTGTGCCGGAGTCATTGCTGGTCGGGATTCCCCAGGCACGGTGGCGCGAAGCCCTGCCCAATCTGCTCGAGCCCCAGATATTATGGCCGGTGGAGGAGTGTCACTGTGCTCTTGCGTCAGCCCCGGATGCCTTGGGCAGACGGGTCGTGGCGGTGATGGAACGCACCTGGATGAATTTCATTCATGGGGCATTTTCTGGCCGGACTGGAAGACTGGTCCTGTCTTCCAGTCACGATTGGGCACCGGTCGGGTGTCGGGGGGAGTGGGTTTTTCCGGTACTGGACCCCGCGGAAGAAGGAAGTCTGCGGTGGTGGCGAGAGGCCGCAGGGGAAGGAGGCGGCGTACGCGGACGGCGGGAGGAAATGGGGGCGTTGCCGTGGGAAGAGGGACTGGATCCGTCTCCGGTCTCGCTCATGGAACGCCTGGCGCAGCCAGCCCCGGCTCCTTCCCTTCTCGATTTATGTCAGTTCGAATGGGCTGCACGCGGTTTGGCGCGCTGGGGGCCGGCCTGGAAGAGCGCCCTGATTGCGGTGGGGACGGCGGTTCTGGTGGCTTTCATGGGGTTGTATCTGGAATGGGGCAGACTGGCCTGGTCTGCCCATGACCTGGTGGGGGAGGAAAGGCGGATCCTGGCGCAACGGGGCTTGTCCGATTCCGTTCATGGCGCTGTCGCTGAATGGGTCCATGCCTGGGTGCAGCGTTCCCGGTCTACCACGCAGGACGGGTTGCAGGGCGAATTTCCGCGCCTGACCGGACAACTGGTGACCCTGCTGGCGCAGCAACCGGGTTTGGTGCCGGTGGGATTGGTTTATCGCGCCCACCGTCTGGAGGTTCATTTCCCGGCGGGGACGATGGTGGCCTCTGGGTTGGGCGAGGCAGCGAACCGCCAGCATTTGCGCTGGCAGAGTGAGGGGAAGGATACCTGGTTTCTCGAGGAGGTACAGCCGTGAGGGCGGCGGGGGAATACATCGACATCCTGCGGGTCCGCCTGGAGCAAGGCTGGGGCGCTCGCCAGCCAAGGGAACGTCAACTTCTGGGGGCGCTGGCGGGCATATTGCTGGTGGCCGTTTTGCAAT